>JAEZJZ010000052.1 GCA_023436245.1 Bacillota bacterium | reverse complement strand
ACGACGACTGCCGCATGACAATCCGAAGAGACCAAGGTTCTGGCCCTCCGTCTCACCCGACAGGTCTTCGACAAAAAGGAGTCAGCACCCTCTTGCGCAGGTTGCATGCACTGTGTATACTGTGCATAGTGTATATAGTGTGAATGAAAGGAGGCCACTGGTGCTTATTCGACTGTCGCACCACAATCCGCTGCCTCTTTATGAACAGATCGTGGCCGAAATCCGCCAGAAAATCATCGCCGGGGAGCTGCGCGGGGGCGATCCGCTCCCTTCCATCCGGCAACTGGCAGCCGATTTGACCACTAGCGTAATCACCACCAAGCGCGCCTACCAGGAACTAGAACAGGAAGGTCTGATCTACACGCGCCCGGGTATGGGATCGTTCGTGGCCGAGGGCGTCACCGGCGACCAGCGCAAGGTAATTACGCAGGAACTGCGTCAACAGCTGCTGGCGGCCTGCCAGGTTGCGAAGGCCAATGGAATGTCAGCTGAGGAGCTATTAGCACTATTGAACGGGATAATCGACGAGGAGGGCGTCTGGTGATGGAGGAGTTCGCAATTGAAACCAAGGGTCTTTGCAGGCAGCTAGGCAGGTTCAGCTTGCAAAACGTCAATCTGCAGTTGCCGCGAGGATACATCATGGGGTTTGTGGGACCAAACGGAGCCGGAAAGGGCACGACAATCAAGCTGTTGATGAACCTGTTGCGCCCAGACAGTGGCCAGATCAGGGTTCTCGGCCGGGATTACCAGCGTGACGGCAATGAAATCAAGTCCCGAGTAGGTTATGTGGGCGAAGAACAGTGGTTCTATGAGGAGAGTACCGTAGCCTGGACTGGCGAGTTTGTCAGCCGCTACTACCGCAGCTGGGATGAACGGCAGTTCGCGGAGTTGCTCAGCAAGTTCAACATCGACCGCAGCAAGCGCATCAAGCAACTCTCCAAGGGCATGCGGGTGAAGCTGGCCTTGGCGCTGGCGTTGGCACACCGTCCAGAACTGCTGATCATGGATGAACCAACTTCCGGCCTGGACCCGCTGGTGCGCAAGGAAGTGCTGCAGGAGCTGCTGGCTGTGATGCAGGACGAACGACGCTCCGTCTTCTTCTCGTCGCACATCACGGAGGATCTGGAGAAGGTAGCCGATTACGTCACCTTCATCAATGGGGGACAGGTGATTCTGACCGGCGAGAAGGACGATCTGGAAGACCGCTATCAATCGGTGCGCTTTCCCATTCACGACGGAAGCGAGCGCATCAAGGAGTCGCTGCTCGCCTTTCACTCGGATGGCTTCAATGGAATTGGTGTGACGGATAACCTAGCCAGCCTGCGCGGGCAGTTTCCCGGCGTGGCGTTTGACGTGCGCAAACTGGGGCTGGACGACATTCTCAGCCTGCTGGTAAAGGGGGAAATCTGACAATGTGGTATCTGGTACGCAAAGACATTTCGCTGGTGATCAAGCAGGTCTGGACCTACCTGGCCCTGGGTATCGTGCTCAGCGCTGTGTTCTCGGCCAGCGACTCAACGGTGACGATGCTGTTGACTTTCTTGGCGGTCAGCGTCTGGAACTTCGCCGCCCGAATCTGTTATCTGGAAGAGAAGAATCATACCTATGGCTTTCTCTGGACACTGCCCTGTTCGCGCTCACAGTTCGTGATCAGCAAATACGTGTCGGTGCTGGTTTTCTGGTTGATCAGCGTCGGCGTGCTGGCAGGCGCTTCCGCCGTCTACCCCTTGATCGGCATCACGGAGACGAATGTCTTTCCCTTGGGAATGGCGCTCGCCTGGAGCAGCCCGTTCCTGGTACTGATCGGCCTGTACATGCTGCTGGTGTTCCGGTTCGGGTACTTCAAAGCCTCGACACACATTCGGCTACTGTTTCTGGTTTTCTTCATCCCACTCGTCATTCCCAAGCAGTTGCTGCGCCAACTCACCGAGCCGCTGATGCAGATACTGAACAGCAGCGCCATCAACTACCTGATGCCGCTCGGCATCGTCCTGGTCTACCTGCTGTTCATGAGTCTGGCCGTGTCGGTGTTTGAGCGCAAGGAACTGACCACGCTGGAGTAGAGTCCAGCGCCGCGGCGAGACGCGGCTATGATACTCATCCAGAAAGGCCGGGCAAGGGATTACTCCCTGCACCCGGCCTTTGCGATCTCCACAAAACCCAACTGCTCAAATTCCAGCCTAATCCGGCTTCGGTCGAGCAGACGCTGATCCAGTTGCAGCGTCCACGCATCCGCTAGACGGAAACAAACGAACTCTACCGGCAGGTTCGGTTTGGCCGTTGACCCGAACGGCCGCAATTCATATGTTCATCAGGTCTCGTCGACGCCCAACCAGACCCAAAGCGTCTGACCGGAAACTCGCAGATGATGCTCAAGCATGGCAGCTTGACGTGGATCGTCTTCAATTGACCAACTCTCCATGAAGTCACCTCCCACTCCGCTGCTAGGTTACGGGCGCCATGCATGGCGCCCCTACGAACCTGTGCGTCCGCCGTAGGGGTCGCATGGATGCGACCCGCTTGCCTGTGTGAAGAGCTAGAACCCGAGATAGAACATGTGGAGCGCAATCAGCAGCACAACTGCCCCCATGGCATACTTCAGCTCAATACTGAAGGTTCCGTACTTCCCGCTGGACGTGACCTGCTTCACGAAGCCGATAGATGTGCCCGCCACCAGGACCAGCAAGCTGTGCCTGAGGGAGTAGAGCAGAAGCAGCAGCATCCCCCAAGCCGGGCAGCGACATCGAAGATGAGAGCACAGGGCATTAGCTTCAGGCCTGTGCTCTCTTGCCATGTGGTTCCAGTGCCTACTCCGCTTCGCTAATCAGCCGCTTGATCTCATCCTTCTGCGGGACGCGACCGGTAACCTTCAGCTGACCACCCAGCATCAGCGCGGGTGTGCGCATGACGCCAGCCTGAGCGATCTGGGCAAGCTCAGTGACATAGATGATCTCGTCCTGACGTCCGAGCTCTTGCACTGCCTCTTCTGTAAACTTGAGCAGCTTCTTGCAGTTGGCACAACCGGTGCCGAACACCTTGATTTGCATCTTTGCTTCCTCCCTTATTTCAGGCGCGTTTGCGCCCAGTTCCCGAACACAACACGCGAAAACCATCCGGCTCAGGCCAAGCGGAGCCGCCCTTCTTAGATCGCGGTGCGCAACAGAGTCGGGGTCAGCCAATTGAACAGGTAACCGATGATGATGATTCCACCCATCACTACCACGATGAAGGTGGCGAGCAGCTTGGGCTTAACCACCTTGCTGAGCATAACCAGCGACGGTAGCGAGAGCGTGGTCACTGCCATCATGAAAGCCATGATCGTGCCTGCCCCCACGCCCTTGGCGTAGAGTGATTCCGCCACGGGGATGGTACCGAAGATATCCGCATACATCGGCGCCCCCAGGATGGTGGCCAGGATGACAGCGAATGGATTTCCGTCCCCCAACACCGCCTGAATCCATTCCTCCGGAATGACATTATGAATGGCCGCGCCAATACCGACGCCCACTAGAATGTACGGCCAAACCCGACCAAACACTTCGCGCATCTGCTCAGCTGCGTAACCCATTCTCTCTGCACGCGTCATAGCTTGCTCAGCGGTAGCCGCTTCCTCTCCCGTCTGCATTCCGCCACGGGCGATGAAGTCCGCAATCTGATTCTCCATGCGCAGTTTACCGATCAGAGTTCCGCCGGCCACTGCCAGCAGCAAACCGACCAGAACATAGGAGACAGCTATTCTCGCCCCGAAGATGTCCACCAGAAGCAACAGAGCCGCCATGTCCACCAGTGGAGAGGAGATTAGAAAGGAGAAGGTGATGCCCAACGGCAGGCCTGCCTGCGTGAAACCGATGAAGATGGGGATGCTGGAACAGGCGCAGAAAGGGGTCACCGTACCCATCAAAGCTCCGATGATATTGCCGCTGATGCCATTCACCTTGCCCAGAGTTCGCTTGGTCCGCTCGGGCGGGAAGAAACTCTGGATATATGAAATGGCGTAGATCATCACTGACAGCAGGGTGAAGATCTTGATTGTGTCATAAATGAAGAAATGCACACTGGCTCCCAGCGGGGTGCTCAGATCCATGCCCAGCCGGTTCAGCAGCCAAGTGACCGCGTCATGTAGCCACGTCATCTTCAGCAATTGGTCATTCAGCCAAGATAAGATGCCCATCGATCGAGTGCCTCCTTATTCCCCGTCAGGTCGCAGGGCAGCATTGCCCACCTGCATCTGTTTGAACAAGAGTTTCTCTGCGCAGCAGACTAGCTCCAACACCTCGGAATACCGCAGTCGATAATAGACGCTAAGGCCTTCCTTCCGACTGTCCAGAATGCCAGCCGCGCGGAGCACGGCCAGATGCTGACTGACGTTCGACTGCTGTCCTCCACCGAGTTGCTCCACCATCTCGCAGACGCAGCGCTCACCCTCCCGCAACATCAAGACTATACCCAGACGAATCGGATGACCGAGCGCCTTGAACACATCGGCCAGCATTCTCTGGGCTTCCTTAGAGCTCATCGTCTCACCTCAAGACTATATTAGTAATTCATTATTTACTGCAATTATACCAGCAACGGCGCCACTGTCAACGACCAGATTCCCAATTAGTAGGGCCTCAAGGCTGTTCAATTTGCTCACCCGTAGAGGCTCGGCGTGGCGAGCCGATGCCGGCCCCCCCGGCGGCGGGG
>JAEZJZ010000040.1 GCA_023436245.1 Bacillota bacterium | reverse complement strand
TAGACCATCCCACCATTCGTTCCACTCCCTCTCCGACTCGTCCAGTATACCGAACGAGTGGTAGAGAGTGGCTAATCTTATCCAGTGGAAGTGGCCGAAATCTGTCCATTAGATATTACCGTTTACATCTGTTCCTTGTTTGCGATGATCACCGCCCTTTAGCCGCTTGACGAGACCCATTCACTACGAGGACGATTGTGCGTAATTTCTTGCGTTTTGTAACCCGTATCCGGAAAAACTGCAGAACGCCAGGGCAGGCACCCAGGGTTGGACTGTGCGGAAGCCTGCGCAAGCCATCATGGATGCGAAATCCGGTCAACTTGCTATGGATGCAACAAACACTCGCCTTCATTCTGGTGAACAGGGTCTGGACCTTCTGAGACTGCAGATAGCGTCCCGCGAGTCGAGCTAATGGTGGATTCTCTATCACTCCTTTTCTGCTTCTTCTGGCCAGCAAACTCGCCCTTCACCATATAGACAACTCAGAGGGGTGTGTTTGTTCAGGAAATGCCGGCTTTTTACTCAATCACTTGGCACGCCTCAACTGACTGCCGCAGCGACCGCAGGGCCTCACTGTATTTGCGCCTAACTGTTCCCTCCGGCAGCCTGAGCATTTTCGCTATTTCCTTGTGCGTCCGCTGGTTGCTGATTTTCTCCACAATTATTAGCCTCGGAATCTCGTCTAGACAGGCAAGCAGTAGCTCAAAATCTACTAACTCTTGGACTGCGTTTTCTGGCTGGTCACATGGGCCCGCCGTAATCTGCTCAATCCACTCAACCGGCGAGCAACGAGCTCGTTGCTTAACGTAGTTTAGGGCCAGGTTTCGTGTCACCGCATGCAGCCAGTTGCTTTGCGCATTCAGCGGCAGTCTCTCAGGAGCCATAGTGCCGATCTTCAGCGCAACATTCGCGACAATATCTTGAGCATCGTCAGGGTTGCGGGCGATCCTTAGGGCGGTCCGGTAGAGTTCTGGGGCCTGCTCACTGACCATGACCATTAAGCAGCGCTGGTCGTTCGCGGACTGATCTGGTGCGCAGTCGGGACCGATCATTAGCCAGCCTCCCTCGACATCGGACACATAGGGTGAGGCTGCGAAGTCACCTATCTGTGTCATGTCCTCTTCTCAACAGATAGACGATTGAGGCGGTCTCAGAATTGCACGTTCGTCGGCCTAGTCTTTGGCCAAATTAGCACAAGCAGGTTCATCTTGCAGTCATCACACGTGGGGACTGCGCTAAACCTGTCTGCCTGCCGGGGGGCCTTCCAGCTAGGCGTAGGCCTTATCACTGACACTCCCCCGGCTTTGGTTGAGCTCCGGTCCGGCGCAAATCGAAGAGTCCTGCTGTCTTCCGTGACGGCAGGACTCTTCGAATGTTGCTATTGGGATTGCAGGCTGGGGCTCAACATAAGTCACACTAGGCGGCTGTACGCCGGCAGTAACCTGGAGACGAGGACAGACGACAACCAGTCCCAAAGCGCTGTCTTGTATCGCGGTTCTTGCCCAGCGGTAACGGCTCTTTTCATGGCTCCGCTCGGACCAAGTTGCGGCCTACCTTAGGTCGAACAGAGATTCGAGCCCTTCGCGCAGGCGAGTTAGCTTGGCTAAACGTTCCGGTGGCTGCTCCCTGAAGTCATCATCGATTTGGACTCGGCTGTGTTTCCCCTGCACTATTCCGTTGATTGTGAACTGCTTCTGGCCCGGAACCGTCTGTAGGCAGAGAATGTACTCTACCCCAGGTCTCATTTGCTGGTAGCCGTCGAGTGAGAACCTGATGGCGCCAGGGAGGACCCCTCTCTCGTAAAGGTAGGTGGGCTCGATTACGGCTATTGTCTGGCCTGCGCCAACCTCCTTTTGCTTCGGGAGCGGAGGCTTTCAGAACGGTGTTAACCCGAGAATCGGTGAGCGTGTAGGCCTGGTCCGTATAGCACGCTGGCGATAGAATAGCCTGTCACCACCAGATCGCTGTCATCCACCAACTCCTGTGCGGATTCATAGATGTAGCACTCGACCTCGACAGTTGATCTGATGGTCTGTCGGTCGGCGGTGGCATAGACGAGAACGGCAAGCAGCAGTGTAGCTGGCAGCAAGTAACGTTCCGGGTCACCCCCATACCCCGAGATCGAGTCCCCTATCGGCTACCTTCAACTCCAAGGCGACGCGCCCAACGGCAGAGCGTTGATGAAGACCATATGGTCGTCCTCAACTACTGTCGCGGCCGCAGGATAGCTTGCGCCTTCAGTATGTACACGTAGTCGACTCCCGCGATCAGCTGTTCTCTGGTGCGGTGGTCAGATAGCAGTTGCGCATAATTGAGATAATCGCCAGTCCACTGGTCATGTACTCCGTGTGTCAGCACATGCAGCACCAGACTGCCGTCAAAGAGGTTGCCCTCTGGTGGTCCGGAGGTCAGCATTGCGTCCGGCAGATCAATCCACTTCTCCACTGGATACTTGCCTCGTGCCACTCCCATGGGTGGCTGGTCAATTGCCAATGCGACCTCGGTGTCCCGGCGTAGATGGAAGAAAGACAGGCCGCGCTGTTTGGCCGTTACGTATATTTCGCAAGCAGCGATGTCGTCTACGCGGGTGCCGAGCTCGTAGGCCTCAATCCAGACCCGAAGCGTCGTTCCGGCTGGCAGGGTGCTGGCGATTTCGTACTTGGCGGCCTCGCTGTAATCAAGCAGTGCAAGCAGAGTCTTCTCGGCCTGAGTGGGCTCGACCTGTGCTATTTCCGGCCCTCGTTCACGGCATGCTTGCCAGAGAGCAAGACTGACTAATAGCAGGCCCACCAAAGCAAAGATCAGTTTCCGGCGTGGCTCTCGCATGCTACACAGCTCCCCTCTCCATTTGGATTCACTCCAGCAATGACCCCTCGCTGGACGAGAGCGCTATGCCTTCGGCTTCACGGCCTGCACCTTCAACAGGTAGACGTAGTCGTTGTCGCGGATGAAGGCGGCCCGGCTCTCTGGCTCGGTCATCAAATCATGCAAGGCTTGATCACGGCCATTCAGCCATCGTTCAGTCAGCCCATTGGCGGTGACTCGTACCACTAGGCTGCCGTCGGCGAGATCGCCACCCCAGCCTGAACCTCCCAGGCTGGACAGACCTGACCACTTTTCGACTGGATACTTGCCCTGCACTGCACCCCCAGGGAAGGCGCCAATGCCCAGGGCTACTTCATCCCCGTACTGGACCTGAAAGAATGGCACATTGCGCGCAGGCTCGGTCAGTTGTGTCTCGAAAGCGACCACATCTTCGACGCGGGTGCCGAACTCATATGCTTCGATCCACACTCGAATGGTGGTTCCCGCAGGCAAGCGCTCACTGATCTGATACTTCGAAAGGTGACCGCCACCTATCGACGCCAGCGCCTTCTCGCTTTCACTTGGCTCTATATACGCGATCTCGGGTTGCTGGGCATAGTTTGTCTGCCAGAGAAATGCGCAAACCAGCAGCATCACTACCACGGCGGTGAGCAGCCCCTTGTTCATCTTTGACAAAGCGCCTATCCTCCCCACATCTTCTACTGTGAGCCGTTTGGGAGCCCATGTTTATCAAGCCGCCATTGGCTGAATAGAACTTGGGCCTTCCAATTAGCTACCAATAGAGTAAACGTTTGAGGAGCGACCAAAGTTTCATTCGCTCTCTTCCTCGTCGCGACAGCATGTCGCAGCGCCATAGCGGCGACAACTAAGCCAAAGTAGAGGCCCCAGCTGACGCGTCACAGCCGAGGCCTCTGTCAATGACTGGTTATCTCTTGCCTGATATCTGTTGATACCACTGAGTCGCCTGTGCCGCTTCTGCAGCCTCCTGCCCTGGCTTAATCACGAAGCCGCACTCGCCAACCACTTCGCATCCTGGCAACAACGCCTTCATGTCGCGCAGGGCACCGCCCACATCACCCTGGCAGGTGGCGTAAAGGCCCACCCTTTTTCCGGAGAGACCAGCGTGTTTCAGCCAGGAGCGCATTGCCGGGGCAAGGTGACCTGCCCAAGTGGGGGTGCCGATCAGCACCAGGTCGTACTTGGCAAGGTCAATGTTCAGAGGCGCTATTTCGGGCGTCTGCTTGAACAACGCCTGCATGCCACCGATGAAGTATTTCCCGAAACCTTGACGAGGTATCTCCCGATGTGGCTTCACTTCCCGCAGCTCTCCGCCGGATGCCTTGGCCAACACTTCACCTAAGCGCCGTGTCGAGCCCTCCAATGAATAGCAAATCACCAGCGTTCCCATGGCACCATCTCCTCTCAGTTGTCCTAATTATACCAGTGCAGAGGTGCGCGAACAATCAGCCAACTGGTGTCTCATTAGGCAACATAGTGCGGGATTGTGATACATCAGGTCGATTGCATATCCCTTTCGCTTTTCGGGCAGGTAATTGGTGACCTGATGCCGAATCAGTCACGGCAGTAGATTCATGGAGGTGTCATGCATATGGTTAATCGGGAACGGATGATTCAGGAGTTTTGCGAACTGGTGCAGATAGACAGTGCTCCGCGCGCTGAGCGCGGCATCGCTGATGCGCTGAAGCAGAAGATGGCCACCCTAGGCATGGAAGTTGTGGAGGATAACGCTGGAGCCGCCATTGGCGGCAACGCCGGCAATGTAATCGGGCGCTACGCCGGCACGCTGTCGGGCGTGCCGACCGTGGTGTTTGCCGCCCACATGGACCGGGTGACGCCCGGCCTGGGCATTAAGCCGGTAGTCAAGGATGATGCTATCTTCAGTGACGGCACCACCATTCTGGCTGCCGACGACTTGGCCGGCGTGGTGCAGATGCTGGAAGGCGTGCGCATCATGCAGGAGCAGAAGATCCCACATGGCGACATCGAGCTGTTGTTCACTATTTCGGAAGAAGGCGGCCTGTTTGGAGCCAAGAATCTCGATCGCAACCAGTTAAAGGCCGAGTACGGTTACTTCTTGGACGGCAGCGGCGACGTCGGCACGATCATCCCCAGCGCTCCGGCCCAGAGCAAGATCGACGTAAGGATGATTGGCCGTCCAGCCCATGCCGGCATCGAACCGGAGAAGGGCATCAGCGCCATTCAGGTAGTGGCAGATGCCGTGACGAAGATGAAGCTCGGGCGCATCGACGAGGAGACCACCTGCAACATCGGCGTCATCTCTGGTGGTCTAGCCACAAACATTGTGCCGGAAGTGGTCGAGTTGCGTTGCGAAGCCCGCAGCCGTAACGCCGCCAAACTGCAGGCGCAGGTGCAGCACATGGTTTCGGAGTTTGAGGCAGCCGCCAAGCTGTGGGGCGCCAAGGCCGAGATCACCGTCACCGAGAGTTACCCTCCGATGAATCTGCGGGCGGAGGACAAAGTGGTGCAGATTGCGGTGCAGGCGGCCAGGGATCTAGGTCTCACCCCCACCCTCGTGCCCACCGGCGGCGGCAGTGATGCCAACATCCTGAACGGTCGCGGGTTGCCGGCAGTAGTACTCGGCATTGGCATGGAAAAGGTGCACTCGAAAGAGGAGTTCATCACCATCAAGCAGCTGCTGGCTGGCGCTGAAATGGTTGTGACCATCGCCCAAGCGGCGGCGAAGTAGTACAGCCCGGCGAGTTACTGATTAAGGAAATAGTGAGCTAGAGAGGTGGGCTTTAGCCCGCCTCTTTTTCCTGTCTTTGACAGCGGAGAAGTCCATGATCTAGACTGGAGCGAGAAGGTAATGATTGGGGGGCATATTTTGCGTAGACGCTTGCAGAAGTGCGTTCTGGCCGGGATCGGCCTGTTAATGGCGCTGTCTTTGGTAGGATTGCTCTACTTCTGGACGGGCACCGCCAACAGTCTCACCCGTGTAAGTTACCGGCTGGTGGTGGATGATCCCGGCAGCGGCATTGCCACTGTGCACATGCAGATACAGCCGACAGCCTGTGTGAAAACCGCTTTCTAGTTGACATAATGTTGGATCAAGTGGTATAATATACCCATACAGGTGAGTTGGGAGAGATTATCTGTGGGGTATAACAAAGGCGCAGATCGAGATCAAATTACCATGCTGCCAATGTGCATCG
>JAEZJZ010000039.1 GCA_023436245.1 Bacillota bacterium | reverse complement strand
GCCCATGGCATGCGACCCCTACGCGCGACGGGAAGTGTCAAGAAGCCGTTGGTGTCCATGATCCTCCTCGATGCGACCCCCATGCGCGATGGGACGTGGCGGTTTTCGGTAGGGGCGCTATGCCGCGGCGGCGCTTGCGCCGCTCCTTCTATGGCGTGAAGCAACGCTTGATGGTGCTGCACGCATGCGTGGCGCTCGCCTTGTGGTGCCTACTTCGTCTTTTCTGCCTCAGCGGCTGCTCTGCACATCCATTTCGCAAAACAGACAGTTGTCCTTCTCCGTGAAGCCTGCCCTCCGATAGCAGGCGCGGGCCGCATCGTTGTCGGTGTTCACGTACAACCTGACTCGCCACAGCCGTAGCTCCCGAGCCAGGTTCTCTGCCTGCGTCAGCAGTCTGCCAGCGATGCCCTGCCCCCGGTAAGGAGGTGCCGTCCACAGCTCATCCACATAAAGAATTCCCCGTCGCGGGTCCGGCTTCGGCATTAGGACGGCATTGATGTATCCGACCAGTTTGCCGCTGACTCTTGCTGCATAAATGTGGAACGCGGGTGACTCCAACACAGCGAACTCCTCGAAGAACGCGTGCAGTTCTGGCGCCCGGTAGCGGCTGGCATCTGCCCCTTCGCTTCCGGTGCGCCGCCACTCCAGGAGTGAAGCAAACTCCGCGTACTCGGCTTTGCCAATGCGCACAATCTCTATCTCTGGCTGATGCATACTCACATCATCTCCCCCTCGCAAATACTCATTATTTGAAGTGTTCGTGGTGTCCTGTCCATATCCTCCCCCGCCGCCTACGCGGCCATGGGCTCAGACGACGGCGGGCTATCCACGTTGGAGCAAAAGGAGAGCAAATCGCAGAGGAGGTAGTTAGAATGATTCGCTATCAAGCTGATTTAGCAGGCGTGCTTCCTGAACAGCTGTCGGGCTTTTGCGTTGGCTGGAAGAATCCGCTGCAACCGGATCAGCTCCATCGCGTGCTGCAAAACAGCGCCTACGTCCAGCTGGCTATCGAGGAGGATAGTGGTCAGGTTATCGGCTTCGTCAACGCCGTGAGCGATTGCATCATGGCGGCATACATACCGTTGTTGGAAGTAAGGCCCGAGTATCAAGGGCAGGGCATCGGCACACACCTATTGCAGGAGATGTTCGCTCAGACAAAGCACTTGCACATGGTCGATTTGCTCTGCGATCCGCCGCTTCAATCTTACTACCAGCGAGTAGGCATGCATCCCGCGACCGGCATGCTGGTGCGACGTTGGCATCCTTATCAGTTCTAGTGCAGCAACACGAAGAGTCACTCACGTATTGCTTAACGCATCACCGCTATGTCAGGCGCCCCGGGTTTCCGGGGCGCCTTGCGATCATTCCGATTCCAACAACTGTCTGGCCATCTCGGTCAAGATGTCCAATACACGCAGGTAGAAGTCGTGTGCACAGAGACTGAAGGCGGTGAAGGTGATGCGATCATGGTTCAGCACTAATTGGTATGGCAAATCCAATCGCCCCAGCGCTTGCTGTAGGCTCTTCGGCAGCACTCTGGCGAGGGCATCGGCTGCCAGGTTGCTGCGAGGGATGGCTGGCGACGATTCCAAGTTGGCGAAGAAGTTGGTGCTGACCAGTGCTGCACTTTCCATCCTCAGGCGAAACGCGGTGCGTTTGGGCAGCTCCACAATGCACGAGACTGACGTGTTCGTTTTGCCGGCCCAAAGCTGATTCATCCCAAACACTCTGCATCTGAACCCCTGGTGAACACAGTCGATCGTCGGTCTGCTGAAGTACCACCAACTGAAGCGACCTTCAACTCGCGACTGCAGCCGCTCAGCTAACTGCCGCAACTCGCGATTGGCTGCCGCATAGGGTACCGAAACAGGCCCCAGGCCGCCAGTCATCACCAATGACACCTAGCTACACCTCCTGCTTGGCAGATGATCTCGGACAATCGCAGGTCTAGTTTGCGCTTCCGCTCTGGTCTTCAGTCGCTCACCAAAACCACAGATTTGCTCAAGCATTTAGTTCGCGGAAATGATCTGCAACTTCTCCGAAAGATTGGTCGTATATGATTTATGACTGCAGTATCCTCTGGATATTGCTGATGATGGGAGGCAGAAACGCGATGATCTATTTGTTCAGGGTTTGTTTCTTCACTGGGACCCTGTTCACAGTCCTGTCATTCCTGCTTGGCCGCCTGCTGGATTTCGCCGACTTCGACGGTGATCTCGACTTGGACGGCGACATGCCGGGGTTGACGGTGTCACCGCTGAAGCCAATCGTCATCGTCACTTTTGTCACCGTCTTCGGCGGGGTGGGCTTGATGGCTGAGCAAGCTGGGCTGTCACCGACGATGATGCTACTGGTTGCCCTTGGTGCGGCAGTGCTGGTGGCCTGGGGAATCTACCGGTTCGTGGTCGTTCCGCTCTACCGGGCGCAGAACACCAGTTCTGTCTCGCAGCAGGAATTGATCGGCCGGACTGCGAGCATCAGCCTGCGCATCAAGAATGACGGCTTCGGCAGCATTGCCTACGTGGTCAACGGTAACAGCTATACTGCACCAGCCAAGTCGGCTGACGGCACAGATATCGAAAGGGGGGCAGAGGTAATCATCGTCAGACTAGAGAGAAACGTCTACTATGTGAAGAGAAGGGGGAAGGGTACTCATGGGAGATCTGCTTAACTGGGATCAACTGGCTTTGCCCGCCATGATTGTGGGTGTTCTGTTTCTGCTCATTCTTGGCATCGTCTCCACTTGGAAGAAGGTGTCTCAGGATAAGGCATTGGTGGTCACAGGTCTGAAGAAACGCGTCATCTCCGGTGGCGGTGGCATCGTCATTCCTCTCTTGGAGAAGACCGACCGCATTTCGCTGGAGAACATGAAGATCGAGGTGCGCACTGACGGAGCACTTACCGAGCAGGGTGTGGACATCAAGGCCGACGGCGTCGCCGTGATTAAAGTGCGTTCCGACCGGGAGTCGATTCTGGCCGCTGTCGAGCAGTTCAACACCGGTTCTGAGAAGCGAACAATTGAAGTGATCAAGGACACCGCCAAGGATGTGCTGGAAGGCAAATTGCGTGAAATCGTCTCCAAGATGTCCGTGGAGGAGATCTATAAAGATCGTGAGATCTTTGCGTCCCAGGTGCAGGAGGTTGCTGCCGTCGACCTGGCCGACATGGGCTTGGAGATCAAGGCGTTCACCATTCGGGACATCAGCGACGACAATGGTTACCTGGAGGCCCTTGGCAAGAAGCGTATCGCCGAAGTGAAGCGCGATGCAGACATCGCAGAAGCTGAGGCGACCAAAGAGACCAAGGTGAAGACCGCCGAAGCTAACCGTGAGGGCGAGGCAGCTCGCTTGCTATCCGAGACACAAATCGCCGAGGCCAGCAAAGAAAAAGAGCTGAAGGTGCATGACTATCGGCGAGTCGAGGAGACCGCCAAAGCTATCGCCGACCTAGCTTACGAAATAGAAGCCAGCAGAGTGCAACAGAATGTTGAGCGCGAGAAGATGCAGGTGCAGATCGTGCGCAAGCAGAAGGAAATTGAGCTGGCGGAGCAGGAAGCACTGCGCAAAGAGCGTGAGCTGGACGCCACCCTGCGCAAGCAGTCTGAGGCAGAGAAGTACGGTGCAGAGAAGAAAGCCGAGGCGAGCAAATACGCCGAGGTTCAAAGAGCAATGGCAGAAGCGGAGGCCATCCGGGCAGTCGGTCTGGCTAATGCCGATGCTCGCAGGGCAGAGGGTATGGCCGACGTGGAGATCATTCGTGAGCGGGGTAAGGCGGAGGCAGAGGCGATGATGAAAAAAGCCGAAGCGTTCAAGCAGTACAACGAGGCCGCCGTGACGCAGATGATTATCGAGCGCTTGCCGGAGATCGCCCGCGCCATCTCTGAGCCGCTGGCCAAGACAGAGAAGATCGTGATCGTTGATTCGGGCAACGGACAGGGCAAGGGTGCGGCCAAGGTGACTGATTATGTCACCCAAATTATGGCCACTTTGCCGGAAACGGTGAAGACACTGACCGGCGTGGATCTGGCTGGGCTGTTCAACGGCCAGGGGAGTGCAGATGCCCCGCGCACCCAAGCCTCCGACTCGTCGGAACAGCAGAACTAGCACAAAGGAGCAACCGCTGTGGCCTCAGGCCAGGCAGTTGCTCCTTCTCGTGTCTCTGGTGAGCCAGGTTGTAGCTCATACTATTGTCACCTGCGCTTCGCCCGCTCTTGGGTGCGGACGCGAGCTGCCATTGCCTGCTAGTCCGAAAGCCTGATGCATGGCTGTCGCCGCGGCAGACAAGCTGGTCTGGTCAATCAGGACAGAGATGGATTGTTCTGTATCACTGGTCTGCAGGATATCGGCGCCCACCTCAGCTAACGCATGAGACACGGTCAGCAGCGTCTGCGCCCTTTGCCAGGGATTGACGCCGACCACTGTTATCAGTGCGCAATCCTGCCTGACAGTCAGCTGAGAACAGCTGTCGCCCAAGGTGGTCTGCGCTAGTTGCAGTTGATTCGCTGGCAGTATGAATCGCTGGCGTTCGCACGCGAGGTCGACCAGAGCCGCTGACACGCCGGCGCTGCTCAGACGGTGCAGCAGGTGCGCGGAGTTGTCGGTCGGGTGCAGTGCGACCTGCACCAAGTCGGACTTGCAAGCAATGCCGGTTGGCCGCGTCCTGCGCTGTTCATAGCCCTTGGTCCTGCAGATTACAGTTCCTGACCGATCGCCGCTGGTGTGCCGGACCACCAGCCGTACTCCGTGCTGCATCGCCAGTTCCACTGCCCGCTGGTGCAGTACCTTTGCTCCGGCCGTGGCAAGTTGCAGCATATCGGCATAGGAGAGTTGCTCGACCAGCATCGCCTCCGGCACCAGTCGTGGGTTGGCGGTCAGCACGCCGTCCACGTCGGTGTAGATTTCGACCAAAGACGCTCCCAGTGCCACCCCCAGCGCCACAGCGGTGGTGTCGCTGCCACCGCGTCCCAGCGTGGTGATCTCGCCCTGCTCACTCATTCCCTGAAAACCGGCTACCACCACCGTCTGTCCGTCAGCCAGCAGTTGCTGTAGCTTGCCGGCTTGGACATCCAGGATGCGTGCGTCGCCATGCCGATCGTCGGTGATGATGCCAGCCTGCCAACCGGTGAGCACGGTTACCTTGTTGAGATGCCGAAGCAGCAGACTTGCCAGCACGCCAGCGGCGATCACCTCTCCACAAGCCATCACCAGGTCCTGTTCCCGCCGACAGACGTGTCCGCCCAGCAGATCAATCAGGCTGTCCGTGGCATAGGCGTCGCCCCGGCGCCCCATTGCCGAGGCCACCACCACTGGGGTTTGCCCTGAGTCTCTGGCTGCCAGCACGCGGGATACCGCCGCCTCACGGGCTACCCCGGTCGCCAGGGAAGTCCCCCCGAACTTCTGCACAATTATGTTCATACTCCATGCCCCTTCCGATCTGACTGGAAGTCAGGAGGCGGAGATAGCCGGCTCCGGCCATTTCAGATCGTAGCCTTCCACTACGTCCAAGACGATGCCGGCACTGCCGACCGGCATGACATGTGCTCCCTGCACCACGGCCGGCAGTTGCGTGAGCAAATCCCTCGCCACTTGTACCCCGGCCGCCCGACCGGATGCGGCCATCATCCGCTCCAGCCAGGAGGGGATGTGGATGCCGGGAATACTGTCGATGATGTGCCTGGTCATCTTGTAGCTCTTCAGCGGCAGCACTCCGGCGATCACCGGCACATGGAACTGCTTGATCCGCTCCACAAAGCGGGCGAGCACCTCCACCTCGTATACCGGTTGCGTCTGGATGAAGTGAGCCCCGCACTCCAGCTTCTGCAGCAACTTCCAAATCTCCTGATCTAGGTTAGGTGCTGCCGGGTTAGCAGCCACTCCAATGAAGAACTCGGGAGCGCCCCGCAGTTCATTGCCCTGCAGGTCCCGCCCCTGGTTCAGTTGGTGGGCTATCCGCACCAAACCCACCGAATCCACCTCGAACACCCCACGGGCGGTGGGGTGATCACCTCGCGCTGGAGGATCTCCTGTCAACACCAGAATTGTGCGCACGCCCAAGGCGGCTGCGCCCAAGAGTTCCGATTGCAGGCCGATCACATTGCGGTCCCGGCAGGTGAGGTGGAAGATAGCATCCAGCCTGGCATCCCGCCGGACGATGTGGGCAACAGCGATCGGGCTCATGCGCATATTGGCCATCGGGCTGTCGGTGATGTTCACCGCGTGTACCTTATCGCGCAGAGCACTGGCATACCGCAGCACTCGTTCCAGGCTCGCCCCTTTCGGCGGCTCCAGTTCAGCCGTGAGCACAAACTGCTCGCCGGCTAGGCATTCCCGCAGCCCTTGCACGTCTTTTCTCCCCCTCTCACTAGATGCTTTGCTTGTCGCACTGCCTCCGTGGCGTCGGCGGCGTAGTGGGCCCCAATGCTGGCAGCATAATCGCTGGAGACAACTGCACCGCCGATCAGGACGGGGGTGGAGAGGCCGAACGAGCGTACCTTAGCCGCCACCACGCCCATTTCCGGCATGGTGGTGGTCATCAGGGCGCTTAAGGCGATCAAGTCAGCCTGTTCCCTCTTTGCCGTCTCCACGATCAGGTCGCTCTGCACATCCTTTCCCAAGTCAATCACCCGGAAGCCATGGTTCCGCAGCAGCAGGCCGACAATGCTCTTGCCGATGTCGTGAATGTCTCCTCGCACGGTGGCCAGGACGACTGTGCCGCTAAGCAGCTCTGTGCTGGTCTGTTCCAGTTGTGGCAGCAGCTGTCGCACGGTGGCTTCCGCCGCCTCGGCGGCCATCAGCAGTTGGGGTAGGAAGAAGCGCCGCTGGTCGTAGCGCTCACCGGCTGCCTCCATGGCGGGAATGACCACTTCGTTCACAATCCTGAGCGCTGCCCAGCCCTGCTGCAGCAATTGCGAGCAAAGGGCCGGGATTCTGTCCTGATCGCCGGCCAGCAGGTCCGCCTGGAGGCGCTGCTCGGGTGTCAGTTCCGCTTGCGGTTGATGGCGCTGCGTTTGAGTCTGTCCGCCAGCTAGCGAGACGTACCGTTTGGCCCGGTTGTCGCGGCCGACGATCACGTCAGAGGCGTGGATCAGTGGCCAAATGCCCTCCTGGCTGGGATTGACGATCGGCAAGTCCAGTCCGGCTGCCAGCGCCATGCAGAGGAAGGCGTTGTTCAGGGCGGCACGGGCTGGTAGTCCGTGGGAGACATTGCTCACCCCGAGCGCCGTGCGCACGCCGAGTCTCTCCTTCACCAGTCGGATGGTGCGTAGTGTCTCCGGCACGAGCGATTGACTGGCGCCGGCGGTCAGGGTGAGACCGTCGATGTAGACGTCCTCTCTTCTGATTCCCTTGGACACGGCCCGCTCCACAATGCGCTGGGCGATGGCCAGTCGCTCCTCGGCGGTGGCTGGTATTCCGCGGCCATCCAGAGTCAGCCCCAGGATGGCGGCCCCGTAGCGGCTGGCCAGGTCAGTGACCTGCTCTAACTTATCCTCTTCTCCGGTGGTGGAGTTGAGCAGTGCTTTTCCGCGACAGACCTGCAGCCCCAGCTCCATCGTCTGTGCGTCAGCCGTGTCAATGCTGAGAGGCAGGTTCACCGCCCGCTGCGCAGCCATCACCGCCGGTTGCATCAGCTCTGGCTCGCTCGCGCCGGCCGTTCTTGTTCCGACATTGATGTCCACCACTCTGGCGCCTGCCTCGATTTGCGCCGCCGCTTCCTCAGCAACTACTCCGAACTCCCTGCGCCCGAGCGCCTCAGCCAACCGCTTTCTGGCTGTAGGGTTGATGCGCTCCCCGATCACCTGGGTGGGCAGATGATCGCTGATGTAGATCGCCTCTGTCACTCCGGCCAACTTGGAGAAGTTCGGCTTCTGGCGGGGTAAGGGGGTGCACTGTCGCGCAAACTGCACCATCAGACTGAGGTGCTCCGGTGTGGTGCCACAGCAGCCACCGATGATATTGGCGCCGGACCGCACGAGTGGGCCGACGAAACGGGCGAACTCTTCTGGACCTTGGGTGAAGACCGTTCGGCCGTTCCGCCAATGCGGCAAGCCGGCGTTGGGCTGCACCAAGAGCAGGCTGTCGGAGATGCGGTACTGGCGCTCCAGCACCTCTCCCATTCGCTCGGGGCCAAACCCGCAGTTCACACCAACCACATCCACCCCCAGCGCCTCCAGCACAGTGACTACTGTCTCCGGATCTGCCCCGGTGAGCGTGCGTAAGTCCTGGTCGTAGGTGAGTGAGCAGATGATCGGCAGCGTGCTACTGGCAGCCCTGGCGGCCATCACCGCTGCCTTGGCTTCGTGTAGGTCGAACATCGTCTCGATCAGAAACAGGTCAACCTCTGCCTGAAGTAGCGCTTTAGCCTGCTGAAAGAACGCCTCAGTTACCTGTTCGAAAGCAAGTGGTCCCAGGGGGTGCAGCAATTGCCCGCAGGAACCGATATCTCCAGCCACCAGGACGCGGCTGCCTGCAGCACGGCGCGCGAGGTGAACGGCCGCCTGATTCAGGCGCTCAACTTGCTCAGCCAAGCCGTAGGCTCCGAGCTTCAGACGATTGGCGCCCAGCGTATTCGTCTGGACCAGGTCACAACCCGCCTGTACGTATTGCCCATGGATCGCTTCCACCATTTCAGGCCGCTGCAGCGTGACTGCTTCGGGACAGCCGCCGCTCTGTAACGCACCCTGGCTCTGCAGCAAGGACCCCATCGCTCCATCACTGACCAGCACCCGACTGGTCAGCAGTTGACGTAAATCGTCTCGTCTCATGCGTTCACCTTCTCTCTCTGGTCACAATCCCCGGGCCGGCGCCTGAATCTGCAGTCGTGTTTCTGGCAAGCAGTGCATTTGTCGCTGTCATTGTCTGCACAGGCGCCCGCTCGCCAGCCCAGCAGAGCAGTGACCGACTTCTGTGGAACCATCAGGTTGCTTTCCGTCAGGCGCACACCGATCGACTTCGCCTCCAGCAAGCGCAGCAGATCGCGCTGCAACTCGAGCGGCACATCGCCATAGCCTGGGCTGAAGCGCCTGGTCAGTCCAAATCCGAGGGCAACCGCCGCCTGCCGCAGCTTGCCGTCAAGCAGCACCATCGCCTGTTCTGCCGCATCAGAACCGATGGCATCGGCTACGGCCGCCGCCGCATATTGCCCTGTGGACAACAGGTCGCTAACATAATCGTCCACCTGCTGGCCCAGGGTGACGACCAGCAGGCTGACCAGTGAGCACCCGGCGAGCAGTTCCGCTAGATCTCTGGATGAGAGCAGCAAGTCACTCCCGGGCAGAGCTAGCACGCCTCCCGGCAGTTCATTGCGGAAACAAGTCTTGACTATGCCGCGCGGCTCTGCGCGTTCGCCGACGGCGGAGATTGAGCGGTTGATCAGTTGGTCGACCCGGTCTGATTTCTCCGTCTGGCCGGACTGATAACCTAGATAACGTCTTACTTCTGCTTGGTTGACCTGGTAATCCAGCTTGTGCTTCAACCTATGTCTCCTCCTTAGGGGTGATCAGTTCAATCTGACCGCGAACTCCCAGCTGATCACCAATCACTACTAGGCTGCCGCTGATGCCGGGAATGCTGGAGGCAAAGGATAGTGCCTCCTCGATATCGGCCGCTGTCTTCACCCGGTTGCCAATGGCGGTGGCCGCAGCGTCAGCCAAGGAACCGTTCTGGCTGATGGCCAGAGCTGCGTCGGCATGGCCGAAGCTGAGCGAGTGGCCAATCGTTCCGGACGAAGTGCAGACCGACAGGGGACCATTCAGCCGCAGACGAACGGCCAGTCGTTCCGACCACGCTGATTGACCCGCGTGAATCAGCACATTGCGCACGGTCTGTCCAGAGAGCCAAATGTCTCCGCCGTTTTCCACGATCACCTCAGCCGACTGTGACGCCAGTTTGCGGCCGACGAACTCAGCGATTGCTCCGGCCACGGCAGCCATCGGTCCCACCCCAGCCAGTTCCGCTGCAGCACCCATCGAGCGGATGATTTCTGGTGCGTCGGACAGGAGCGGGAGGGGAGTGAGGCTGGTTTGAAAGCGCGCATCCCGGCGCAGATATGCTGCGATCTGCCGGCGATAGAACTGCAGCCAATCCCAGGCTGACTGACGCAGGTCGGTAGCCGTGTAGATCAACAGGTCAGACTCCTGAACGTGTACGCGGTAACCGACCAGACCCTCAGGCTGCATCAAGGTGCGGTATGGTCGCTCCATGCTCAGACCAGCCTGATGCAGCGCAAGGGGCAGGCCTCTGCGCAAGCGGCGCAGGCCACGCATTTTGGGCTGTCCAGTTCCAGCAGCCAGGTTTCGCGGTTCAGCCGCAAGGCTTGCGGCGAGCAGACGGCAGTGCAGGCCCCGCAGTGCACGCAGGACGATTCGTCCACCGTGACCAATCGCCCGACTTCGATTAGCCGCACCTGACGAGCCAGCAGCCAGGCCTTGCCCGCCTGTACGTCGGCCTGTGCTCCGGCTACCTCCAGCAACAATTTGCCCTCGACATTGTGGTCAATGCTGGCTCGCAGGATGTTCAGTTCCAGATGGAACTGCTGCACCAGTTCGTAGATGATCGGCTGTCCGGATAGCTCAGGCGAGAACGTCAGCAGCAGTCGGCTTCTCATCTGGCTCCCTCCTGACGCACCGATTGCAGCGAATGGATGTCGGCCTCTAGCGGTAGGCGTTGCACCGGTTGCTCCAGGGGAAACTGCCCGGATTGCACCCATTCCTTCAGCGCTTGTGCGATCTGTCGCGCCTTGGCCAGGCTGGAGAGAGGGGCAGTCCGGATGGTCTTTCCGTGCAGCTGGACCACGCCGGAGCGCAGTTCCTGATAGCTGACCCGGCCGAGGCTCGGCCTGTCGCGATGGGGGACGCCGTAATCGAACACCTCAGTCAGAATCTCTGAGTTGCTGACAGCGGTGAAGTGCAGCATTTCCTCGTCCAGAATCGGGATGGGAATGCCCACCCCCAAAAAGAGGGTAACCCCATAGTGCGGCCAGGTGGCTGCTCGCAGGAACTGGCTGCTCATCTGCTTCAGGTCACCGATCAGGGCAAGCGAACCGGCGTTGCCGATCGGAACGCCGCATGCGGTTCGCGGTTTGTTCGGGTTGTGCTGAGTTCCTTCCCAGGCCACGAACCCTTGGGCACCACCTAGAAAGATGCGCGTACCGACGCCGATGGTGCGGTAGAATGGGTCGTTCAGTAGCGGACTCAGCTCGCCGGCGCTGCAGTAAGTGAGGTTGCCCAGGCGCGGCTGCAACGTTCCCATGTATGTGTGGATGGTGCGATCAGATGTATTGGTCGCCGCGCCGTAGTTCTGGTAGGCGTTGCGGGGGTTGAACAGGTAGGCCTGGTTGATCGTCTGCTTATGGATGGTGGTTGCCACCTCAGTGCGCGGGTAGCAGTCTGTGGCATAGGACTTCGCCCGCAGGCTGATCGGCTTGCCGTCAACCAGATCCTGAATGACATGAGCTCCTCCGTAACTCATGCCGAGGTCCTCCGAGAGTTCAGTGGCCCCGATGTAAGCATCGACAGCAGCGATGCCAGCATAGGCGGGAACGCCGTTCAACTGCACTGACGTCATGCGCATCGGCGGGTCGGTATGCCCCAAGTTGATGAAGGCCCCACTGGAACACATTGGGGCAAAGGTAGCCGTTGTGACCACATCGACCTGCTCAAAGGCCTTCTTTGTTCCCTGTTCCCGTACCAGATCGATCACTTCTTCGGCGGTGACCACCACGGCTTGCCCACTGCGCGCCTTGGCGTTGATTTCCTCGTATGTTCTCCTTAGCAAGTTTTCGCCTCCTTCCCCGTATTCAGGCAATAGAAAAACCTCTTCCCGGCAAAAGAAAGAGGTACATTTCGACCTTTTCTTATCTGCCAGGGGCTGCATGCAGCCTCCGCAGGAATTAGCACCTTCGGCTTGCGCCGGGTTGCCGGGTTTCATCGGGCCAGTCCCTCCACCACTCTGGATAAGAAGTTCGTATGTAATTGTCAACCAGTATATTGGGTGGACAGCTGGTCTGTCAAGATGGTTTTGTGGGAAATGTGGAGCAGACAATAGGCAATAGACGGCCAAGTCGCGTCGGCGCCCGGCCCAGCGGCACGGCGCTCGTACGGAGCGGCGTGCGTACGTCCGTAGGGGTCGCATGCATGCGACCCGCCACATAGCACATATTGGGAAGCCTGCTTCCCGAGCCGCTGCGGGGGCGGGGGGAGGGGAGAACGTTAGCCGCAAACCATGACCACTGGTCGAGTGGTATAATAGGGACAGCATAGGGGAGGGGGAGGAGTTCTCTTGTTTGACAGCTTGATCGGCTTCTTCGGAACCAATGATTTGCAGGCTACTGACCATTTCTACGCTCAGATCTTGGGCCTGCCTCTGGATAAGGATCAGGGTACGTGTCGCATCTACCGCGTGACCGGGGGCGGCATGCTTGGCTTCTGTCGGCATATTGAGCCGACCGGCACACCGCGCAGTCCAATCATCACCTTGGTCACTGACGATGTGGATGGCATCTATCAGCGCCTGGTGGCGGCCGGAGTGCTCGTTCCGCATCCGCCGGCAGTCAATCCCAAGTTCAATATTTACCATTTCTTTGTTGCCGATCCCAATGGGTACACCGTGGAGGTGCAGCGCTTTCTCGACTGAGGGATTGCAGCTACGACGACACCTGTTGCCTCATATCCAGTCTATTCTGGTTGATACTAATCCTGGCTGAGTATGGCTCGGCCATAAGTAGAGAATGGGGTGGGACTTTGTTCAGTAAGTTTCGTGACCCGGTCAGCGGGTTGACTCACCTGCTCGGCGCTTTGCTCTCGGTGGCAGGGCTGGTCAGCCTGCTCTGGGTAGCGGTCAAGCAAGGAAGCATCTGGCATGTCGTCTCCTTTGCGATTTTCGGGGTGAGCATGATCTTGCTCTACTCCGGCAGCGCCATCTACCATCTGGTCAAGGCCAGGGACCAAGTGATCAAGGCCTTGCGGCGCGTGGATCACATGCTGATCTTTGTGCTCATTGCCGGTACGTACACGCCGTTCTGCCTGGTGCCATTGCGCGGGCCATGGGGCTTTGGCTTGCTGGCGGGCATCTGGGGAATCGGCATTCTGGGTATGGTCTTCGCCATTCTCTGGGTCGATGCCCCGCGTTGGCTGACCACCGGCATCTATCTGGCGATGGGATGGGCGATTGTGATTGCGGGATTCCCGCTCGTCAAATTGCTATCGCCGTCGGCGCTTACCTGGTTGGCGATCGGTGGGCTTTTCTACAGCGTCGGCGCTATCATCTATGCCACCAAGCGCCCCAACCTGATTCCAGGTGTGTTCGGCTTTCATGAGATTTGGCACCTGTTTGTGATGGCCGGAACCTTCAGTCACTTCTGGACTGTGTTTCGTTATATACCCGGTCTGCAGTAATTTGTCCGGGCGAGGAAAAGAGGAAGGGGTCTCCGGACTGCGGAGACCCCTTCGTTGTCGCCACTTTTCGCATTCCGCGGAGTTCGGTTTGGTCAATTGGCAGAACTGGTTCACTTGTAGTACGAAGACAACTGCTCCGCCTACCTGTACGCTGACCGGAGGCACAGCGAAACCGGCCAGCGCATCGGCATGCGATATCGGGTAGACCAGTTTCTCCCGTGTATGGCAAACGCCTCGGATAACCGTGAGCACATCCTCGACCTTGTCGTCCTCGACACCGATCAAGAGGGTGGTGCTACCTGCTTTCAGGAATCCACCGGTGGAAGCGAGCTTGGTGGAGCGGAAGCCGTTGCCGACGAGAGACTCTGTGAGCTTAGCAGCATCCTGATCCTGGACGATTGCAACCAATAGCTTCATCTCTGATCACTCTCCTGGTTGTTTGTTGACTTTTCTTTGGAGGTCTAGTCATTCCGAGAGCAGCGGAATCCTGTGTCCCCTGATCGGCAAAGTCCTGACCGAATTCATGTCATCAGCTGTCGGCCCTACATCTTGGGCTGCCTGCGATGACGAGTGGCCTGCTCAAAGGCATAGCCCAGTGCAATCAGTCTTGGTTCCTCAAAAGCGCGGGCAGTGAAGGTTGCGCCGACGGGCTGGCCTTCCGCAGTGTATCCGGCAGGCACCGTAATCGAGGGATAGCCGGCGCGAGCCGCGATGCCGCAACCGAAGTTGGCGGGGAAGAGCAAGGCGTCGAGCCGATGCTCCCGCATCACCCAGTCTATGCCTCGATCAACTGAGTTGCGCAAGTCGCGTAGCCTGCTCTGGACGTACTCTGTTTCTGTCAAGCTTCCACTGGTCGCTTCCGATTCGAGCAAGAGTGTTTGACCATACTTGAGCATCGTCTCCGCGTGCATTTGGTTGAATGAAATCAGCTCGCGCAAGTTGTGCACCGGTACCCGTGGGGACAAACGTCCGAGGTAGGCGTTGAGAGCGGGTTTGAACTCGTACACCAATACTTTGCTGTCCGCTGGTTCCTCGGCTGAAGGCAGTTCCACCGGGTCAACGATCACCGCACCGGCGGTCGCCAGGTCAGCGATTGCCCGGTTGATCAGATCCATTCTGCCCGGATCCAAACGCGAATAGTGGCTGCGAGAAATGCCGATGCGGGCTCCGATCAGTGCGGCTGGGTTCAGGTATTGCCGATAGTCCTGATGAAGCAGCCGATCATGGTTTAGGGTAGCATGATCTGCCGGGTCTTCGCCCGCCAGAGCTCCCAACAAGACGGCGGCATCAGTCACTGTGCGGGCGATCGGCCCGGCTGTGTCCTGACTGTGCGAAATGGGAATGATGCCGCTGCGGCTGATCAACCCCACGGTCGGCTTGATCCCCACCACGGAGTTGGAGCTGGCAGGGCTGAGAATGGAACCGGAAGTCTCAGTTCCGACAGCGACTGCGCAGAAATTGCTGGCCACCGCTGCGGCTGACCCGGAACTGGAACCGCCGACATCAAAGATGCCAGGGCCGTAGGGGTTCTGCACCTGTCCTCCTCGAGAGCTATAGCCGTTCTTCATGCCAACCGTCATGAAGTTGGCCCATTCAGTCATGTTTGCCTTGCCAAGGATGACTGCGCCCGCCTGACGCAACCTGGCAGCAACGCCAGCATCCTCTGCGGCATAGGAATTGGCCAAAGCACGGGACCCGGCACTGGTGTGCAGCTTATCGGCCGTGTCGATATTATCCTTGAGCAGCACTGGAATGCCGTGTAACGGTCCACGCGGTCCCTGTTGCAGGCGCTCGCGGTCAAGGGCCGCCGCAATCTGAGGGGCATCCGGGTTTATCTCCAGCACCGAGTTGATGCTCGCGCCAGCGCGATCCAGCACGGCGATTCGTTGCAGATAGTACCAGACGAGTTCACTCGCAGTCAAGCGGCGTTCGTTCATCATCGTCTGCAGGTCAGCGATTGTCGCCTCCAGCAGCCAGCGGTCCCGGTCCTGTTCCATGCTCAGTCCTCCTTCCATCTTGATCAGGTATTCTCCGTGGTCAGGCTTCTTCCTGCCAGGACGCTTTCCTCTGTTTTCGACAAAAAAAGGGCTGCTGGCAGGCCAGCAGCCAAGGCACAGAAGCTCTGCTTTTCGGAGGACAGACCAAACCCCAAGTTGCGCCAAAGGGTCAGGCCCACATCCATTCTAGCCTTGGCGACTCCGTAACCAAATGGGCTCTGGAACCATTTCACTAGTTCTCTGGTCCTATTTTGGGGCTAGTACTCCCTTAACCGAGAATCCACCGTGCTGGTCAAGTCTCGATCCAACTGCTTTCTGGGGTGATAGCTCCGCTTAGAAGCGGCGGAGGATCCGCACCGGAAGCATAATCAGTTCGCGCAGGAGCGCGAAGACGCCGTCAACTGCAAATCCCAGCAGGCGGAAAGGCAGCAGCAGCAGCCAAATGACGGGGTAGAGCAGCACAAATGCCAGCGCCAGCGGCCAGCAAAGAACGGATAGGATCAGCCACAGCAGGCAGCCCAACGGGTTCACCTCTTCTCTGAGATTTGGCGGATTAGGGTAACCTACAACTGCGTCAAGTCGCAAATCATGTGTGGGGGGTTTAGCGATGCCTGAAGGCAGGTGGATTGAGACTTGACGCCATATGATAGATATGCGGTTGGCAGGGTACTAAAGGAGTATACGTGGCGCAGGCTCGTTTGTTGCAGTCGGCAGTGCCGATGACGCCAAATGGCTGAGCAGGAACAACTGATAACGGCAGCGAATGCAGAAGAAATCAGTTTGAGGAGGAATTCTCGTGCAGCAAGCTTTGAGTCTATTGCATCAGAGACGCAGTATTCGTAAGTACACCAATCAGCCGGTGAATGGGGAGCAACTGGAGCAGTTGTTGCGGGCAGCAATGGCCGCGCCGTCTGCCAGCAACAAGCAACCTTGGCAGTTCGTGGTTGTGCAGGAGCGGGCCATGCTGAACCAGTTGTCCGAGGTACACCCCTACACGAAGATGCTGAAGGAGGCGCCTCTCTGCATCGCCGTCTGCGGTGAGCGCAATAACAAGTTTTGGGAACAGGACTGCGCAGCAGCCACTGAGAACCTCCTGCTGGCCGCCACGGCCTTAGGCTTGGGCGCGGTTTGGTTGGGTATCCATCCTAACCCAGAGCCGGTGGCGACGGTGGCGCAGTTGCTGCGTGTTCCAGACACTCACTTGCCTCTTTGTCTGATCTCGATCGGTCACGCGGCAGAGGAGAAGAGTCCTTCGGAGCGCTATGACTTGGCAAAAGTGCACCGTGAGCAGTGGTAATCCTCAGAATCGGGAAGTGACAGCTGATGACCAGTAAATGGGATCTAGACACGCCGGCGCTGCTGGTTGATTATGACATCGTGCAACAGAACGTCGCCCGGATGCAGCGAAAGGCTGAGCAGGCGGGAGTCTCGCTCCGTCCGCATACGAAGACGCACCGCACCCCGGCATTGGCTCAGATGCAGGTGCAGGCCGGGGCAGCAGGCATCACCGTGGCCAAGGTGGGCGAAGCAGAAGTGATGGCGGCGCATGGTTTGCGCGATATACTGATCGCCAATCAGATTTACGGCGATGCCAAGCTGGAGCGCTTGCGACGTGTGGCGAGAAGTGCCCGGGTGGCGGTCGGGGTGGACAACGCCGTGCAGGTGGAGGCGCTGGCCCGCGTGTTTCGATCGGAGCCGCAACCTCTGCCAGTGCGGATCGAAGTGGAAGTGGGAGAGCAGCGCTCCGGCCTGGTTCCTGGCCGGGAGCTGGTGCAACTAGCGAGACTGATCGCCCAGACGCCTGGGCTGGAGTTCGAAGGGCTCTTCTCGCATGAGGGTCACACCTACGGAGCTGATTCGCCGGAAGAGTGCGCAGAGCTGTTTCGCGTCAGCCAGCAGGATACGCTGACAGCCGCCCGCCTGATCAAGGAAGCTGGAATCGACTGCCGCGTGGTGAGCATCGGGGCGACGCCTTCACTGCTGCTGGGGGAGATCCTGCCTGGGGTGACGGAGATTCGCCCAGGAACCTATATTCTGATGGATGCGGCTCAAGGCAACGCCATCGGCGACTTCAGCCGCTGTGCCGCTACCGTCTTGGCCACCGTCGTCAGCAAACCGATACCTCATCGGCTGGTGCTTGACGCTGGAGTGAAGGCCTTGACTGCGTTCACGCGCGAACGCGGCATCTGTGTTACCCCTGGGCACGGCATCGTCAAGCGGTACGGCGAGCGGATCAGCAAGCTTTATGACGAGCACGCCCTGCTGAACAGCGAGGTCGCCTATCGCGAGCTCGCAATCGGGGACAAGGTCGAGATCATCCCGAACCACATCTGCCCCACCTGCAACCTCTATGATCGTATCTGGCTGGTGCGGGGTGATGAGATCATCGCTGAGTTGCCTGTGGCTTGCCGCGGCAAATCGCAGTAGCACAGGTGTACGGGTAAGCGCTTGGTAGGTCAGTTTCTCAGTTGGCTTCTGTAGCGGCTTGGCATGCGAGAGCGTTTAGAAAGTAGCTTTCTTCCCCACCGTAGCTCCCGCAGCATGCGAGACTGTTTAGAAAGTCCGGTTTCCTTGAGGTTGTAGCACCACAGCATGCTGTGGTGTCGGGATCGGCTCGGCATGCCGAGCTGCTACGAGGGACAAAAGGAATAGTAGCACGCCGAACCGCTACGGAGCACAAATTGCATGCTCTCGCATGCTCAGCCGAGGCTGTTCCTTTGCTCGCGGCGGGTAGCGCTATCCGTTGCTGAGGAATTTATTACGTTTGTGTTAAATCCATTGCCAAGCGTCCCAATCCCCTGTAGAATCTCAGATACAACGACTTGTGGGGAAGGGATGCGCGATGAAGCAGTTTACCGTTTTGGTCTTGACGGCCTTACTGGTAGTCAGTCTCGGGCGGTTTTGGGTTGCCGCTCTGGTCTAGCGCGCATTCTGAAGCCATCGACAGCAGATCATAGTCAACAGGGAAGGCATTGTGCCTTCCCTGTTTTTGTCATGCGGATCTTTCGGAGAATAGCCCATGCCGAGTCGGTGCCTTGGCATCAGGCGTCGATATCGACGGTCGGGACAACCTGCACCTCGAACAGACGGGGCCAGGGGAGCCGCGTTTCCCAGCGCCATGCTGCCACGGACAGGGTGAGGGTGTGGTCTGGCGAGAAATGGTACTCGTACTCTCCCTGCAGCAGCGATGACCAGGCCGTGAGCAGAGGTTGCATCAACTCGGACAGCTTGGCGTCAGCTTTCCCTTGCTGGCTTTGCGGGATGGGTTCGGCTGCTATCCGCTGTTCTCTCAGCCAGGACGCCAGAGCCGCCCTCGCCACCGCCTGATAACTGCCCTCGTCCGCAAAATGCAGGAAGCGGTATTCCAGGTCTGCCGCTAATTGCTCTCGCAGCAAGGAACTCTCGCTGGGGGTCGCTGCCCTTTGCTGCAGGGTGACCACATTGCGTACGGCCAGGTGTGCCACCACCGAGCCGATGGAGTTAGAGGCGGTGTTCCATCCAGCATATGAATCGATGGCGGCGCCGCCAGTCTGCGTGAGCAGCGACCGGATAAACGACTGATCGGACTCGTTGATTAAGGCGACGTCGATCACTCCGGTCAACCGCCCGCGCGAGTGCTCCTCGCTTAGCTCCGCCGCCAGCCTCGTCACTCCGCCCTCGCCAGGACGGGCGTGCACAAACAGCTGGTTTGCGTCCTCGTCGTCATCCGAGAAAGCGCCAACAAAGGCAGTCTTCTCGGAAATTGCCGACGACAGCGGTTCCGACTCGTAACGCATGATGCGGTCTGCGTCAGCTGCCTGCTGATAGCGCACCTGCCAGGAAGGCCTTGCTCCACTCTGCTGCACCAGCATGCGCGCCAGCGCTAGCATGCTGGTTTCGTCAGCACCGGTGAGGGAATGGACGCGTTCCGCAATGCCCTGGTCGGCGGCCGACTGCAGCAGTTCTCGCCGGTGCAGGTTGGAGAGCCCGAAGCTGGCTGCGTCGTCCAGGGTGAAGACCAGGTTGTCCAGATACCCGGCCAGTGTTGCGTCCAGCAACTGCCCACCGATGCGGCGGTTGGCCGCGTAGACGGCCAGGTAGCCCAGGCGGGTTCTCTCAGGCAGCGATCTCTCCACGCGGCCCAAGTCAGCGAGCTCCTGCGCTGTGGCTGATCCCTGGGCTTGCTTGTCCAATAGCTGACCGTAGCGAACCAGTTGATCGCGGAAGGTCCATCCCGGGTTGCTGAACTGAGTCGGCAGTTGGCGAGGCAGCACGCAGATCACCGTGACGTCCACCGCCGGGTATTGTTCCAAGGTGGCGGTCAGTCGCTCCAGCCGCTCGTCCAGTTGCGCGTAAGCAGCCGGATGTCTGGAAGCGATCAATCCCCCGGCTAGCGGATTGTTGGTCGCGATGATTGCCATGTCCACGTCGCCCATCTTCTGCTCTAGCCAGCTCAGCAGGCCGTCTGTGTCACTTGGCTGTGTGTAGTTATCCAGCAACTCCGGCGGTGGCATAATCAACTCGCATCCCGCTATACGGGCGAGGAGGTGTGGGTGTTGTGTGTTCACGGGGCGGCTGTCCAGTGGCATGAGCAGGACCCTCAGCGCCTGCCGCTCCGGAGCAGGCAGCGGGGCAGCCTGCTGACAGGCGATCAGGAAGCTGAGGCTGCCGAGTAGCAGTATCAGCGCTACTGCCAGAAGTTGAAGTTTGCGCATTCCCATCCGCACCTCCTATCGGATTCACTTGTCTCATTCTATCATGCGGGATCCCTGCGCAAGAAAACAGAGCCGCCGACTGCCCGTCAGCGGCTCGCGTTTGCCTATTCGCTCACTTCTCTGCGCCGATAGGCCACAATGAAGATTGTCAGGGTGATCAGGCTGGATAAGGTCAGTGCCAGCAGCTCGGTCTGCGCACCCGCCAGCGACTGGCCCTGTAAAGCCTTGAATACCCCGTCACCAATGTAGTTGCTTGGCACGAACTTGGCCAGCGCGGCGAGCAACCGGTTTTGTTGTCCTAACATCGGAATGAGCAACAGCACCAGATAGACGGGCATGCCGATGTATCCAGTAGCCATCTGGTTGGGGGAGAAGAGCCCGATCAGAAAGCCGAGTGAGATCACGAAGATGCTTCCGAGCAACAGGACGACAGCCAGCAGCGGGTAGCTCAGCACCGTCACCCCGGAGATGGGGATGAGCAGAAGCGTCACCAGTATGATCATCAGGAAGGTGATCAATCCCTTGCTGATCAGGATCTCGCCTGGGGTTGCAGGCGAAAGCATCAACACCCGCAGCGTGTGTTTCTCCTTCTCCTCGGCAAACATCATCGCCGGTGAATAGACGCCAGCCATGATCACACCGAAGAGGGTGCCAATCGTAAACGATTGATTTGGCGGCATACCGAGCAGCCCGCTCCAGAGAAAGGTCATCAACAGCGGCACGGCTAACATGGAGAGGATGCTCGTGTTCCGGCGCAGGTCCTGCAGCTCTTTCAGGAATAGGGCGCAGATGCGTTTCATGCTCATGCCAGTTTCCTCCCGGTCACTCTGATGAAGATGTCGGCCAAAGTTGACTCGACGGAATGAATGGAAACAACCTGGCCGTTGCGCAGCCAGCGACCCACCTGTTCTGCGCTGGCCTCGCCGCTTCGCGGTAGGCTGTGTTCAGTGACTTGACCGTGCTCCTCCACCTTCACCACCAACCGATCCTCGCCGTATTGGCGCTGCAAGTCTTCCGGCCTGCCCAGTTCGGCAATCTGGCCCTCATTCAAGAAGGCCACCCGATGGCAAAGCAGAGCGGCTTCCTCCATGTTGTGGGTGGTGATGAAGATCGTCGTTCCTTGCCCGTTCAGTTCCTGCAGCACTTCGTGGATGCTGGAGGCAGAGCTCGGATCCAATCCGGAGGTCGGCTCGTCCAGAAAGAGCAGCCGGGGGGAGTGCAGCAAGGCGCGTACCAGCAGCACGCGTTGCCGCATGCCCTTGGACAGCTTCTTCACCGGCGTCCTCAGCGATTGCGCCAGCCCCACTCGGCTGAGCAACTCCGTTCCCCGCGCAGTCGGAACATCATAGAGGCGGCAGAACAGAGCCAGGTTCTCCGACACACTCAGTCGCTCGTAGAGGTTTGAGTTTTCGGGAGCAACGCCCATCTCTCGCGACAGGAGATGGCGCTCTGTCGGCAGAGTGTGCCCCAGCACCTCCACTTCGCCCGCCGTCTGGCGCAACTGGCCGGTCAACACCTTGATCGTGGTGGATTTCCCCGCCCCGTTCGGGCCTAGAAGTCCAAACACCTCTCCATCGTCCACCTGGAAGGAAATGCCTCGCACGGCAGCTTTGGCGCCGTAGTTTTTCTCTAGGTTTCTCACCTTAATCATCCAGTCTTCACCTCTTCATCAGCTATTGTGCCAGAGCCATCCCATGAGTGCAACTCTTATCGACTAGTCTCAGTTCCCAAGTCATGATCAAGAGAGGCGGCATCAAGCGATGCCGCCATCAAGAAGCGAGGATTAAGGAAGCTGAAGTAAGTCGCGCACTACCACGCTGGCAGCGGTCAATCCGGCAACTGAAGGCACGAACGCGCTGCTCCCTGGCAACTGCCGCCTTTCTGGCGGCACGTCACCCATGGCGCGCAGCTCGCTGACCAAGTCTGGCCCCGGCACCAGTGGAGGCTCCGCGGAGTAGACCACTTTCACCCCGCCAGTGATGCCTCGCTTGCGCAGTTCCTTGCGCATGATGCGAGCCAACGGATCGATGCTGGTACGGGAGATGTCCGTCACCTCAATGCGGGTTGGGTCCAGTTTGTTGCCAGCTCCCATGCTGCAGACGATCGGGACACCCAGTTCTTTGCACTTCTGCACCAGCAACAGCTTGCTGGATACTGTGTCAATGGCATCAACCACATAATCCAAGTCGGCCGTGAGCACCTCTTGCCAGTTGCCTGGCTGCAGGAAGAGCTCCCTGGCATCAACTTGGCAGCAGGGGTTGATCTGTTTGACGCGCTCCGCCATCACTGCCACCTTCGGCTGGCCGATGGTGGAGGTCAGAGCCGGCAACTGCCGGTTGATGTTGCTGAGCGAGACCTGATCGTGGTCGACCAGTAGCAGGCAGCCAACCCCACTTCTGGCCAACGCCTCAGCCGCGAAGCTGCCGACTCCGCCGATGCCGAAGACGGCGACCCGGGCGCGCTGCAGCTTCTCTAGGCCGCTCTGCCCGACCAGCAGTTCAAACCGCGAAAATCGATGCGGCAACTCGATCACTCCCTGTGGACAGAATCCAGTGATATCTTATCCCGCATCTGTCCGGTTGTGCAACAAGTGGATGAGACGAAGGGCCAGGCCCTTCGTCTCATCCGACAGGCTTCATCAAAGACAGAGTCTGCTGGAGCCCTGCGTGTCGCGGCACCGTCCAGCGTGTCCGCGTGGGCGCTCACCCAGCTAGCGCAAGGTTACTTCGCTGCGGCAAACTCCGCCCTTCTGCGAATCCAGCAGCAGCGTGACGCTGGTACCTGCAGGTGCCTTGATTAGAAAGTCCACGCGCTTGGCCGATTCGGCTGGGCCACCATAGATACGCTGGCCGTTAAAGTAGCCCTGCAGATGACCGAGCTCCACCTCCGGGCGTCCGAGCAGCAACTCCGCTCCGACCGGTAGCTCAACCGTCAGCTTATCTTGACGCATCGCTTTGATCTCCTTGCCCTTGTTGCAGAGGTAGGTGGGCAGGAAACCATGGTTTGCGGCTAGCACCGAGACGCGGTAAACACCAGCCGATTGTTCGTTAACGCTCACCTGCTCGATTGCCGCCTGCGGAAGGGCGGTGGCGTGCTTCAGCAGGAAGCGGCACATCTTGTAGCATTCCTGTTCCAGCAGCTTGTGTGGCGGATTCTGACGCACGAACTTGGGATTCCAGCCCCCAAGCTCCACCTCTCCCAGTTGAGGATGGTTGAACTTGCGCCAGCGGAAGAAACCCTGGCTGGCAAGCTCACGGTCGTTCCATTGCAGGAGCAGATACTCGCGTTCTTCTGCTTCGGCCGGGGTGGGCGGAGTGTTGCTCAGCCAGTCAGTTGGCTTGGTCCCGGCTCTACCGGCCATGTCCCAGAGTTCTGGTGTGAAGCCGGGGATGCCGCAGTTCTCGTAGGCCCAGTCCACGATGGTGGCGGCAAACACGCCACTGGTGCTGGGGACATCCGGATAACCGGTGAAATCCGTGCCGCGCCTGGCCAAGGTGCGCAACAGCTGGAGGTCTTCCGGATTGAGTTGCGATTCCGGATAGGTGTACGGCGAGCGGAAGAAGATGCCTCCAGCCGTATGCAGCGCTTCCAAAGCGCCAATATTCTTGTGCGCCAGAATGAAATCGACCACGTTCTTGATTTCCGGCTCAGAGGTAGGGTAGTCGCCGCCGCCCTTGATCCGGTTGTTCCACTGGGAGGGGTAGTTGCGGTTCAGATCCAGACCCCAAGGGGTTGGCCGGATGCCGAATGGTTCGCCCTGATAATCCGCGATCAAACCCTCCGTGTATAGCCGGTAGAAGGGGCCGGTGCGATCATCCATCAATCTCGGCACCAGAATGCGCTCATCGCGCGCACTGACCTTCCATTCGCCCTTCTTGTCGTCACGCACGCGCATCTGCAGGATGTAGCCATCCCCATCGATGTCCTCGGCGTACAGGCCTGGCAGTTCGCTCACGTCTGCATAGGGCCAAGGGCGCACGGAGCTGCGCAGCATGTAGGGAGTAGTCAGATAGAGCTCCGCCCCATCCGGATTGACTCGCGGTACCACGTAGAAGGTGCGGTTATCGAGCAGCCAGGTGACTTCCTCGTCTCGTCCGTAGTTTTGCAGCAGATAGTCGATGGTATAGAGCGCAGTGATTGAGCCGGTCACCTCACCCGCGTGGGTGTTGCCGTCGATGTAGATCGCCGGCTTCTCTGCGTGGTTACCTGTCTGTTGGTTCGTCAGTGTGACGTACCAGACGTCGCGGCCTTGCCAGCTTCGCCCGATGCTGCCCATCTGGCAGAGGGTGGGGTAGGCGGCAGTCAGCTGGCGTAGGGCATCCGTCAGCTCGTCGTATTTGTAGTAGGTATCATACTTGATCGGAACAGTAGACAATTGCTCAGCCCCTTTCCTGTTTGTTATATACATTCTGGCCCGGGCGCCAGAATTCCTACGACAAACGGAGCTTTTTGAACGGGGGCACTGGGGACGGCAGCCTGTGTGAAAACCGCGTTCTAGTTGACATAATGTTGGATCAAGTGGTATAATATACCCATACAGGTGAGTTGGGAGAGATTATCTGTGGGGTATAACAAAGGCGCAGATCGAGATCAAATTACCATGCTGCCAATGTGCATCG
>JAEZJZ010000022.1 GCA_023436245.1 Bacillota bacterium | reverse complement strand
ACAACCTTTCCTCCTGTCCTCTTGCTGTCTCTCAACTACAAGAGTAACAGGGTGATGTGCTAAGGTGGTCAACTTTTCGGTTAGCGTTTTCCTTCAAAGTGGTCAACTATTACGTTAGCAAACACACGTTGCTGATATCCACCTCGTCGGTCACTCCGAAGTATTGGAAGGGCACTAACAGCTGCCGGTTGATCGCCTCCGGCAGACGAACTTCCGCGGCCATTCGGCCATCGAAGTAGGCGGACAGCAGATCAAAGCCATCCATGCGTTCTGGAGTGGCGGTCAGGCCAAGCAGGATCTTCGGCTGATAGTAGGTCAGCAGTTCCTGATAACTCGGGGCAGCGGCGTGGTGAAACTCGTCGACGATGATGAAGTCATAGTAGTCTGGCGCAGTCGCCGGCTTGAAGTCCTGTGAGTTGAAGGTCTGAATGGAGATGAACAGGTGATCGAATCGCTCCGGCCGGTTGCCTGCATAGAAGAGCTCGCCAAAGTTGCTGTCGCGCATGATGCCGCGAAAGCAGGCTAGGCTCTGTTTCAATATCTCCTGCCGGTGAGCAACGAAAAGCAGTCGGTTCGGTTGGTGTGGATGAGTGCGGCAGAAGCGCTTGTAGTCAAAGGCAGAGATCACTGTCTTGCCGGTGCCGGTGGCCGCAACCACCAAGTTGCGGCATCGGCCGTGTAGTTCACGTTCGGAATCCAATCGCTCCAGAATCTCTTTCTGAAAAGGGTAGGGCTCGATACTAAACAGGTAATGCCCGTCTTCACCGGCTGGCTGCCGCTCGGCTTGCAGGGCTCTGCGCAGCTCAGGCTCATGTGTCTCCAGGAAGGGCTGAAAGTCGTTGTCATTCCAGTATGTCTCGAAGGTGGCCGACACGTTGCGTACGATGTGTGGCATGTCCTTCTCCGTCACCTTCACATTCCATTCCAGGCCACCGCCGACGGCTGCACTGGAAAGATTGGATGAGCCGATATAGACCGTGGAGAAACCAGTCTCACGGTAGAACATGTACGATTTCGCGTGCAATCGGGTGGACTTGGTGTCGTATGAGACTTTGACTTCGGTGTTCGGGAGCTTGACCAGCTCGAGCATCGCTTTCAAGTCAGTTGCTCCCATGTAGGATGTGGTGATGATGCGCAGCGGTCGGGTCTTGGTGAACTCGCTCAACTCGTCCATAATCAACCGCAACCCGCTCCACTTGATGAATGAAACCAGCATGTCGATGCGGTCTGCCGTCAGAATCTCTTTCTTCAGCTCGCTCACCATGGATGGTTCCAGTGCAGAGCCAGTGAATAGAGTGCTCATTGCCAGCGATGTCTCCGGCCGCAACACATCAACCTTGCTTGGGCGGCGGAGGGCCAACGTGGTGTTGCGCTTCTCCAGGATGGCCAGCAGAAGCCGATTATCCGAGCCAATCCGCCACTCCAATAAATCCTCTTCCTTCGTGAGGTGGGCCATGAGCTCGATCAGCTGGTTGCAGGCAGCGACCTGTTGGTCAAGCGCTTCCTCCTCGGAGAGCTTGTCCCGCAGGTAAGCAAGGCCGCGGGCGAGCACCTCGTAGAGGTATCGGGCCAGGATTGGTTGCGCGTCACCGCCCGTGAGGGGTTCCGTTACGGGAAAGCGATCAGAAGGCAGGCCCTTCAGCCCTTCTGCAATGGCCAGGTTGATGATCTGTTCATAGAGCCCGGAAGGAAGATGCATCGGTAAGGACTCCTTCGCAGTGGGATTGGGTGGTATGTGCTTCCATTATAGCATAGGGAGGTGGCGGGGGGGGTGAAGTGGACGGAAGAGTCGAAAAATGGAGAAGATTGGGGAGGAAATGACTCGGGTGGAGTGGAATAGTGGAAATGGCTAGCTACCATGACCATTGGATGCCTACGTTAGAATGAGGCTCCAAGCCTAACGTTGATTGTACTTTGCCTGAAGCTAGCTGAAGAACACGCCAGGTTGGAGGTGATGATATGGTCAGGAAGGTTAGGAAAGATTGTACAGTGGGGACGTTTGAGAAATCGCGGGGACTGCCCCCTGGGACAGTGCGAAATCCAGACGGGCGTGATACTCGTAGTGACAAGAAGATCGGGACTATCAGAGCTGAAGCCGAGAAGCGAAATAGCTAGCGCCGCAAGTGCCGTGGGTTGGCTCAGGGTGTTCAGCCGTCTTGCGCGGCCGGCGTACCAAATTAACGTGATGACATGAGAATAGGGAGATGCTAGAGTGAAGATCAACCTAGATGCGATCAAGGCACGGTTTGGACGCAGGGCCAAGACGTTGGCGCAGGATCCAGAGAGGGCGAAGGCGTTACTCGAGCAGGCCATGCGCAAGGCTGAGGGCCACCGAGGCCCACTTGAGGAGTTATGGGATAGTATCCAGCTGCTATTCGCCCTTGTCAAGGATTGGGCGAGCGGCAATTATCGCGAGGTTCCGATCGGTTCCATAATCGCGATGATAATTGGACTGCTGTATTTTGTATCAATAATCGACTTCGTCCCAGACCTCTTCCTTGGAGGTCTCGTCGATGACGCGGCTGTGTTGGGGATTGTTATCAAGCAAGTAGCGGGTGATCTGAACAGGTACCGGTGGTGGCGGGAGAACCGGAGCGCCTAGCTCACCGTACGGTAGGGCCGTAATCGTCAGACGGCCCCCTCTCCTCTCAAGGTTGGGGTGTCTGACGATTACGCTGCACATAGTGATGAGAAGCCCAGGATATGGGTCGTCACTGGGCCAGATGTGGAGCGCTGGCTATGTTCTATAAGGGTGGGAGAACGTGGTGGAGAGAGTGGGGCCAACACCGCCCGCTTATCCCTCTGGAAAGCCAATACGGAAAGCCTCGGGGGTGTTAGGAGCCGAGCCTCCAAATGCTCGCTAGGCGGTTGGTAACCGAGTCTGATCAAGCTGGACATCCCGTCTGCGGAGGTAGCTCAAACTCACCGTATTGCTCGCAATCTGACCACATTATGCAAGGTTGCCTGCTACGGCCGGGCGAAGACACCCTTATCTCTGTCTCTCGCGAGTACCCATCACACTGGTCTTCACCCGTACCACCGCCTCCTCCCGCGGAACGCAGCAACCGGCCTGCGACGGGAAGAAGCTGTTCTTGGGAAGCCGATATGGTAATGGGACAATCCTACTACCCAATAAGCTCATCTCAGAAGGGGGATGAGCTTGTGCGGGGCAGTGATGGGGCAACGGTCATTCTTGATCAACTGCCGATTCGCAGTGATGAGAAGGATCAGGTGCGCGAAGTAGTGACTGCTGTAGCTGAGGAAGGTACGAGGAGAACTGGGAGCCGCAATATCACCGTTGTTGTGAATCAGTCGGATGAGCAGGTATCCAAGATCGTTGTCGAGACCAAGCGAAGGAAGGACGCTTCACGACTATGGGAGAAGATAGATGGCTTGGAGTTGTGCATTGAGGCTCGCGCGTTACTTAGAACCCTTGACAACAACCGAAAACTTACCATTCACAAGACGGGTAAGCTTGTCCGGGCAAACAAAATGCACCCGCTGAATCAGTTTTCATCCGAGCAGCAATTGACTCTCGTACAGAAACTGCTGCTCGAACCAGTTTCCGTCACGGATACTAGCGACGCAGATTTGATTCAATGTGTCCTGCAGAAGGGATATGCAGATGAACGCGGCATACGCAAGTGGTTTGCGGCCCTGATCCCAGCGCTGGAGAGAATTCTGTTTTGGCTCGACGTTCCGCCAGAGACCTATGGTCGCTTGAGTCTTGACCAGCGCAACCAACTGGCTTCTTTGCTGGCCCTGTTGTGTAAACAGGAGGAAGTGGTGCGACCTGAATAGCGCGGACTATTTCACCGACTGGATAAGCATGAATAGGAGCCAGGGACCAACTTGAAGGTTCCTGGCTCTGCTGCATAGAGGTTCCTGGCTTGACCACCGACGAGATGAAGCGCCCTGCCCGTGTTTCCAGCGGCCCGCCACGACACTGCAGAACCTTTCTCAGCGCAGCAATCAGACGCTCCTCATCGCCGCTTTTGAGCGTCCGCAGACGAAGAGCTTCTACCCCACACTTGTCCAGTATGCTATCTTTCATCGCGTCGCGTTCACAACGAAGCGCACGAGACAGCAGGACATCTGCTCAGCATCCGCGAAGTTCTGCGCAGTAGCGGAGGTGCGTCATGGACGAAGTAACAGAACGTCTCCAGCGGGCGATGCTTAACCTGCGCCCTGCCACAAACTTGCTGGCTGAGCCGGCCAGCCTGGAGGCACGCATGCAGCATTACGGTGTTCCGGGTGTGAGCATCGCTGTGTTGAACGATAACCGGGTGAAGATTCACGGCTTTGGCGTGAAAGAGGTTGGGAGAGTCGACGCAGTTGGCTCGGATACGATGTTCCAAGCGGCGTCGATCAGCAAGCCTATCTTCGCGTTGGCTGTGATGCGCCTAGTTGAGCAGGGCGCATTGGACCTGGGTGAAGACATCCGCCAGTGCATGAGCTCCTATCAGGTGAGCGCGCTGTGTGACCGGCAGCCCCGACTCACCTTGCGCCAACTACTCAGTCACCGGGCAGGCCTGACTGTTCACGGTTTCCCGGGTTATCCGGCCGGAGCAGCGCTACCGAGCCTGGTTCAGGTGCTGAACGGCGAAGAGCCGGCCAATACCAAACCGGTGGTGGTGGACATTATCCCTGGGCAGCAGTTCCGCTACTCCGGGGGCGGCACCACTCTGGCGCAGTTGGTCGTCGAAAGCACCTTAGGCAAGCGACTGCCGCAGATCATGGATGAGCTGATTCTGCACCCGCTGGGCTTGGAACAGAGTACTTACGCTCAGCCGCTGCCCACTAGATTTGAGCGGTATGCCGCCAGCGGTCACCTGTCATCCGGGCAGGCTGTTATCGGCAAGTGGCATACCTACCCCGAAGTGGCTGCGGCCGGCCTCTGGACCAGACCCAGTGACCTGATTCGTTTAGGTGTTGAAGTCCAGGCGGCACTGCGCGGCGAGAGCAAGTTGTTCAGCCAGCAGATGATTGCGGAAATGCTCACGCCAAACCTGACCGACTTTGTGCCCACAGCCGATGCAATTGGCCTTGGCTTCTTCCTGAACGGCAGCGGCAGTTGCGCCAGGTTCCTGCACGGAGGCTCCAACCATGGATATCTGAGCAGATTGACCATGTACCAGCAGAGCAGCCAGGGTTCGGCCATCATGGTCAATTCCGATCGCGGTCGCGGGCTAATCTATGAGATAGAGATGGCTATTGCCGCCGAGTTCGGTTGGGCGGGATACTTGCCGTTGCCGGGCCGGCAGTTGGCTGGCATCTACCGCAGCCGTGCCGGTCATCAGTTTGAGATCAAGCACGATAATGGATCATTGACGCTGCAGGTCATGGGTCAACCTCCGCTGCAGCTGGCCGCGGGCACCGCGGAACACCAGTTCAGCGTGGTCGAGATCGCTGCTGCGGTTCACTTCCAGCTTGACGCAAGCGGAGAGGTCACGGGGCTTCGCTTGATGCAGCAAAACCGGATGATCGAGGCAGAACGGGAAAGGCCAGCAACCGGGAGCTGATAACTCGCGAATGGAATGCATGGTCGACAGGCTCCCCAAAATGAAGTAACGACAAGGAGATGACTCATGAAACTCCTGTTAACATCTGCCGGCATCAAAAACAAGAGCATACACAACACGCTAGTTGACATGCTCGGCAAGCCGATTGCCGAAGCCAACGCCCTCTGCATCACCACTGGGTTGTACGCCATACCCGGTGGTGCGAGCAACGCATGGCTTTTCTTCACTGGACAGGCCACCACTCCGATGTGTGAGCTGGGCTGGAAGTCAGTGGGTGTGCTTGAGCTCACCGCGCTGCCTAGCATCGATAGAGAGCTCTGGGTCCCTACGGTCAAGGAGATTGATGTTCTACTGGTGAATGGCGGTGACCCGTTGTATCTTTGCTACTGGATGCGGCAGTCCGGACTGGCAGACCTCTTACCCTCGCTGCGCGCAGTTTACGTAGGGCTAAGCGCTGGTAGTATGGTGATGGCACCTAGAGTTGGCGAACTCTTTGTTGGCTGGACTCCGCCAGAAGGTGGCGACCAGACGCTCGGATTGGTTGACTTTGCTATCTTCCCGCACCTGGATCACGAGATGCTGCCGCATAATACCATGGCTTCTGCTGAGAGATGGGCCGCCGGCATGCAGGGGCCGGCGTATGCAATTGATGATGAAACCGCCATCAAAGTGGTCGAGGGGACGGTCGAAGTTATCTCCGAAGGGCACTGGAAATCCTTTTCACTACAGTGATAGGTCGCGGCAATGAACAGGCTAATCAATCAACAGTTCAAAACTGGAGGGTGAGGTCCATGAGAAAAGTCATTGTGCTAGAACACATCTCGCTTGATGGTGTCATACAAGCCCCGGGCGGCCCACAGGAAGACATCAGCGGTGGCTTCGCGCATGGTGGGTGGATTGCGTCATATTCCGACGAGACCCTGAGCACGCTCCTGAGAAGGCAGATGAACATGACGTTTGACCTGCTATTAGGTCGCAAGACCTATGAAATATGGGCACCGTACTGGCCGCAACATGGAGATGTGTGGCCGGGGGCCAACAAGGCGACCAAGTACGTGGCCTCGAATACCATGACATCTGGCGAGTGGCAGCCTTGCGTGCTTCTGAATGGAGATATTGCTGAAAAAGTCGCCCAGATTAAGCAGCAGCAAGGTCCGGATTTGCACGTTTGGGGAAGTGGTAATCTTGTTCAGACGCTTCTTAAGCATGACTTGGTCGACGTGTTATGGCTGATGATATATCCGATAACGTTGGGCGATGGAAAGCGGTTGTTTGCGGACGGCACCATTCCGGCGGCTTTCAAGGTGACGGAAAACACGGTTACCCCGAGTGGTGTTATTGTCGTGAACTACGAGCGTGCAGGTGCAATCAGAACCATGAGTTAAAGAATAGGGCTCCCCAGGCGGAGCATAGCTCATGTCAGTCACGTAGCCTCAAGCTGATCAAATGTAACCAAGGGAGCTGTCCCAACGAACCGGGGCAGCTCCCTTAAGCAATGTGCAAACTCTCCGGCAGGGATTTGCCTCTTCGCGGCGAACATAAGTTCTACTGACTATGAGGAGTGCTCCCTGGCCACGCCGTTAGCTCAGGCAGTACTCTCGTGGTGGACAGTTGAGAGGAGTGTGGCGCTTTGTACAGTGAGATGATTAGGCAGATTGCGGGAATGGTGGAGGATGCGTGCCGACAGGATAGCAACGCATTTGGCTACGGAATTTGGTCCCATCATGTCGTTCATGTGGTGAAGTATGCGAAACTGCTGGCGGAGAGGCTGGGCGCAGACCAGGAAATAGTGGAGATTGCCGCCCTGCTGCATGACTACGCCGGCATTAAGGATAGCAGCTTGGAAGGCGAGCACCACATTCACGGAGCGGCTGAGGCAGAGCGGATCCTGACCGGGTTTGGCTATCCGAAAGAGAGAACTGCCCAGGTGAAGCAGTGCATCCTCACCCATCGGGGCAGTGTGCCGATGCAGCGGCAGACCCCGGAGGCGGAATGCATCGCCAGCGCTGATGCCATGACTCATATACTGCAGGTGCCTTCACTACTGCATCTGGCTTACGTCACGCATGGCTTCGGCATCGACGAGGGCAAGGATTGGGTGCTGCGGAAGATTGAGCGAAGCATGGCCAAGCTCTGTCCCGAGGCGAGAGAATTGATTAATGAGCGCTACCTGCAGGTGAGGGAAGTGCTGAATGCCTGACAGTTTGCTCAGACTTTTCCCGCACTGGATTTGCTGGAGCCCCAGGTTCTGATAATTGGAGCACCACATTGAGAGCGCAGTCACGTTCTGGCGCGGCTTCTTGGCGGACAAGGGGGACGAGCTGGCGGTCTACATCGAGAACATGGTCGACGATGATCCGTCGCTGTTGGCAGCGCTTTGCGACCGGGTTGCAGATGACCGCTTTCGCCTCTGTCTGGACGTTGGTCATGCTCACTGCAACTCGTCAACTCCGGTGGCTGTCTGGATAGCGATGCTGGCCGGGCGTATTGGACACGTGCACCTGCACAACAACGACGGACAACGGGATAGCCATTGGCCGCTGTGCAGAGGCACGTTGGACATGGGTGCAGCTTTGCAGCAGCTGCAGTCGGAGGCGCCGGATGCAACGTATACGCTGGAATGCGACTTTGCGCCGTCGCTGGAGTGGTTGCTGAACAGGCAGGCGTAGGGGTAGTCACCGATGGCGTCGGTGTTGAATGAGGTCAGGCGTAGAGCAAGGGTTCGTCATGGATGTTCTTGTTGAAGGAGGCCGACTTGAGATGAATATGGCAAAGCTGAGGGAGGCCGAGGCAAGGTTCTTGCTGCAGTATCCTGGTGGGTTCTCGCATCCGGATATCCAGGCTATCTCCAGGAAGCATCGGCTTGAGAAGATGCATAAGCTGGCGCAACTGTGCTTCGAAGTCGAGCGGTTTGCGGATATCAGTGGAATCGTTGCTTCCGTCGGCCAAATCGTCACCCAATCTTCGCTGGTGTCGGTGTTCGAGAAGATGAGGTTTCGAGAGCTGATTGGGATGCTTCATAGCCGCGAACGGGTGGATCTGTCCAAAGGGCTATTCGAGCTCCTGTATGGGGATCAAGAGTATGGCTTCCGGGTGTTGGTTGACCTGTTGGATGAGTTCAAGCTGGCGAAGTGGCCGCTGCTTACGGTCTGCCCTGTCTACTTCCGCCCGAGTGTTGAAGCCTTGGTCAAGCCGAACACTGCCAAGCGGGTAATCGCCCACTTCGAACTAGAGGGGCTGGAGTACACCTCACGGCCCACTTTCGTGTTCTATCGGGCATACCGCGATCAGATCAACCGCATGAAGCAGGCGATGCAGGGGGAAGGTCTGCCGTCAGACAATGCTGCTTTCTGCGGTTTCTTGCTGATGGCTATTGAGTCCGGCGAATAGACGGTACTCTACGGTGTGGGCTACACGGGTCGGGCTGCTGCCGGCTTCGCCCATGTCTGAGAGTCAATTGATACGCCTCTTCGGGTTCCTTTGTGACTAAATAGTAGGAAGAGAGGACGGCGCACGTCCTCTCTTCCTACTTTATTGTACTGTTCTTAGTTGATTTGCCCAAAGGTAGCTAATCCGCTGCCTCTGCTCCGTGTTTAGCCATGCCGCTTCCTGGTGCGACCTATCTCTCAGCACCGAGCCAGATAGGTGTCCAAGCTGTCTTACAACTTCCACCAGAGTATCCAACTCTGCTTCGTTGAACTCGTCGTGTTCATGCGGTGTGATTGGGATGATTGCTTCGCCGGATGTTGTGCCAAGCGGGACTTCGTCGATACGGGCGATTCCCGCTTGCTCCATCCATGCCAGGACACTTTGAAAATTGTCCGGCACTGGGCCCATGGTAATCGCAGCATAAGGAAACCCGGAGATGCTCACCCCGTGCCGGCGAAAATGCAGAAAGTCAGCAAAGAAGAGCAACTTCATCAGCTTGACCTTGAACAGATGACCATCAATTTGGGTCGCATAGAATAGCGCCATGCTAGTCAATTTGCGCAGATCAGGAGCAAGAAAGCCGGTATATTCGCTAGGCGCATCCTGAGTTAGGTATTCCTCGAGAGAGCCTAAGGATTGGTTCTTGGTAAGGGTCACGGACTCTGAGTCAATGACTTGCAGGAGTTTATGCTTTTCGACGTCCGTCAGCTTGCATCCTGGGGCCGCGATCATTCGCTTCGCGAGACTCGGGTCATCGCGTAAAGTGATCAGAGTATGGTTATGCGTTTGATCTTGCAGTGCGCCACGCTCGTAACGTTGAATCGTGATTTGCCCCCACCCCAAGAGCCGGGCCAAAGCCCGTTGGCTGAGACCGTACCGGTTCCGGATTGCAGCAATTTCCTCCGGTTGCAGCAATCCGTGCTGTCGCCGAAACTCCCGGTAGGCAAGCAGGATGTTTGCGTTGTCCGTCTCCGGTTCAGACACGACATCGCCGCAGTCAGCGCAAACATAAACTTTGCCGCGAAATTGGATATCCTCGCCACGGACAGGAATACACAGTTCTCTCTCTTCGAGGTTGACTGGCTTTTCGTCATAGCAGTTATAGCAGAAGAAAGCTGTCTGTGACATAGCTTGTGCCTCCCTCCTTACTAGGGTTTGAAACGGCGCCTAATGTGCGCCTCTGGAGGATGAAATGAGATCACGCTCAAATGGATCAGTTGGGGATGCAATTTGAGTTTGACGTAATAATCCAGAACCGATCCGGGCTCATCAAACAGAAAGAACCATATATCTCCGGGACGTCTTGAATCATGATCCGCTTCAGTCTTGCAGTAATCATGCGGCTTGAGCGTCAGTAAGTAGCCACTTACGTCATCTAGCGTAAGCCCGAGTGCCGTAATCGTGGGGAAATTGCGCGGCTCCAGGTGCCACTTGCCAGCGTTTACTAGTTGCTTGCATCTCTGGAGGTAGTCCTGTACGTCACGGAGCTGCTTATCTGAGGACAAAGCATTCACGTCCTCTCTTTGTACAGTATGCACTCTACGACCACAATGTTATCAGTTGATAGCACAATTATCAATCTCTTTCTCTCCGTTTGGAACCGGCGAAAAGCCCGTTGTCTCAGGGCCAATAAGCACCTTGGGGGTATTGTACTCTCGGGCAGCTTCGCAGGCGAGGCGCTGACTACTTGCCGCCTACAAGCTCCCCAAGAAACAGTTTGGTTTGTTCAGCGATCACATCTGCCTTTTCATGATGAACATAATGACCAGTAGCGAGCTGCATATGTGATCCATCAGTGAGTCCATCAAGATAATTGGATAATGCTTTGTTCCAACCCACTGCAACCGCCTCTTGCTCGCCGGAAATGAAGAAGTACATGGGGGTGTTGATGGGAGGTCCATTCTTTGCCACTGTTTCGGCATTGGCTTTCAAATAGTCTACTTCTCTTACCATATCTTTTGTCACGCTACTCTTGTAGAACATGGCAAGATACTGCTCTTTGTCTTCCGCTGACAGTTCACTGGATGTCATCAGTGGCAAGTTCTTACCCACATCAGATTCCGGCATGAATCTGGATAGCCCGATTCTCGATATGAAATGCATTAAACTCAATTGTGTGCTTTGAGGCTTCGGAATTAGGTCAATCGTTTCAGGCGTACATGGGTCCAGACCGATAATTGCCTTCACCTCGTCAGGGTATTTTTGGGCCCAATAAAGTGCCTCTAGCCCTGACATGGAGTGGGGAACCAGTATGTATGGACCTTCTTCACCAGACAATTCTAGTGCAGTTCGGGTTTCCTCGAGAATGGTGTCCAAATCCCTTGAACTACTAGAAGGGTCACTCCAGCCGTAACCTGACCTTTCTACCACTGCAATCCGGTACTCATCAAGCATTCTCCTCCATAAGGGCTTGAAATCCATTGTTGTGTTTCTGACGCAATGAAAGGTCAAGAAGCTGACGTTGTTGCCTGTCCAGAGTCTGCTGGATATAATGACCGTATCTTAGGAAAGGAAAGACGCCTCCGTAAAGCGTGAACCTGTTGACGCAGGCTC
>JAEZJZ010000066.1 GCA_023436245.1 Bacillota bacterium | reverse complement strand
CCCCAAACCCCCCCCCCGGGACGGATCCACGCCCGGCCAACAATTGGCCGGCAGTGGATCCGTCCCGGTGTCCCAAATGCTACTGCTCTGCAACCGCTTTGCGCACACGATAATCTGCAACTGCTGCCTGCAAGGCATCGGCAGCCAGGTTCGAGCAGTGCATCTTGATCGGCGGCAATCCGCCCAACTCCTCGGCTACATCCTTATTGGTGATGCGCAGCGCCTCTTCGAGCGTCTTGCCTTTGACCATCTCCGTGACCATGCTGCTGGTGGCCACGGCAGCACCGCAGCCGAATGTCTGAAACTTGATGTCGGAGATGCGTTCGTCCGCGTCAACCTTGATATAGATGCGCATGATGTCGCCACAGTTGATGTTGCCGACTTCGCCCTCTCCGTCTGCGTCCTCGATAATTCCCACATTGCGCGGGCTGGTGAAGTGATCCATCACTTTCTCGTTATACATGGTGCTCATCTATTACTTCCTCCCTCTCTGATATAGCGGTGACATCGCCCTTAATCTCTCTACTATGGCGGGAAAGACGGACAATACATACTCGATATCCTCTTCGGTATTGTCCCTGCCTAGGGTCAGACGCAGGCTACCGTGAGCTTGCAGATGATCCAAGCCCATGCAGAGCAGCACATGCGACGGTTCCAAGGAGCCGGAGGTGCAGGCTGAGCCAGAGGAAACAGCAATACCCTTCATGTCCAGGCTGAGGATTAGGGACTCGCCCTCCACATACTTGACGCTGATGTTCACATTGCCCGGCAGACGTTGCTCTGGGTGGCCGTTGAGCGTGACATCCGGGATGCTGGTCAGACCAGCCACCAGCTTATCCCGCAACCCACGCAGATGAGCGTTACGCTGGTCCATCTCAGCGACGGCCAACTCCACCGCCTTGGCCAACCCGACAATCCCGGGTACGTTTTCCGTACCAGTGCGCAGCCGACGCTCCTGACCGCCGCCAAACCAGATCGGTTTCACCCGCGTGCCCCGGCGCACATACAGCACGCCAGCTCCCTTTGGTCCATAGATCTTGTGGGCGGAAAAGGAGAGCAGATCGACATGCAGTTCGTCCACATTGACGTGCAGGCTGCCCATCGACTGCACTGCATCGGTGTGCATCAAGATGCCCTTGGACTTGGCCAGCGCGCCAATCTCAGCAATTGGCTGAATCGTGCCGATCTCATTGTTCGCATGCATGATTGTGATCAGAACCGTGTCTGGACGGATCGCCGCGGCCACATCTGCCACCTGCACCAGCCCTTGCTGGTCCACCGGCAGGTAAGTGACGGCGAATCCTTGTTTCTCCAGCGCCTCACACGTCTCCAGCACGGCATGATGCTCAATCCCGCTGGTGATGATGTGCTTGCCCTTGTCGGCAAGCGCCTTGGTCACGCCCAAGATGGCGATGTTGTCTGCTTCCGTGCCGCCGCTGGTGAAGTAGATCTCCTGTGGTGAAGCGCCAATCGCCTCGGCCACGGTTGCGCGGGCCTGATCTACTGCGGCTCTGGTCTTGCGACCAAAGTGATGCACGCTGGATGCATTGCCGAAATCCTCACTGAAGTATGGTAGCATTGCCTTGAGCACCTCGGGATGAACCGGGGTGGTCGCAGCATGATCCAGATAGACAGAACGCATTAGCAGTCGCCCTCCTCCACATCTGAATGCACGGTCATCTTAGCCAAATCCGCCAGAGTTGTATGATCGAGGACAGCAGACATGCTGTCTCGCAAACGCTTCCACAGTTCCCGCGTCACGCAGACGTTAACCCGTTGACAGGTTTCCGTCTGGTTCTGGCGTACGCATTCCACTGGCGCGATTGGGCCTTCCACCGCCCGCAGAATGTCGCCGGCAGTGATCTCTTCCGGCCGACGGTTCAGCCGATAGCCCCCAGCCGCACCCCTCACCCCCGAGACCAGTTTTTGCTTGCGCAGGTCAACGAAGATCTGCTCCAAGTACTGCTCCGAGATGTCCTCCAGCTGTGCCACCTGACGCAACGAAATTGGGGCTTCCGCCTGATGCCGAGTGAGCACGAGCATGGCACGCACCGCGTATTGACCCTTGGTAGAAAGCTTCAATCGCTCGCCCCCCGCAATATTCTGAGCAAAACACTCAGAAATAAGTCGATAATTTGGAGCAATCTGCTCGGACTCCAGGGGAGGTATTATTCCGAGTGCTTTGCTCGGATTAATTTTATAGCAGAGCCCCTGGAGATGTCAACCGCTTTGAGCCTGTCCGAACGAATAAAAGTTAACCAGGTTAGCTAAATTCAAAAGGCGGCTGTCACTGTCATTGCCTCAGACAGCACAACCGCCCTGCACCCCGATTTGGCACCAGCCAACCATGCGGATGAGAACCCTTTAGCGGGGAACATCCCCGCGAGAACCGACAACGACCCGTTGGATTCCCGCCAGGTCCGGCACCGTGTAGACATCGCCTAAACCAGCTGCTCGCATCAGCTCCGCTACTGCCGCATCCTGACCAGCCCCCACCTCCAGCAGCAAGTGACCGCCAGGGCGGAGCAAGGGAGCAGCCTGGGGAATCAGTTGACGATAACAGTCGAGCCCGTCCGGTCCGCCGTCCAGGGCTAACCGCGGCTCATGTTGTACTTCCCGACTGAGGCCCTGGATTTTACCACTTGGAATATAGGGAGGATTGGAGACTATCGCGTGCCACGTTCCCTGGTTAGCCAAAGGCTCCGCCCAAGAGCCGAGGCGCCAATCGATCCGCTCAGCTAACCCCAGAGACACTGCGTTGGCCGAAGCAACCTGTAGGGCGCCGGGCGAGATATCCGTGGCAACGACCATTGCCTCCGGCAATTGCGCAGCCAAGGCAAGGGCAATCGCTCCGCTGCCAGTTGCCAGTTCCGCTACCCGCACTGCAGGCAAACCCCCGAGCACCTGCACGGTTTCCTCCACCAAGATCTCAGTGTCAGGACGCGGAATGAGCACATCAGGGGTGACCGTGACCTCGAGGCCCATGAACTCCTGTCTGCCAGTCAGGTATTGCAGCGGCATTCCCCGCTGCCTGTCAGCAAGCCACAGCAGATAGATCTGCTCTGCCTGCTCGCAAACTTCCTCTGCCAGGCTGGCAAAGAAGCGCGCCCGGTCTTCCCGGAGCGCGCTTCGCAAGAGCAATTCGGCCTGCCAGCGGGAATCATCCACCCCAGACTGCTGCAACAGCTCGGTTCCCAGCCGCCAAGCCTCTTGTTTGGTCATCCTACTCACCGGAAGAGAGGCTCTGCATCTGGCTGTCTGTGATCAGCGCTTGCAGCACATCATTGATGTCACCATCCATGAGCGCCGTGATGTTGTGCACGGTCAGTCCGATGCGGTGGTCGGTCACCCGCCCCTGGGGGAAGTTGTAGGTGCGGATGCGTTCACTGCGATCGCCGGTGCCAACCTGGTTGCGCCGAGTCTCGGCCAGTGCGCTGTGTTGCTTTTCCTGCTCCATTTCCAGCAGACGTGAGCGCAACACCCGCAGCGCCTTCTCGCGGTTCTTGATCTGAGACTTCTCATCCTGCATGGAGACGACCAATCCGGTGGGGATGTGGGTCATCCGCACGGCGGAATAGGTCGTGTTCACGCTCTGTCCACCCGGTCCCGAACTACAGAAGGTGTCGATGCGCAGGTCATTCGGATCAATCTGTACATCCACTTCCTCAGCTTCCGGCAGCACCGCCACGGTTGCGGTGGACGTATGAATGCGGCCGCTGGCTTCGGTGGCCGGCACCCGTTGAACGCGATGTACGCCGCTCTCATACTTGAGGCGGCTGAAGGCGCCCCGACCCTCGATCAGGAAGATCGCTTCCTTGAATCCACCCAAGTCGTTCTCCGAGAGACTCATCACTTCAATCTTCCAGCCCTGCCGTTCAGCATACCTGGTGTACATGCGATAGAGGTCAGCAGCGAAGATGGCTGCCTCATCGCCACCGGTACCGCCGCGGATCTCCATGATCACGTTCTTCTCATCGTTGGGATCCTTGGGTATGAGCAAGATTTTCAACTGCTCCGTCAGCTTCTCCTGCTCAGCTGTCAGCTGATCTATCTCTTCCTCCAGCATCGCGGTGAAGTCTGGGTCTGCCCCGCTCTCCCCCTGCATTTCCTTGGTGGAGGCAAGCTGTTCGCTGACGCTGAGGTATTGGTCATAGACTTCTACCGTTTCGGTCAGGGTAGCCTGTTCCTTCACGTATTCGCGCCATTCGTTCTGGCGAGCGATCACTTCCGGGTCGCTGGCCAGCCTGGTCAGTTCCTCATAGCGCTGCTTGATCTCATGTAATCGCTCAAACATTGTTCGGCACCCCTCTTTTGTTCGACGGTTGTTCCCGGGTCGCATGCATGCGACCCCTACGTATGAGCACCATGCATGACGCCCGCCACAATACCTTGATACCACTACGTAGGGGCGCTATGCACAGCAACACGAAGTGTTGCGATCTTCAATAAAGCGATTCTTGCTTGCCAAGAATCGGCTTGCACCTTTGGCGCCCGCCGGTTTTAATACAGCAAGATCGCTGTGCCGATTTACATCTCAGGGTCAGCCGCCAGCACCGCCTGCAATGCGGCCACAGCCACCTCAACTTGCCCCTCGTCAGGCTCACGCGTGGTCGCACCTTGCAAAAGCAGCGCTGGGCGAATCAGCCACCCGAGGTAATGGGACCACGGTTCAAGCGCAGCCAGTCGGCTGAGTTCGTAAGCCAGACCGGCCACCAGCGGCAACAGCGCCAACCGACTGAGCAGGCGTACGATCAGGTTTGGCCAACCGAAGAAAGAGAAGATGACCAAGCTGACCAGCATCACCAGCAGCAAGAAAGCGGTACCGCAATGCGGATGAAAGCGGGAATGGGACTGCAAGTAGCGCCACTCCAGCGGCTCCCCCGCTTCGTAACCATGAATGGTCTTGTGTTCAGCGCCATGATACTGATAGATACGGCGCATGTCAGGCATCAGGCCGATGGCCAGTACATAGCCTAGAAAAATCATCAGGCGCACCACGCCCTCGACCAAGTTCAGCACCAGCACCGGCCATCCGAAGCGCTGCAGGAAATGCAAGAGCAGAGTCGGCAGCAGCATGAACAGGCCTACTCCCAACAGCAGGCCGATGGCCACCGAAAGAAAAGCTTCCTTCCGCCCAAGCTGCACATCATCCGGCGCAGAAATGTTGGCCGACAAGAGAATGGTATCCACCCCGACCACCAGCGATTCAATGAAGGCGGCGACACCACGGAAAACGGGTAGCTTGAATAACGAGATGTAATTGGACAGGCGCCAATTGGGGCGCACGGTGATGGAGATCTCTCCGTTCGGCTGACGTACGGCTACCGCCATTTGGCGCCGCCCGCGCATCATCACGCCTTCCATGACAGCCTGCCCTCCCACCGCGGCGACCTTGGCAGCGGTCAGTGGCACGACGGCGTGAGGAGCGGTTTCCGCTCGCCGAGAATTTGACTGGATCACGGGCAAAGCAGTTCCCCCTTTCGGAGCCAGAGAGGCCAGGACAAATGCTGATATCTGACCGCGATCGTTATAGACAAGAAGCAGAGCGGCTAAGCTCTGCTTCCAGTAACACGCAGTGTTACGATGTCAATAAAAGCGATTCTCGCTTGCCGAGAATCGGGTGGTACCTAATGTAACACGCAGTGTTACGATGTCGATGAAGGCGATTCTCGCTTCCCGAGAATCGGCTGGTACCACAGTGTATCGCTGTAATGATGCTTACTTGTCGTTCAGACCATACTTCCGCCTGAAACGGTCAACGCGTCCGCCGGTATCAACCAGTTTCTGCTTGCCGGTAAAGAACGGATGGCACTTGGAGCACAGTTCAACCTTCAGCTGCTTCTTGACGGAACCAGTTTCGAAGGTCGCGCCGCAGGCGCAGGTGACCATAGCTTGCCCGTAGTTGGGATGGATCTTTTCCTTCACGTTTTTCACCTCTTTCCGATGAGCCTGACGCAAATATTCAATAACGCGGCCGGTTGCCGCAGCAACACGCAGTGTTGGCTTCCGGACGATTCACTAAAGAATTATAGCACAATAGCTGGACACGCGGCAAGAGGATCAGCGGCGCACCGGGTGACTGAAGCTCCCGACGCGCAGGCCAGGAATCTCGGAGGTGAGAATCTCAGCCAGCTGTTCCAGACCATAAGGGTCTCCGCTGGAATGCTGCATCAGTCGCAGGTACTGGTCGGGGTCGATGTTCAGGTTGCGCACCTGCACCATATTCACGCCAGTATCCTTAGTCAGCTCAATCAGCGCCTCCAGTTCATCCTCGCGGTCGGTGACTCCGGGAAATGCCAGCAGATTGAGCGCCACGAACACGCCGTGTTCCCGGGCAATGCAAATGGATTGACGCACGTCACTGATGGTGTAGCTCTTGGAGCGGTAATAGGCCTGATAATTGCCGGGGATGGCGCTGTTCAGACTGACCCGCAAAGAATCGATGCCCGCTGCGCTGACGCGACGCACGCCAGCGACGAGTCCGGCATTGGTGTTGGCATTGATCGTGCCCCGGTCAGTCCGCTGGCGAACGGCGGCAATCAGATCGGCGATCAGGTCCGAACGCAGCAGCGGTTCACCTTCACAGCCCTGCCCGAAGGAGATAATCGCGTCTTCTGCTTGCTCTAGATGGGGCAAGGCTACCTCCACCGCCTGCTCTAGCGTGGGCACGTACTGGATGCGCGCCTGCGGCGAAGGACAACACTCAGACTCCTGCTCAGAGATACAGCCGACACAGGCGGCATTGCAGGTGCTGGAGACCGGAATCCCGCCTTCAAAGCGGCGATAGAAGATGTTCTGTGCGGTGAAACAGCCGTATTCGAGCGCGCAATGCGCCAACTGCTGCACAATCGGGTTGCCCGGGCAGGCGGCCCGGCGTCGCTCCACCAGTTCTGCCAGATCTGATGTGCCGAAATTGACCGGATCCCACTTGTGTAGCTCGTCATCCTCCTGCTGGGCCGCCACGTAGAACCGCCCATTTCGCCAGGCGACGGCGGTATAGCCAAACAGCGGCAGTTGCTCGCCCTCGCCGTGATACGCCGGCAGAGCCAAACGGGTGTAGCCCTGCGGCAAAAGCGCCGCCATGGCCCATCTCCCTGTACCAAGCGGGGTGAACTTGCCCTGCCGAGAAATGCCGACCGCGCCGCGTTCAGGCACCAGCGCCAAGCTGGCTCCCGCCGGCAGCGGAATCAGCTGTTCGGCCATCAGCTCGGCCAGATAGGCGCCAGTGCGACCAACCGCCGTATGCCGTTCATCCACATAAGCATTGCCTTTGGCGTCAGCGTAGACTGCAGAAAACATGGAACAGGCCTCCCCTCGCGTCGGATCAAATCATACACCAAGGGAGACCCATCAGCAACGTGAGCCACGGGGACGGATCCACTGCC
>JAEZJZ010000057.1 GCA_023436245.1 Bacillota bacterium | reverse complement strand
CCCCCCCCCCCCCCCCCCCCCCCCCCTGTCCCATTCCCGGATTTGGCTTGGTCGGCAGGGATTTTGCGGCCTGATGCAGAATTTACCTTGGGAACTCAGAGAGTTATTCGAAAGGGGGCAATTTCATGCAAGTCAAGATCGTCAACCAGTGCATCACGCAGGTAGCGGCTGACGCCATCATCGTCAACCTGTTCCAGGGAGCGGAACTGACCGGTGCCATCGCCGCGGTGGACCAGGTCTGCGGCCAAATGATCAGTCGCGTAATCGCCCAGGGTGACTTCAGTGGCAAGCTCAACGAGACGCTGACCCTCTATCCGACCGGGCTGGCTGCCAAGAAGATCGTCCTAGTTGGTTTGGGTGAAGTAGGAAAATTTGGCTTGGAGCAGATTCGTCAAGTGGCGGGCAGCGCTTTCAAGACAGCATGCAAGGGCAAGGTGGGCATCGTCGCCACCGTCATCCACGGACTGGAAGTCGAGGACCTCTGCCCGGTACGGGCGACTCAGGCTGTGGTGGAAGGTAGTGTGATGGCCGCTTATCATTACGACCAACTGAAGACCAAGAAGCAGGAGGACTGCGTCAGCGAGTTAGTGCTGGTGGCGAACGAAGAGGCCAAGCTGCCGGCCATCGAACGCGGTGCGCGGCGTGGGCAGATCATGGGTGAAGCCAACAACTTCGCTCGCGATCTGGTCAATGCTCCCGGCAACTACATGACGCCTACTCACATGGCCGCTGCCGCCGCACAGGTAGCTCAGGATGCAGAGCTCCAACTGGAAGTGCTGGAGCGCGCGGACATGGAGCGGCTCGGTATGGGCTGTCTGCTGGGAGTTGCTCAGGGCAGCGCCCAGCCCCCGAAACTGATCGTCCTGCGCTATCAGGGCAACCCCGGCGGCTCAACCACTGCTCTCGTCGGCAAGGGTTTGACCTTCGACAGCGGCGGAATCTCGATTAAGCCGAGCCAGGGCATGGAGAACATGAAGGATGACATGGGTGGCGGCGCCGCAGTCATCGCCGCCATGCGCGCCATCGGCCAACTGAAGCCGAAAGCCAATGTGCTCGGCATCGTACCCTCCACCGAGAACCTGCCTTCCGGCACTGCTTTGAAGCCGGGCGATGTGTTGCGCGGCATGAGTGGCAAGACCATCGAGATCATCAGCACCGACGCTGAAGGCCGCCTGATTCTGGCTGATGCCGTTGCCTACGCCGAGCATCTAGGCGCCGACCGCATCGTCGATGTGGCTACCCTGACCGGTGCCTGTGTGGTGGCTCTCGGTAACATCTATGCCGGTATCGTCGCCAACTGCGACAACTTGGTGGCGGATGTACAGACAGCCGCTTCGAAGACGGGCGAGAAGTTTTGGCGCCTACCGAACTCCGATGAGTATCGCGACCTCTACAAGAGCCAGGTCGCGGACATCAAGAACGGAGGAGCCCGTGGGGGCGGGGCTATTACCGGCGGGTTGATCATCAGCGAGTTCATCAAAGACGCAGCTTGGGCTCATCTGGACATCGCGGCCATGGTGATCACCGAAACCGACAAGGGTTATCAGGTGAAGGGCGCCACCGGCTTCGCCGCTCGCACGTTGGCTGAGCTCGGTTGCCTCGAGAAATAGGTGCATGGTTTGGGCGGGAGCAGGCTTTCATGCTTGCTTCCCGTCCTTTTTCATGGTATTCTGTTAGGCAATCCAGTTCTGGATAATTGACGATTTCGGCGATGAACGAAGCCAGTAGTCGGCATGGCAGTTCTGCAGAGAGTCGGTGGCTGGTGCAAACCGATGCCTGCCTGCGGATGAATTACCTTCAGGAGCCTTCCTGGCGAACGCGCGAGTAGTCAGGAACGATGCCCTCGTTATCGGGCTTGAGGTGGGTGGACCGTCAGGTCTGCCAACCAGGGTGGTACCGCGAGCCGCAACTCGTCCCTGTTTAGGGGCGGGTTTTTTTGTCCCCAAGACCGGACGCTGCTTGCTCTACAGGCCCTCCCATTCATGCGAAAGGTGGTGCACTCATGTCAGATTTGCTCACTTCTTCCCAACAAGCTGAGCTGGCTAGGCAGTTGGCAATCCTCTCTGGAGGGGCAGTGGAGATCATTCCGCAGCATGGGCTGGCGGAAAAACTGGCCAAGTCTATCCTCGAAGGCAGACCGCTGCGGGTGAAGCTGGGGCTGGACCCGACTGCCCCGGACATTCACCTGGGGCACACTGTGGTGATCAACAAGCTGCGCCAGTTTCAGGAGCAGGGGCACGTGGTGCAGCTGGTGATCGGAGACTTTACCGGACGCATCGGCGACCCGACCGGTCGCTCGGAAGCTCGCCGTGAGCTGACCGATGCCGAGGTGCAACAGAACGCGCGCACATACGTGGAGCAGTACGGCAAGATTCTGGACATCGAGCAGACAGAACTCCATATGAACAGCACCTGGTTGGCGCCTCTCAACTTTGCCGACGTGGTCCGGCTGTCTGCGACCTACACCTTGGCCAGGATGCTGGAACGGGAGGATTTCAAGCAACGCTGGCAGAATAACTTGCCGATCAGCCTGCACGAGTTCTTCTATCCGTTGATGCAGGGCTACGACTCGGTCGCATTGCAGACAGACATTGAGATCGGGGGGACTGATCAGACCTTTAATCTGTTGGTTGGGCGGCATCTGCAGCGCGAATATGGTCAAGCAGAGCAGGCGGTGATCACCTTTCCGCTGTTGGAAGGTCTCGACGGGGTACAGAAGATGAGCAAGAGCCTGGGCAACTACATCGGCATCAGTGAGCTGCCGCGGGAGATGTACGGCAAGGTGATGTCCATTCCAGACCAGATGATGTTGAAGTTCTATCAGCTGACGACCGGAATGGATGTGCAGTCCCTGCAGCAGCTGAAACAGCGGTTGGAGAACGGGGAGCTTCATCCCCGGGATGCCAAGATGCAGTTAGCCCACTGTCTGGTGAACCGCTACCACGGCGCGCAGGCGGCAGATGCAGCCGAAGAGCATTTTCGCACCGTGTTTCAACAACGGGCTCTGCCTGATCAACTGCCGAGCTTCGTCTGGACGGCGGATGGTCGGGAACCGGGCATCATCGACCTGTTGGTGGAAGTCGGTCTGGCGAGTACTCGCAGCGAAGGGCGACGTCTGGTGGAGCAGGGCGCAGTGCGGGTGAACGAGCAGCGCGTGGACGACGTACATCTGAACATCCCGATCGACGCTGGGACAGTAGTGCAGGTGGGGCGGAGGAGGATAGTGCGGTTGGAGCTGACCCACTAGTCTGTTGGGTTAGGTTTTCTGTGGGAGGAGGTCATGTTGATGATGGCAGAGCGGATCAGCGGCCAATCCTGTTTCTGCTCCTGGAGTGGGGGCAAGGATTCCTGCTTGGCCCTCTATCGGGCAATGCAGGCTGGAGCGCACCCGAAACTCTTGGTTACTATGATGAATGAAGAGGGAGACCGCTCTCGTTCACACGCCCTGCCAGCGCAGCTGATTGCTGCGCAAGGGGAAGCGCTGGGGATTCCCACCATCGTGAAGAGCGCCAGTTGGCAGGAGTATGAACAGCGTTTTCTGGCTGTGTTGAGAAAGCTGCCGGAACAGGGAGTTGGATTTGGTGTCTTTGGCGACATCGACATCGCAGAGCATGCTGCTTGGGAACGACGCGTCAGCGCTGAAGCGGGTCTGCAGGCTTGGTTGCCGCTCTGGCAGCAGCCCAGACTGAACCTGCTCGGCGAGTTTCTTGACCTTGGTTTTCGGGCAACCATCGTGTCGCTGAAAGCGGATCTGCTTGACCGGCGCTACCTGGGCAGGGTGCTGGATCGGGGCCTGATCGACGAGCTGATTGCAGCGGGCGTCGACCCAAGCGGCGAGAATGGCGAGTACCACACAGTCGTCACCGATGGCCCTATCTTCCAGTCTCCACTATCCCTCCGTTTCGGTGAGCAGGTGCTCCACTCCGGCTACTGGTTCCAGGAGGTGAATCTGCCAGCTGACTGAGCGGCCGCAGCCTACCACAATGTGAAGAGCAAACCCCGGAAGCGTGGGTGTGGTCTGTTATGTTACCATGGAAGAGACTGCGAGCGAAGGGTGGTAGTGCAATGCCGGGGAGACAGCAGCGTTTGCTGACGCACTCTGAGATGATGCAGGCCGTATATAATCGCGACGCCAGCTTTGATGAACGCTTCTTCACCTGCGTGCGCACCACTGGTATTTTCTGCTTTCCTTCCTGTCCGGCGCGCAAACCGAAGCATGAATCGGTGCTGTTTGTGCCGAGCCGGGAAGAAGCCTTGCGTCTCGGTTTTCGCCCCTGCAAGCGGTGCCGTTCTGACCTGGTGGGTGGGCAGCTGGAGTACGAGCGTAATTTGGCGCTCGAGGTAACCGAGCGCATTGATCAGTCGCTCGGCACGGTGAAGTCAGCTGAACTGGCTGAAACCGTTGGCTTCAGCCTCACTCATCTGAACCGCATTCTGCGGCGGAACACCGACCTGTCCCTGGAACAGTTGATTCGTCGGCGCCGAGTGGAGCGGGCGGCGGAGATGTTGCTTGGGACCGATCAGCCGGTGTTGGAGATTGCACTAGAGGTGGGGTTCAACAGCCCGAGCGCGTTCTATGACGCTTTTCAGCGGCAATTCCAGCAAACGCCCGGCAGCTACCGTCAGCACACAAAGGAGGAAGCGAACATTGAATAGCATGGATCTGGTGATCGGTCCCGTCGAGACTGCTGCTGGCGTTTTCGGTGCACTCGTCACCCCCAGAGGCTTGGCCAGGTTGTCCTTCCCCGGCGAGTCGCTCGACGTATGTCGCGCCTTCGCCAAGCGGTGGTGGCCTAATGCGTCGCTCCTGGATGACGACGGCCGACTGCAGCCGATCCGCTCTCAGCTTGTGGCGTATTTCCGCGGGGAACTGCGCGAGTTCAGCTTGGCGCTGGACATGCAGGGCACGCCTTTCCAACAGCAGGTCTGGGTTGCGTTGCAGCAAGTTCCGTTTGGGCAGACTTGTTCGTATGCCGCCATCGCTCAGACAATTGGCCGGCCTACGGCCACGCGGGCGGTGGGACGGGCAAACGGGGCCAACCCGGTGCCAGTGGTTGTCCCTTGCCATCGAATCATCGGTAGCAGTGGCAAGCTGGTGGGATATGCCGGTGGGCTTGCCATCAAGAGTCAGCTATTGCAGCTTGAGGGTATTTTATTGGCCTAATCCATGAACGCAAAGCAGCGGCTGTCACACCCTGGTAGTTGTGACAGCCGCTGCTTTCGTTCCCCAGTTCTCTGTTACAGCAGCTCAAAGCGGCTAGCGCTCTGCCACTGCTGCCTTTGCTTGTTCGAAGGATCGCCAGATGGATACTCCCGTTGGTAGTGCTTCCTGGACCAGCTCTTGCTGGTCCTTCTTCTGGCCCAGATCGAGCAAGGCGATCACGCCTCGATCGGTGGCGGTGCGAATCAGGCGTCCATAACCTTGGCGCAGCTTGATCAGCATCTCCGTCACATCCACCGTCAGTATCGGATCCAGGCCGGCTTGCTCTGCCGCCAAACGCTTGCTGACCAACAGCGGATCATGCTCGGGGAAAGGTAAGCTGAAGACGGCCACCAAGGAGAGGGCTTCCCCAGGTACGTCCACTCCCTCCCAGAAGGAGGTGCCGATCAACACTGAGCTCCCTTCCTCACGGAATCGTTGCAGCAACCAACTGCGGTCGCCATCGCCTTCCCAAAGCACAGGGAAGGGCAACGGTCTGTCTTGCAGATAGTCCTGCCAGAGCTGCAGTTCGGACTGGTGGTTGAGCAGGACCAGAGCCTTGCCCCCATTCTGCAGCATCAGCTCCAGGCAGTGTTCGGCCCTGGCAGCAAAGGTATCAAACGATAGATCGGGCAGATAAGCGGCCATCTGCTGTGCCAGTTCAAAGGAGGTGGTGACTAGGGACTCCTTGGCGGTCGGCAGCCCCAGCATCTGCTTCATTCCCTGGAATGAGCCGGCGGCCTGCAGGGTGGCAGAAGTGAAGACCAGCGGCTGTCTATCTCTAGACAGTTCTTTTCCAATCATCGTGCCGAAACTGCTGGGAAGGATCCAGAAGACCTCGCTCGCGTGTTCCCACCAGACCACAGACCGACCTCGCGGTTGGAGCAGCTGCCGCAGCGCAGCTTCTGCCTGCTCTATCCGCTGACTGGCTATGCGCAGTTCCGTCTCCAGGGGCGTCCACAACAACTGCTCGGTCTCTATTGACAGTCGTTCTGAGGCTGTCTGCAACGACCGTGACCAGCGCTCGGCCTTGGTGTACAGCTCATCGTCCAACTCCACGAACCAGCGGTTTGAGGTTTCATTCGGCTCGGCAGCTGCTTGCAACGCCTCAAAGAACTTACGGGCATCGACCCAGAGCAGGTCGATATCCACCACCAGCTTGGTGCTGAGCAGCTTACGGCGATTCCACACATTGGTGCGGATACTCTCTATCGGAGCAAGGCTCAAACGGTGACCTAGCTGTTCGATGGCAGGGCGTTCCAGTAGATGACCTTCATCAAAGATCATCGCAGAAGATGCCGGCAGGAGAGGAGGCAGCCCCTCCTCCTCCCGGTAGTCACTGCTCCAAAGGTGGCGGAAGAACTGGTCATGACTGGCCACCACGAAGTCCTTAGCCGCCCAAATGTGCAATCGATTCTTGGCTACCTGACAGTAACCTCGGTGCTGGCACTGATCACAGGCCAGAGTCTCTTCCCAGGCAACAGTCTGCCATAGATCGTCGCTGATTTCCGGGATCTCGGCCCGGTCACCCAGGGCAGTGGTCAGCTTCCATTCGTTGAGCAGGCCAAGGCCCTCTGTCTCTGGGCTAAGCCACGTTTCCTGTTCAGCCTTCTTGCGGCAGAGGTAATTGCGTGGGTCTTTGGCCACCCGCACGTCGATGTTCAGGTCAAGCAGGCGCGAGAGCTCCCTAATGTCGCCGGTTTTCCCTGCAAGCTGTTCCTGCAGCAATGCGGATGCGCTGGAGAGGATCACCGGCTTGCCGGCATGCCGCGCGTAACAGAGGGAGGGCAATAGATAGGCGAATGTCTTGCCGGTTCCCGAGCCAGCCTCGGCCAGGAGGGCTTCCTTGTGGCAGATCGCCTCGGCCATGCGAAAGGAGGTGTAGATTTGCTCCTCGCGGATTTCGTAACCTCGGGCAGGCAAGTGTTCGTAGAAGACATCGCCCAACCATTCCATCAGCCTGTGTTGGAAGTCTTCACCGGTGGTGTAATGAAAGGGAACGTCCAGCCAGCGCAAATCGCTCATCAAGAATTCCTCCTTGAACTATTGACAGAGACTCTCGCTATTGTTATAATAGTTAGTGTAAAAGGAAGAGTCTGCCCATATGCATAGTAATGCTCTGAATCTCCATTATGGGGGATGTTCATCAGAATGTCAAACGGTCCCGCTCTGGGGCCGTTTTCTGTTTCTCACCGGCACCGGTGCTGTCTGAATTAGCGGTATGCCAGCTGGAAGGATTGGGGTGCGCTGACGTGGAACTGCGCAAGAATGGACAAATCCCGTAGAACTGCTTGCTATATAGTGGAGGAGCAGAGGGGGGAGGCCTGGCATGGACTATCGGTCATGCATTCAATGCAGTATCGATCAGATCGAGGAGCGCCTGCAGAGAGAGATCTCCGTAACGGAGCTGGCGGCTCTGGCGGGGTTCTCGGTCTTTCACTATTGTCGGGTGTTCCAGTGCTCTGTCGGATTGCCAGTGATGGAATACGTGCGCAGGCGGCGCCTGGCCTATGCTGCGGCCGAGCTAGTGGCCGGGCGTCGCGTGCTCGATGTGGCCATGGATTACGGGTTCGATACGCACGCGGGCTTCACCAAGGCCTTCCGGAAGGTCTACAGTCTACCCCCCGAGCAGTATCGCCGCCATGGAACGGGTCACATACCCGCCAAGGCCGACTTGCAGAAGTTGGCGATGTACAATATTCTAGGAGGGGTAATTATGCAGCCCAGGATCGTCTTCAAGCCAGCCTGTAAAGTGGCCGGGTTTGAGCTGCGGACACTGAATGCGGATTGCATGAACGAGATTCCGGCGTTCTGGGACCACTATGCCGCCGAGGATTGGTGCAAGGTGTTGCACCAGCAAATCAGTCCGGGAAGCACTGCTGACCTGGGCATCTGCTTCCCGCAGGACGTGGAGACAGGCAGTTTCTCTTATGTGATCGGCGTGGAAGTTGAGGACTACGATCGGGTTCCGCCGGGAATGTTTCGGGGTGGACTCCCGGACGCCACTTACGCCGTCTTCACGACGCCGCCTGCCGACCGGGCGGACTATGGTTTCACCAAGGCGATTCAAGGGGCTTGGCAATACATTTGGAATGACTGGTTCCCGAGCTCCGGCTATGAGTATGCCTGCGGGGCTGTGGACTATGAGCTCTATGACGAGCGCTCTGCCGGAGAGCACAATGTGGTGATGGAGATTCATGTCCCCATTCAGAGGAAGGCCTGAGCTCATTGCTCCGGATTCGACGAGCTAAGTCATGAGCTTCGCCTGAAGTGGGAATTGAGGAGGTCGTTGTCGTGATGTTGAGTAAGGAACAGCGACTGTCGTTTCAGCATGTCGTGTTGGAAGGCACAGCCTATGAGGTTGGTCGACTGCAAGGGGAGATGTGCAAGCAGAACCCCGATCTAGTCAAGTTCATGACTTCCCCCTTGCCAGATGCCCCAGTGCCGAGCAAGCAGGAGGTCGCGGAGATCATGCAGTTCTGCGATCAGTATTGTCCCGGCTTGAATGAAGAGATTCAGGGCTTTGCCGATAGTTTGGGCGTATCTCCAGATCAGATCGTCTACTATTCTTTTTCCTTTCAGGGATATGCTCAGCCGACCGGAGCTTTTCCGGAGGGTAGGAATGGACAGCTTTCCGGGCAGTGCAGCCAGGCGGTCGTCTTGCCGAGTCTGAGCAAGGATGGTCGGATGTATGTTGCGCGCAGTTACGAGTGGGGTTTCCAGGATGACTTCCGGCTGGTGACCACGCGTGTGCGTGGCAAGGCGGCGCATATCGGCTTCTCGTTGCTGCTTTTCGGCCGCATCGACGGCTTCAATGAGCACGGCCTGGTAGTCACCATGTCCGCCGGAGCGCCCATGGCAGAGGTCAGAGAGGGAGGCTTCCGCTTCTGGGCAGTGATCCGCACCCTGCTGGATCGTTGTCGCTCCGTGGACGAGGCGCTGGCCGTCCTGCAGGACACTCCGATCTCGTTCAACCTGAATCTGCTGCTGGCTGATAAGACTAGCCAGGCTGCCCTGGTGGAGATCTCCTGTTCCCATCGCGCAGTGAAACGTATTGGGCCGGAGAGCGGCCAGCAGGTGCTGATTTCCACCAATCACTACAATCATCCGGACATGTTGCCCTACGATGTCGGCCGCATGTGGCAGTCAGTGGCCAGGCAACGGGCACTGGAGCAGGCGCTCCAGAGAGGCGCTGTGGACAAAGAGGGCATTCGTCAGGTCTTGAGCAGTCCGCTGCCGACGGGGGTCTGCTGCCATTACTATGAGGACGGCCTTGGTACCCTCTGGTCGGTGATCTATGACGTACTTGCCGGCGAGGCAGAAGTTGCCTTCGGCTCACCGCAGCGCAATCCGTGGAGACGATTTGGACTGAACGGCGTCTCCGGCGTTTCGGAGTACCCAGCGATTTTCCCTCTGGAACAGCCCGCTGATCCGAAAGCGTTCTACCGCCGACTGGCTCCTGGGGCACAGGGCTAAGGGCGCTTGCCTGAAAGTGTTCGGTAATGCAGATGGCGCACAGGACGGGGTCTCCCGCCTTGTGCGCCTTTCAGATCCTTTCTCGGCCTTTCGTCATTTCTCCAATGCTTTGCGGCGATCCTTGCGACGGGCATACTCGATTTTGCGGTAACCGCCGTCAGACCATTCGTACTTGCCGTAGACATACCACTCAGGGGAGAACCCTTCTGGGATGTAGCTCATGGCCTCTGGCCAATTGAGGACGATGCCGTCCGTCTGATTGTAGAGGGCGGCGGCTTGCTGCAGTTGCTTGACCAGACGGTACCAGTGATCATAGTTGACCAGCATCTCGCCAATCACGTCCGCTGGGGTTCGTTCCGAGGCCATGATCTGGTCAATCTGCTCTTCGTTCAAGCCGATCTGCCGAAAACCAGCCCTCACCTCCATCCGGTTGGTGGTGAAGACCTGGAATGGCCCCCGGAACCGATAACGCTGCGTTTCCAGTAGTTTATCTTTCTTCTTGATGCCGAAAACGCGGCTGATGGCCGATTGGGGCCGGCGCTGCAATCTAACTGCCTCGGGCTGCGTATAAAGATCGCTGTCTTTGCTCATGTTCAGGAAGACGGAATGGACATACGCCAGATGGTTTTCTTTGCCGCAGAGGGTGCAGGTACTGATGCGATCGATCAACGGGGGGACTGATCCGTCATCCGTCTTCACGCTGCCCAAGAGCGTGATTTCGTCCATTTCCACCAGGCCGCCACAGCGCGGGCACTTGTAGCCAGTGACGTAATAAAGATAGAGCCTGGCCTGGTGGTAGATGAAGGCTCCCAGGATGGCTACGGCAATCACTGCCGCGAAACCATATTGCCAGCGATACATGCCATAAAAGGGGCTGATCAACAGGTAGAGCATGATGGCGCAGATTAGCGCAGCGCTGATCATCACCGAGGAGTAGTGCAGCAGCTTTTCCTTAAGGTAAGAATGCAAGGCAATCACCTCCTGTTGGGCGGTTCTTGTTTGACAAGAGTCGGTCAGCTGACTTGATCATCGCTGCTTCACCGTCACCGTGCAGATGGTTGTCAGGCTGTCTCGCGTGACAGTGACCACCGCCTGGCCCGGGCCGTTGGCTATGATGGTTCCGCCTGGGTAAACCGAGGCCACCTGCTTGTTGCTGCTCGCGAACTGATTCTTTCCCACCAGGGTTGCTCGCGCGGGGGTGACTTTCACTTGTAGTGTGACTTGATCGCCCACCTTAAGCTCTAGGTGCTCGGCGTTCAGGGAGATGTCTGTTGGCCGAACCGAGTCATCTATGTTGGTGGAAACCACATAGATCACCAGGCTGGCCAAGGCGAGCAATGCCAAGCCGGCAAACAGTAGGGTTGTCTGCAGACGCGCGTGCGGATTGCCGTTGATCATGCGCATCACCTCCTTTGGGCTCGCGTTCTGAGGCTTTGCCTCGATTCGACAGGGGGATACGGTGGGGCTGCTGGTAGAGGCATCGTGTTTACAGAGCATGGACTGTGGGCTGGGTGAGGCCAAAGATGTCAACGCCTGTGGCCTGATGTTTCCGCACCGGGAGGGTCTATGGTCAAGGACGCTTCTTTTCCCTGCAGAAGCGGCAGCCCACACTGCACTATACTGAAATATGAGACAATTTGTTTCACGAACAGCGGAGAAAGTCCGGCTGGAACTCGGTCAATCGAGAATTTGTTGTGCGATTTCCGCTAGTTTCCGTAGGCGAAAGGATTCTGGGCGTACCTGTCGAATGAAGATCGTTATTGCTTGAATCAAAGGAGGATGAATTGCATGCAGTACAGAAGTTTTGGCCGGGAAACCGAGACCAAGGTTTCCGCTCTCGGCTTCGGCGCCATGCGCCTACCGATCATCGACGGTGACTCTACCAGGATCAATGAGCCGGAAGCGATTAAGATGATCCGCTATGCCATCGATCATGGGGTCAATTACGTGGACACTGCTTACCCTTATCACGGCGGCAACAGCGAATATCTGGTGGCGAAAGCGCTCAAGGATGGCTATCGTGAACAGGTCTTCCTGGCCACCAAGTGTCCGATCTGGTTGGCAGAGAGAGAGGAAGACTTTGACCGCCTGCTCAATGAACAGCTGGCTAAGCTGGAGACTGATCACATCGACATGTACCTCCTGCACGCCTTCGAACCGACCCGCTGGGCGAACTGTGTCAAGCTGAAGGTCTTCGATTTCGTTGCTCGCGCCAAGGCAGATGGGCGCATCCGGCGCATTGGCTTCTCCTTCCATTCAGAGTTGCCGCTGTTCAAGGAAATTGTGGACGCTTACGACTGGGACTTCTGTCAGATTCAGTTCAACTACATGGATGAGTACTATCAAGCCGGGCTGGAGGGACTCCGTCATGCGGCCGCCAAGGGCATGGCCGTGATCGTGATGGAACCGCTGCGCGGCGGACGTTTGACCAACAATGTTCCAGCAGAAGTGCAGGCCATTTGGGACCAAGCCGTCGTCAAGCGCTCCCCGGCTGAATGGGCCCTGCGTTGGGTCTGGAACCATCCCGAAGTGTCGCTGGTCTTGAGCGGCATGAGCAACATGGACCATGTGGTGGAGAACGTGCGCATCGCCAACGATGCCGTCGCCAACTCCCTTACCCCCGAGGAACTGGGTTTGGTGGACCAGGCCAAAACCTTCTACCTCAACCGCACCAAAGTGAACTGCACCGGATGTGAGTATTGTCTGCCGTGCCCAGCCGGCGTCGCTATTCCCAGCTTGTTCACCATGCACAACGAGGCTTCAATCTATAATCTGAAGCATGAAAATGTGGTCAAGAATTATGCTCGCATGGCTGAATCCGGCAAGCATGCCGCGCTCTGCGTGGAGTGTGGTCAGTGCGAAGAAGCCTGTCCCCAGAACTTGCCAATTAGACGTCACCTGAAGGAAGTCCATCAAGCCTACTGGGAAGAGAAGTAGAGCGAAGTTTCGTTACGCCCCATCAAGCCCGGCTCTGACATGCAGGAGCCGGGCTTTTCCAATGGCGGCAGGATCCTAGCTGACGCGTGCCGAACCAGAACGGGTGATTACCCTAGAGGTGACAGGAGGCGAATGGTTTGGAGAGAATAGCGATTATCTCGGATGTTCACGGTAACATCCCAGCATTACAGGCGGTATTTGCTGATATTCGGTCGCGCAGCATTACCCGCATCATCTGTCTGGGTGACATGATCGGCAAGGGGCCTAATCCGGACTTGGCTGTCGACATGGTGCGCGCCCGCTGCGAGTTGGTGATTATGGGCAATTGGGAGCAGGGGGTGCTGGACCGGGACAATTTGCCGCCTGGGTTTAAGGCGGTGGCGGAATGGACTGCTCAGAAGGTCGGATCCGAGCGTGAGCTCTACATTCGGTCGTTGCCCTACTCCGCGGACTTGCTGCTCAGTGGAAAGCTGGTTCGCTTGTTTCACAGCTCGGCCAAGGGCATCTACCATCGGGTGCAGCAGCATCATGCTCTGGAAGAGAGACTGGCCATGTTCGAAAACACACCGGCCACGGGCACGCCCGCCAGTGGAAGGTGCCCGGACATTGTCGGTTACGGAGATATTCACCAGGCTTACGTGCAGAACTTCCTGGGTAAGACTCTCTTCAACTGCGGGAGTGTCGGCAACCCGCTGGAGATACCCCAGGCCGCCTATGCCATTCTGGAGGGGGCGATTGACTCTGAACAGTCGGCGCCCTTCTCTTTGCAGTTGGTGCGTCTGCCCTATGATCGCGAGTTGGCCATCAGACAGGCCGCCGCCGAGGATGACATGCCTGAGCGCGAAGCCTATACCAATGAGCTGAGGACGGCGAAGTATCGCGGCAGCAAGTAATGCGCCCTGACTCAAAAGAGACTGACCCAGTGCGCCGGTGCGACTGGGTCAGTCTCTCTTCGCATGAAGCAGAAAGGTCCGTCCGTCCCCTTCGCTTCAGTCGTTAGCCGGGCTCGCGGCGGCATCGGGTGTCCGGCTAGGTTGCGCCGTGTCGCTGGCCAGAAAGCTCCGCAAATTGGGGATGCTGCTGAAGCGGAGTCCGCTGAGGCCCTGCATTGAGCCGCAGAACAAGTAGATGATTGGCACGCTGATGCGATCCCCCAGGATTCCGGTCAGGCCTTGGGCAACCGGCTGCAGACCACCGGACATGGTGTTGATCAGGCCCCAGACGCGTCCCATCTGCTCCGGAGCGGTGGTGCGCTGGATGATTGCCCCGAAGTAGATGTTCACGATGCCGTTGAGCAGCCCGATCACCAGAAAGATGACGATTTGAGCCACTGCCCAGTTGCTCGGTAAGAGTACCATAGTCATCAGCAGGGCTGCCTGAATGGTCACGCCATGGATGATGCTCCAGAGATTGCGCTCAACTACCTTGGAGAAGGCGATCAGCAGACTGGCGCAGAGAGTGCCGGCCATGGATGCGGCCAACAAGTAGCCGTAAAGAGCGGGTGTGCCACCTAGGTGTTCCTGCACGTATTTCGGGAGTAGAATGAAAGTCGGTGCCCAGACAAAGTTGAGGATTGCGGCCACCTTCATGATATCCATCAGTACGCGGTTCTGCTTGACGTACTGCAAACCGTCCTTGATGTCTTGCACCCAGTGGCTGGCGGTTGCTTTGCCTTTCGCCGCCAAGTGCGGGATGGCGATAAACATCTCCGATGCGGCGGAGAGGAGGAAGGATGCCGAGTCAATCGCCAGCAGTAACGGTATGCCGAGGAAGGCGACCAGCACTCCGCCGGCACTGTAGCCAATGATGGAGACTAGGTTTGAGGTGATCTGCTGCATCGAGTTTGCTCGCGGCAGGTTGCTCTTGCTGACCAGGAGTGGCACTGTGGCGCTGATCGCCGGTCCGAAGAAGACGCTGCACAAGGCCGTTCCGGCTACTAGTACCAAGAGCAGTGCAGGAGTCAAGCGGTCGGTGTAGACCAGAAAAGCGAGCAATCCATAGATCAGCCCGCGGAAGATGTCTCCCAGCACGATGATCGCCTTCTTGTTCATGCGGTCGGCCACGGCGCCGCCTAAGGGGCTCAGGATCACCGAAATCAGTGTTCGCACCATGGCCATCGTGCCCAGCAGCATGGCCGAGCCAGTCTTCGTTTGCACCCACCACATCAAGCTGATGGTTCCTGCCCCGTCGCCGAACTGTGAGACTGCCATGCCCAACCAGAGAAGGGCATAATCCTTGCTGAATAGCTTCTCTTTCATTCCTTCTCACCCCGCCCCTCAATTAGTGCCTTTAATTAATTAACCTTGTGCTTCAAATTTATCAGGCATTGTCTCAAAAGTCAATGCTAGCTTCATTGATTTCAATGCTGTCATCATAGAAATTGATACCCGCCCCCTTCCTGTCTGCATTTTCTCCCCAGAACTGCACTGCGCAGGGATTTTCTTGCCACTGCCTAGCGCAAACTAGCGTCAGAAGGGGGTGCGGGTAGATGACTGACTACATGAATGATGAGCAGTATCGCAAAGCCTGCCGATACCGCGTCCAGGAAACGCTGGAAGGCTTGGCTGTGGCCTGGACTGTACCTGATGAGCAAATCGGCGATCAGCTGATCGATAGCAGCGTTATTTGGCTGCAGCGCACTTTGGACGAGCTGCGCTACTTCCAGCAGAAGATAGCCAATGCACACGATGGTTCACCGAAACCGGGCTTCGTTGACGAACGCCGATGAGGGCCCCGAGGGAGATTGCCGCCACGCCGCTCTGGCAACGCTTCTTGGTTTATGGCGCGCTCGGCTGGGTAGTCGAAGTAGTCTTCACCGGAGTGGGGTCAGTTCTGGCCCATGATTGGAACCTGACCGGACAGACTTATCTTTGGATGTTTCCCATCTACGCCGGAGCGGCGCTCGGCATGGAACAAATCCATGACCGGCTGCGTCGCCGACATTGGCTCTGGCGCGGCTTCGCTTACACTGGTTTTGTCTTTGCCGTGGAGTATGCCAGCGGAGGGGCGCTGGTCGCGCTGCTCGGCTCCTGTCCTTGGGAATACCCAGCCCACTCGCCACACATCAGCGGCTTGATCCGTCTGGACTTTGCCCCCGCCTGGATGGCGCTCGGATTAGTGTTTGAACAGGCTCATGACTGGTTGTTGCCGCTCTCGACTAACCAGAACTCGTTCAGGCGCAGGGTGGGGTGAGGGTGAAACGTGTGATTCATAGGGATAACTGTCCATTGAATGCGAGGTGGGCTAGATGCCAGGACTCTCTGTCACATCCGAGGTGGGCACGTTGAAACAGGTCTTGGTGCACCGTCCCGGGGCCGAGCTGCAGAATCTGACTCCCCGGTATTTGGGCGAGATGCTTTTCGATGAGATCCCCTGGTTGGAGGAGGCGCAGGCAGAGCATGACGCTTTCGTGCAAGTGCTGCAAGAGCACGGCGTCACCGTCTACCACATAGAAGACTTGACTACTGATATCCTGCGAAATGCGGGAGTCACGCGCGAGCTGTTGGAGGAGCACTTTCGGCAGAGCGACCTCACTCGCATGGGAGAGCAGCACGCCATTCGTGGATATTTTCAGGATCTCTCGCCTCGCACTGTGGTTGACACGCTGATTGCCGGCGTGCATAAACGCGAGGTGCTTCCGCTGAAGCAGACTCGATCGCTCAGCGATTTGATCAGCCGCAGCTTTCCATTCATTGTGTCCCCGCTGCCCAGCATGTACTTCACGCGCGATCATGGCACCATGATTGGCAGCCATTTGATGCTCAGTCAGATGTTCAACTACTCACGGCAACGTGAGACGGTCTTCCTGCAGCTGGTGCAGAAATACCACCCGTTGTTTCAGGGCACAGACCTCTGCTTCCCTGACGATCTGCCGATTGGCTTGGAAGGCGGGGATGTGCTCGTGCTCAGCGGCGATGTGCTGGCCATCGGTTTGAGCGAGCGCACGACGGTGGCCGCGATTGAGGTTGCAGCCGGGCGCCTGTTGCAGCAGGGGCTGGTCCGTCGGGTGCTGGTGATCGCGATTCCGGCGCGTCGGGCCTACATGCATCTGGACACTGTCTTCACCATGGTAGATCGCGACCAGTTTCTGCTTTACCCAGGAGTGGAGCACGAACTCTCTGTCTACCGCCTGGAACTTGGCCCGTCCGGTGCAGTAGAAGCGAGCTCAGAAGACGACTTGTCGCAGGCATTAGCATCCGCGCTGGGCTTCTCTGCCGTCAACCTGATTCGTTCCGGCGGAGACGATCCAATCACGGCGGCCCGGGAACAGTGGAACGACAGCACCAACACGGTCGCCCTCATGCCGGGTAAAGTGATCACCTATGACCGCAACCTGGTGACGAATCGCGTGTTGCGGGATAACGGGATTGAGGTGGTTGAGGTGCGGGGAGCTGAGTTGGTGCGTGGCCGCGGTGGTCCCCATTGCATGACCCTGCCACTGCAACGTGAGGATTAGTGCGGATAGTGCTATAATGGGCAGGAAAAGCGACTTCTGAGAGGAGAGATTCAGATGATTACATTACGGACTAACTTGGAAGCAATTGAAGCCATGCTCTACTATTGGGATGCGACCAAGGACAAGGAAAAGGTCAATGAGCGCTTCCTGAACGAGTTGGCAGCCCTGCCTGCTATGACCATGACCTATGACCAGGAGTTTGACGCGGAAGCGGTGCGCAAGGTGTTGAGCGGCATCACCAATCGGGAGCCGATTCGGCCGGCTAACCGCAAGGAAGGCCGCTTCTTCAACAATAACCTGTGGATGTTGGAGGATCTGAGCGTCACCCGGGAAATGGCCCAGCCGATCAAGGTACTGAACTTGGATGATCTGGCCGCCAAACTGTCGCAGGAGACCTCGGTCGATCGCACCTTCACTGTCTACTTTGCTCCCCTGCATCTGGAGGAAGTCTATCTCAGGCCAGACAAGGATGCGATCATTCTGAACTTCTTCCGCTTGCAGCCTGACTTCATGGGTGGCGTCAACTTCTGCGATCAACCGTTGCAGGACTACTTGGCTGACAAGCTGCGTCAGCTGCTTTAGCATGGCGGAACGACCGCTGCGCATCGGCGCCTTTCTTTCTATTGCCAAGGGGATTGATAAGGTCGTACCGCAAGCGTTGGAGATAGGAGCCAATACGTTTCAGTTCTTTACCCGTAACCCCCGTGGCGGTGCTGCGCGTTCCATTGGGGAGCCTGAGACGGAGCGTTGGTTGCAGGCAAGGCAGGAAGCAGATGTTCGCGGTGTCTGCGGCCATATGCCCTACACCGTCAATCTTGCCAGTGAGAAGGAGAATCTGATCGAATTTGCCACCATGGTGGTGAGTGATGACCTCAAACGGATGTCAAAGCTGCAGATCGAGTATCTGGTGATGCATCCCGGCAGCTCGGGCGGGGATCGCCAAGCGGCCCTGGAGCGGATCATCCGTGTGCTTGACCATGGTCTGCAGGGCTACAGCGGCGATTCCTGGTTGCTGCTCGAGACAATGGCGCTGCAGGGCAATGAGATCGGCAGCATCGAGGAGATAGCGGCCATTTGGAAGGGGCTGGGGCGTCCGCCACGGGTGGGGGTTTGCCTCGATTCTTGCCACTTGTTCGGAGCCGGCTATGATTTCACCAGAGCGAGTGAGGTCGAGCGCCTGTTGGCTGATCTGGACCAGCATCTCGGCCTTGACCGGGTGCAGGCTCTACATCTGAATGACAGCAAGCTGCCGGCAGGCAGTCACCGCGACCGGCATGCCAATATCGGCGAGGGAGAGATCGGGCGTCAGGGGTTTGAATTGCTGCTGAGCGATCCATTCATTCGTGCCCTCCCGTGGCAACTGGAGACACCGGTGGAGGACTACCGAGACTATGCCAAGGACATCGCCACCGTGAAGCAGATTGCCGGTGTGAGGTGAATAAGGCAAATGAGAGGCGCCAAGCGGCGCCTCTCATCTGTTTTGTAGTTCCCAATGAATCAATGTTTCAGATCTTCCTATTTCCTGCATTCCTACCTTCTGCAGGATCTTGGCAGAGGGCTTGTTCTCCAGCAGGCAGTTGGCGCGGATCAGTTTGACGCATTCCTGTTTCTTCACCCATTCAATCAGCGTGCAGAGCGCCTCAGAGCCAAAACCCATGCCCCGCTTGTCCACCACCAGACCGAACCCGATTTCCACTTCCCCATTCTCGTTCGGCCTGCCATGAAAACCGATATCCCCAATCACCTGCTGATTATCCTTCTCCACAATCATCCACGTCTCAAAGCCGCTGGGGGCACCTTGCCGTTCCAGCACGCTGGCGAAGACGGGCAAAACGTCCATGGTGTCCTCGGTTGGCCAATGGTCGCTCGGACTGATTCCCAACCTGATTAGCTCCTGCTTGCGTCCAGCCAAGAGTGACTGCGCGATCGTCAGAGTTAGCGGCTTCAGGACTAGTCTGCCGCTGCATAGATCTGGCACGCTCACCGGAAACACCTCTCTTCTCTCGTTTTGGCTCACGGCAAGTTTATCTCAGCCCATCTGCCGCGGCAACAGGTGGCATAACTATGTGCATTAGTCTCTGTGCGAAGTCTCTTGACGCCAAAACTGTATTATACGTATAATACGGATATAAACCGTATTAGTAAGGTAATACGGTTATATTCTCAGCAGGGAGGTGTGTGCCGTGATTTCCTTTGCCCAATTTGTCTTGGAGGATGGTAGCCCCATCTATCTGCAGATCATCCGGCACATCAAGCAGGGCATCGTGGCTGGCAATATCCTGGACGGGGATGAGATGCCCTCCCGGCGAGTCCTCTCAGCCCTGCTGGGCGTCAATCCCAACACAGTACAGAAGGCTTACCGGTTGCTGGAGGAAGAGGCCATCATTGAATCCCGTTCTGGCGCGAAAAGCTGCGTGATACTTGACCGGGCAAAGGTGACGGTGATCCGCGATCAATTGATCGAGAGTGACGCGCGGGCATTCGTGAAGGCCATGCAGAGAATGGGTGTCGCTAGAGACGAAGCAAGGGCGTTGGTTGACAGGTTGTGGGAGTGAGGAGGGGGAGCTGTTGGGTATGAGGCAGCACTTGTCTGTGCTGATGCTGGCGGCAAGAAGCACCATCTACCAAGTGTTGGGGTTGTTTGCGGCAATGGCCATCACCGAAGGCTGGTTGTTCTATTTCACGCTGCAGCAGGCGTTAGGAGATCAGCCGCTCGGTCTGGAGCAGGTGATTCGCCAAAGTCGGATTGCTCTGGTCTGCGGAGTTGGGTTCATCCTGCTTTGCGCGTTGCTCAGTCTGACCGGGAGCGAGTTGGGCGGGGGTAAGCTGCGTTATACCGTGCAAAGGTTGTCTGTCCGGGAGGAGGGTACCGTCTTCTGGTGGGCCGGCTACAATGCCGTCTGCTTCTTTCTCTTTTGGGTGGTTCAGCTGACGATCGCCCTGTTGCTCTGTCAGCTCTACATCAGTCGGATGGACTCTACATACACCAGCGGGCAGACGATCTTTCTCGCATTCTATCGCAACAACTTTCTGCACAGTCTGTTGCCACTGGCGGAGGCCAGCCGGTATCTTCGTAACGGTGTGCTCATCCTTTGCCTAGGCGTCTGCGCTTCCTGCTTTTCCTTCCGACAACGGCGCGGGGAAAAGGGAATCGCCGTGGTGGCACTGGCCGTGATTGCTCTAGTCAGCTTTCCGCAGGCGATGGGCAGCTTCAGCGGCGACCTGCTGCTCGCCTTCCTCGCCTTATGCATTACTGCAGGCGCGGTGGCTGGGATTTGGAGGGAGCGTGGCGACAAACATGACTTCTAGAAGCACGTTGGAACGCAGCTTGCCGGTTGGCCTTGATTACCGGCAGGAACTGAAGTGGCTTACCTACGGCGGTGTTGCCAGTGTTCTAAATAGCCTAGGTTTCCTGATCCGTTACTCGCAACACTACCAGTCGCTTTTCCTGCAGGTCGGTGCATCAAAGGTGCTGGACACCAGCGCCATCATGCCGGACTTTCTGCAGGTGTTGGGCGGCGGCCTCATTGGCTTCTTGATTCTGGCGTTATGCATGGCGGCGGTAATCATCAATCACTATGCGTACCACTACCAAGGGAGCAAGAGCATCTACCTGATGCAGCGGTTGCCCAATCGGTGGGAATTGCATCGGAGGTGCATCACCCTGCCCCTGCTGGCCGTCATCGTCTGCCTCTGTGCCGCGCTGCTGCTCTTGCTCGCCTACTTTGCAGTCTACATGACGGTTACGCCGCCAGCCTGTCTGGCGCCTGGGCAGTGGCAGCAGATCTGGAATGCTTTGTTGGGGGTGTCGAGATGATTGAGATCAGAAACGTCAGCAAATGTTTCGGCAGCAGGCGTGCGTTGGATGATGTCAGTTTGAACTTGCCGCAGGGGCAAATCATCGGTCTGTTCGGCGAAAACGGCGCCGGCAAGACTACTCTGATGAAATGCATCCTCGGTTTCCTGCGTTTCTCCGGCCAGATTTTGCTGGACGACGAGCCCATCACACGCCGGAATATCGCCAAGATCTCCTTTGCCACCAGTGAGCACTCCTCCTTTCCCAATCTTACCGCCAAGGCCCACAAGGAGTTCTACGAACTACACTTCCCGCGGTTCAGCCAGCAGCGCTTCAACGCTCTGATGGAGTTCTTCGAGCTGCCAAGCCATCAGGCGTTGCGGGGATTCTCCACCGGGCAGAAGAACCAGTTTGAGGTGATCTTGTCCCTCTGTCAGGGAGCGAGGTACATCTTGATGGATGAGCCTTTTGCCGGAAACGATGTTTTCAATCGGGAGGATTTCTACAAGGTGCTGCTGGGTATCTTGGAGCCAACCGAAACCGTGCTGTTGTCCACTCACCTGCTGGAGGAAGTGGAGAGCTTCATCGGCCGGGCGGTGCTGATCCGCAAAGGCAGAATCGTTGGTGATGTGTCCATGTTGGACCTAGAGGAATCGGGCCGAGGGCTGTTGGACTATGTCAAGGAAACCTATCACTATCGGGCCGACCGGGTGAGCAAAGCGCTGTCCGACCTGACGGGCGAGCAGTAGAGGGAGAGGGGGATATAGCTTGCGTAAGAGCGCAGTTCTCACCATTTTGCTACTAGTTCTCGCTGCCGCCTCCCTCTACTCCACCCATGCCTGGGTGGGCGAGGGGAAGACTGCGGTCAGCATTGACGAAACCGTCGTCTACGGCGACAAGTCGGCGGCAGAGGGTATTTCCCTGGATATCCGCACGCACTGTGACTATCGGCTATTCTGGGGTACCCGCTACACCGTGGGGGAAAGCCCGCAGACTGGCACTGATTTTCGATTCTCTCAGGCGGAGCAACGGCCTCGCCGCAACATACCCTATGCCGGCATCTACTTTGACGGCACGTTCAACGGCTACGGCGCCAGCAGTTCCGGTAGTCTGGACATCGCAAACGAGACTGCCCCGATTCAGGACGTAGCCAGTCGTACTTCACCCGGAGAGGACCGCACGGAGATCGTCCACGTCAAAGACTACTATCGGTTCTACCCCATCAGAGTTGAGTTTGACATGCCGTCCAGATTTGCCGTCAATGAGGAAACGCAACAGCTCTTTGCCGACTATTTCCGGATCCCCGTCTATCACGAGCACGAGGTGGAGATCAGCATAGAGAAGGACAGCGCCGGGAACGTCCGCAGACTCGGTCTTTCCACCGCCAAGGGCAGTGGCGTCCTCTTGGAAACGCCTAGCGTTGTGACTGACAACGGTTGTTTCTTTACGTTTTCCTGTCGCACAGACGGAGGGAAGCTGCTCGATACCAGCTTCATTGCGGGCGGTTATGGTATCTACCATTTCCCGCTGCACAATCAAGGTGGCGATGATCGCATTTTGAATGTCGACGAGTTGCAGATGGTCTATCCTATCGACGCAGCAGGCGCTGAAGTGATTGCGTTGCAGGCGAATGCCGACAAGAGCAAGCTCTTTCTGGTGACTATAGAAAGCGGGAGTTACCTGTTGACCGTGATCGATGCCCAGACCATGACTCAGTTGCAGATGCTAGAGCTGCTGCCGGCTACGGGGGACAGTCGGCTTGACCGCCTGTACATCCAAGACGAATTTGTCGTTCCGGTCCTCAGCGACGGCAGACTCATGCTGCTTGCCGCAGATACTGAGGGGGATTACCAGGTTCAGTTTGGCGCGGACTTCGGTTCAAACCAGGAACTCCGCTATGTCTTTTCACGCGACGTGAGCATGGATTATGACGGTAAGAAACTTGCCGTTGCCGCTTGGCAAAATGGCTGGTTTGCGCCCGAGAACTACTGCAGCTTTTACCTGGCGGTTTATGACCGTACTGGCCTGACTTATGTCGGAAAGTATCAACACAGTCTGGACAGAAGTCTGATCGAACATCCTCTCGTCTGTCAACCGCTGGACGAAGCCGCTCTGACGGTGGCGTGGGGCGACTGACGGCGAAGTAGACATAGTATGCTCTGCAGCGGACTGCCCATTATGCCCGCTGCGCCCGAGGAACCGGCAGAGATGCTGGTGCCATTTTTATCCTGGAACAATCACATCTGTGAGGTCGTATGAGCCATGGAGCGACTAAGCAAGCAGCGGAAGCGCCGTCCAGGCAAACTCCACGCAGTGGCAGACTGCATTGTTGACAAAATCGAAGTTCTACTGGATGATCTGATTGGATTCTTCTTGGCTGATCATGAGTGCTTAAGATAAACAAGGAGGTGACTGCATGAAAGTAATGATCATTGGCGCCGGAAAACTCGGGTATCGACTGGCGGAGTCAATGCTGAGCAGCGACATCGACGTGACCATCGTTGACTCCAATGTGAAGGTGATAGACCGCATCAATGATCACTTGGATGTGCTCACCGTCAATGCCAACGGCGTCGAGGTCGACACGCTCAGGGAGTTGTCAATCGACACCTACGATTTGCTGATTGCCTCCACCGGCAGCGATGAGACAAACGCGATCATCTGTACCCTGGCCAAGAAGCTGGGTTGTAAGAGAACTATAGCGCGAATTAGAAACCCTGAGTATACAGCTCAACTCGACTTCCTCAAGGCTGAAATGGGCATTGATCACGTCGTTAATCCCGATCTGGCCACGGCCAACGAGATCGTCCGCTACCTGCTGAAGAGCTACAACTCTCACTTTGGCGATTTCGCCAAGGGCCGAGTCTCCATGGTGGACTTCAACATCAGTCACAATGCAGACTTTGTGGGCAAGCGTTTGACGGACCTCCCAGACATGCAGGACCTCTTGATTGTCGCCATTTCCCGCTCAGGTGAGATGATCATCCCGCATGGTTATACTGAGTTGGTGGAGGGCGACGTCATCCATGTGATGGGAGAGAGTAGGAACATTACCGCTCTGGCTGAGAAGTTCAAGCTTACCACCGGACGGAAAGGGATTAGGCGAGCCATCATCATTGGTGGCGGCAAGATCGGGTACTATCTGGCCAAGCAGCTGACCCTGGTGAACATCAGCGTGACCATTGTCGAGCAGAGTGAGGAGCGTTGTCGTTACCTCTCTGAGCGGCTGAGCAATGCGTTGATCATCCACGGCGATGGCACTGACATCAACCTGCTGGAGGAAGAAGATCTCTCCTTGGCTGATGCCTTTATCGGGGCGACCGGCTATGATGAGCAGAATCTGCTGATGTGCTTGATGGCTAAGCAAGCCGGTGTCAAAAAGGTCATCGCGAAAATCAGCCGCGGGAGTTACGTCAATCTGATTGACAAACTGGGAATAGACGTTGCCTTCAATCCCACCAACATCACCGCCAGCGATATTCTTAAGTTCATCCGCGGCGGTAAGGTCGTCTCCGTCTCACTGCTGCTGGGGGGGAAGGCCGAAGTGACCGAGGTGATCGTGGGAGCTGGATTGCCTGTCATCGGCAAGCCGCTAGCGGAACTGGGATTGCCCAAAGGCATCATCATTGGCGCAATCGTGCACGGTGGAAAGGTGATTGTCCCAAATGGCAGAACCACTATTCAGGCCAACGACAGACTGATCATCTTCTGTCTGACCTCGGATGTGCCAGCACTTGAGGTTTTTATGCGGCCGAGCAAGGGCGGGGTAATACGTGGCTTATGGAGTCGTAGTAAGAGTACTGGGAGATCTGTTAGTTCTTGAGGCTCTGATGATGGTCCCATCGCTGCTGATTTCTGTCTATCACCAGCAGAACGATGTGGCGGCTTTCTTGGTGACCATTCTCATAACTGGAGCCATTGGCTTGCTCATGTCCAGGTTTAAAAGGTCGGCGGCCAGGATCAAGGCCAGGGAAGGATTGGCGATCGTTGCCCTGGGATGGGTGATCGCCTCGCTGTTTGGCGCTCTTCCCTTCATCATCTCTGGGAGCATCTCCTCGTTTGTTGATGCCTTTTTTGAGACAGTGTCCGGTTTCACCACAACTGGAGCCACCATAATCGGTGATGTTGAGGCTCTGCCGCTAGGGCTGCTCTTCTGGCGCTCGTTCACTCACTGGATTGGTGGCATGGGCATCCTTGTCTTCACTGTGGCCCTCTTGCCAACCCTGGGAGTCGGCGGATTCCAAATCTTTAAGGCTGAAAGTCCGGGGCCGGTCGCGGACAAGATACTGCCGCGGATCAAGGACACGGCCAAGATTCTCTACACGACTTATGTAGGGATAACCCTTCTGGAAATCGTCTTGCTTCGCATCGGTGGCATGAGTCTCTACGACGCCGCAATTCACACCTTCGGCACAGTCGGAACAGGCGGCTTCTCCACGCGCAACGCCAGTGTGGGTGCCTTTGACAGCGTCTACCTGCAGGTCGTGATCACCATCTTCATGATTGCGTCCGGGGTGAACTTCTCGCTCTACTACGCGCTCTCCCGGGGAAAGTGGCGAGATGTGTTGCGGAATGAGGAGCTGCGGTTCTATCTGGGCGTGATTACGGTCAGTTCGCTCCTGGTTTGGCTGAATGTCGCCGGCCGTTACTCCAACATCTGGATAGCCATGAAGGATGCCTTCTTTCAAGTGGGATCGATCATCACCACCACCGGTTATGCCACCACTGACTTTGCCCTGTGGCCAACGTTTAGTCGGGCAACTCTGATGCTGTTGATGTTCGTCGGTGGATGCGCAGGATCAACTGCTGGCGGCATCAAGAATATTCGCATTATCGCGTTGCTCAAGCAGATCAAGCGTGAGGTGGCCAAGACGTTCCATCCCCGCGGCTACATCCCGGTGAAGATAGGTGAAAAGGTGGTCAGCAATGACAACATGTCAGGGATCACTAGCTTCTTCACTCTGCATTTGTTGATCTTTGCCGTGAGTACGATCTTTGTCTCTTTGGAGGGCATTGATTTGGAGAGCGCGGCCAGCAGTGTGGCCGCCACCCTGAACAACGTGGGTCCCGGAATGGGGGTAGCGGGGCCGACCCGCAACTTCAGTGCGTTCAGCGATTTGACTACTGTTTGGTTCTCTTTCCTCATGCTGCTTGGCAGACTAGAGTTGTTCACAATCATTGCGTTGATCGCACCCAGAGCCTGGAGAAACGATGTTTAGAAGCATCAAGCCCAACCGTCGACGCTGGTCGACGGTTGGGCTCTTTTGAGCTGTGGCCAAGCCCGGTTACTCGTTTTCTTCGGTTATCGTCTTGAGAATACGCAGGATCTCCTGTTCACTGCGGCGAATCGCCAAGTCATTGACCAGCAGATGGCGAATGATGCTCTGTTTGTCAATGATGAAGGTAGCGCGAGCAGCGATACCCTGTTCTTCCACTAGTACACCGTATGATTGGCTCACCCGTCGCTGCATGTCGGATAACAGCGGGAAGGTCACGCCCAGCTTTTCTGCGAACGCATGATGAGAGGGAACGCTGTCTATACTGATGCCCAGAACCTGGGCATTCAGCTCTGCGAGTTGCGGCAAGATCTCCTCGCAGGCCGGTAACTCAGATGATCAGACCGGCGTCCAATCCAGTGGATAGAAGACCAGCACGACATGCTGCTTGCCATGAAAGTCAGTCAAAGTCACGGGTTGATTATGTTGGTCAAGTAGTGTGAAGTCCGGGGCAGGTTTTCCGACGAATACATGCTCAGACACTGCAACACCTCCTTTCTGCTCTCCAGTACTCTGAAACCAAGAACCCGCCATATGGCGTCAAGCCATTGATTGGGGCTTGACTCCCTGCTAGTTTGTCCTGAATCTGGCGCAGAAGTCAGAAGGTGATCTGGCTGCTGCGGACACCCTTTGAAAGGATGATTTCTGATGGACACTCTGATCTTCTCTGCGTCCGTTGGTGCCGGGCATGATCAAGTCGCCAAGGCCTTGCAGGAGGAAATCTTGCACCGTCACCCCCTAGCGCGGGTTGCCATTGTGGATACACTCAGCTACATCAGCCCAGTGCTCAACCGAGTGGTGCTGGAGGGCTACCTGAACATGGTGCGCTATACCCCAAAAGCCTATGGCAGGCTCTATCGCACCACTGAAGCTGACTCCGGCCCCGATTTGGCAGCATTGCCCAACCGTCTGCTGGCTCGTGCGCTGTCGCATGTCATCCGCGAGTACAACCCACAGTCGATCATCTGCACTCACGCCTTCAGTTCCGGGTTGATCGGCACGTTGAAGCGTCGCAACCGGATCAACCATCACCTGACGACTGTGATCACCGATTTCACGGTGCATTCCTACTGGGTGCACGAAGGTAACGACATCTATTGCATCGCACATGAGGATTTGGCCTTCATGATGCAGGAGCTGTCCGTGCCGCCACAGTTGGTGCAGTCAACCGGGATACCAATCATGCGTCGGTTCAGACAGCCGCTGGATCGGCAGGTAGCCCGTCAGGAGCTAGGGCTGGCCGACTTGCCGACTGTGCTGGTCATGGGTGGTTCGCTCGGCCTTGGCAACATCGCTGAGATCGTGAAGCAGTTGGATGCTCTTTCGCAAGGAGTGCAGATTCTGGTGGTCGCAGGGCGCAATGAAATCCTCAGGGGAGAACTGGAACACCACCGCTGGCAATGCCATTGCCGAGTATATGGCTTCGTTGACTGCATTCAGCAGTTGATGGCAGCAGCCGACCTCGTTCTGACCAAACCCGGTGGCGTGACTGCCGCTGAAGCGCTCAGTCAGAGCAAGCCGATCGTGGTCATCTCTCCTATTCCGGGACAGGAGGATCGCAACAGCAATTTCCTGACCGAACAAGGGGCGGCCATTCGCCTGTTCGATGACCGCCACGCTGGGGTGAAGATCGCGCAGCTGCTGCGTGACCAGCAGCGGCTTGGTGTACTCAGTCAGATGGCAGGGCGACTGGCTCGTCCGCAGGCAGCGGAACGCGTGATCGATCTGATCGAAGCGCACGTGCTTTCCCACGGGGAGTAGTCAGTTTTGGGAGACAGCCTATCGCATGAAACACCCACCTCCGGCAGATACTAAATACTGGTATTGCCGGGAGGTGGGTGTTCTTGGTTTCTAGCCTAAACGATGTCTATCGTTCTGTGGAAGCAGAAATGCATCAGGTCGAGGCAGAGATGAATCGGGCGGTGAAGACTCTCACGCCTCAACTGGCCAAAGCTGCGGCTTATTCACTGGCACGTAGCGGCAAGAGGATTCGGCCTTTGGTCACCATTTTGGCTTCCAAGCTGGGCAACTCCGATAGTGCCGCTGTCGTGAGGGTGGCCGCCGCTCTGGAGTTGGTGCATCTTGGTTCCTTGGTACACGATGACATCGTGGATGACTCACAGCTTCGGCGGGGCAAGCCGTCAGTGAATGCGCAGTTTGACAACAAGACAGCCGTGCTGTTAGGCGACTTTCTGTTTGCCCGGGCGCTTGGTTTGGCCGGTGAGGTTGGTCTGAATGCGGTGCAGGTCGTATCCAGCGTGATCGGCAGCCTGGTTGAGGGTGAACTGACGCAGTTGAGCAGCAGCTTTGACACAAGCGTCACCCTCGCAGACTACTACTCACGCATCAGGCAGAAGACAGCCTGGTTTTTGGCTGAGTGCTGTCGGGCGGGTGGTCTGCTCAGTTCCGGAGGCCCGCTCAGTGCGGATGAATTGCACGCGTACGGGTTGAACCTGGGTTTGGCCTTTCAGGTGAAGGATGATTTGCTTGACTTCACCAGTGAGTCTGTCACCTTGGGCAAACCGACCATGCTCGATCTGCGCCAGGGAGTGATCACTCTGCCGGTGATTCATGCATTGGCTAACCATCCGCGTCGCGACGAGATATCCGCCTGGATTCGCGCCCAGAAGGCGGAGAACTGGGATGCCATTCGCCACTGTCTGATCGAGGTGGGCTCCCTCGAGTTCGCCGAGCAGCAAGCCAGCGAGCTGATTGCCAGGGCAAAGAGCGAGCTTGAGCGGGCGCCTGAGCATGACGCCAAAGCTGCTCTACTCTTCCTGGCTGATTTCGTGCTCTCCCGGGTTTCGTGATGACCTCTGCAGAACGGGCATTGTCCCGTAGATTGACCGGGCTCTGGGTACTGCTGCGACCGGTGGCCACGCTATCCTGGACTGGTGGCGCGTTTATTCTGTCGCTCGGTTTGGCCAGTCGGGAGAGTTTGCCGCCGATTCCCTGGGTCAGACTGCTGCGCGTGCTGGCTATCGCCGTCGTCATCCAGGGCTGGCTGTCACATAGCTTGAACGACCGCGCCGACTGGCACACTGGAACGGATCGCGGTGCGCGCGAGTTCTTTTCCGGCGGCAGCGGGGTGATGCGCCTTGGCTATTTCGACTCGCGGGAGCTGTCCTTGGTGGCAGTGCTCAGCCTGCTGCTCGTCGGCGTTTTATCGGCTGCACGGGGTGTGGCCTGGACACTCTGGCTGTACCTAGCGGTCGGATTGTGGGGGGCAGTCGCCTATAGCTGCCGACCGTGGCGTCTTTCATACCAACCCTTGGCGGGGGAGTGGCTGGCAGCCTTTCCGGCAATTACGGTGTGTGGGCTAGCCACTTATGAGGCCTTGGTTGGCGACTTGGCCTTTGCCGCCGCGGCCGGCTCCGTGCTGCACGGCCTGCTCTGTGTCTGCTGGTTGATGCAGCACAATCTGCCGGACTGGTGGCGTGATCTGCATGCCACGCCACCCAAACGCACGACAATCGCTTCCTTGGCTGCTCACCTCGGCCTGCAACGAGCCCGCATGCTGGTGGTGGCCTATTTCGGGCTCACCGCTGCCTTGGCTTTTGGGATCAGCTTGGTCAGCGGTCGCTTCGCCTGGACAGCCATACTCGCTCTCTGTGGCGCGGCGCTGGCCTGGCGTCAGGATGTCTTTAATCAGCGGCAAGTGGCCACACGTGAGTTGCAGATGGTCGCTATCAGCTTGGTCAATGCCATCCTGGTAGGGTGGGTTGCCTGATGGCAGCAATTTCGTTTTCTGGGGAGAGGCGGTTCTTGCCTCTCCTCTTTGCTTGAGTGAATGCTATTTCGGGGCTATACTGAATTGATTAGGAAGGGGATGCTCATGCAGACCAATTTGCCGAAGAGTTATGTGCGCAAGATCTGGAGAGCTTTGATGGAATTTGACATGCTGAGGCCGGGTGATCGTTGCCTGGTTGGTCTGTCTGGGGGAAAAGACAGTTCATTCTTGCTCTATGCATTATCGGTGATCCGGGAGCACGCGCCTTTTCGCTTTGAGTTGGCGGCCGCAACAATCGACCCGATGTTTGATCAGCATTTCCCGGCCAAGCGGCTGCGTGACTTGTGCGAGAGTTTGGGGGTGCCCCTCATTCTGGAGCAGGTGAATCTGGCCGAGATCGCTTTCGCCCCCAGCGAGCAGAACCCCTGTCCGCGCTGTGCCTTCTTTCGCCGCGGCGCACTCAATCGCATTGCGCAACGCGAAAGCTATAATCGGCTGGCACTGGCCCACCACCATGACGATGCCGTTGAGACATTCCTGATGAGCATACTGTTTTCGGGACAGATCAAAACCTTCACTCCCGTGACCGAGCAGGATCGCAGCCAGTTAACCGTAATCAGGCCGCTGATCTATTTGCGTGAATGGGAGATTAAGTCTGCATACAAGTTCTTTGCCTGGGAGCCGATTAAGAATCCCTGCCCACTAGATGGAAAAAGCACGCGCCAGACAGTGAAAGAATTGCTGCGAGAGCTTGGCAGAGCCAATAGATCGGTTTATGATAATGTTAGCGCTGCTATGCGCATCCCTCTGGACAAGATCGAGCTCTGGCCGCCTGAACTAAACCGGGATGAGATGCGTCAGAAGTACTTGAAGGCGATGTTTGGCGATCAACCAGAGACGGGTAAATAGTTTGAATAGATGTGAAAAATCCATGAGATATTGGAACCAGGGAAGGAATCTGCTTCCGGCGCGCTGAACTGCGTAAACGGGTCATTTCTACAGCAAACGACAACAGCTTTGTATAATTGGGAGGATAGATCGCTATGTTACGCTATATTGCTATATTTGTACTGGCGGCTGCACTGGTTTGGATCTTCACCCCAGTCGCACAGAAGCTGTCGTTCCGTTTGGGGATCATCGATCGACCAAACTGGCGTAAGCAACACGACAAAGCCACTCCTCTGATGGGTGGCTGGGCGATGCTAGCTGGCTTCTGCATTTCCGCCCTCTTGGTGTTGCCGCTGAACAGTAATCTGCGCGGCATCATCCTCGGCTCACTGATCGCTTTCTCCGTCGGCTTGGCGGACGACTATTACAAGTCCAGGGGCAAGGAACTCAGCGCCGGACCGAAGTTCTTGGGACAAATCGTTGCCGCTCTGGTGCTCGCTTTCCACGGAGTGCGCATCTATTACGTGAGCAATCCTTTTTCCGCCGGGATGATCTTCTTCCCTCCGTGGCTGTCCTACCTTTCCACCATTATCTGGGTTGTGGCTGTGATGAATCTGATCAACTTCATGGATGGGTTGGACGGGCTGGCGGCTGGGATTGCCAGTATTGCCGCCGGAACCTTGGCTCTGGTGGCTTGGCAGATGAACCAAACTGTCTCGATCACTTTGGCCGTGTTGGTGCTCGGCGTCTCCATCGGGTTCCTGCGCTTCAATCGTTACCCTGCTTCGATTTTCATGGGAGACATGGGCGCAAATTTCCTCGGCTTCTTGTTGGGCGCGATTTCAGTGGGCGGCTCGTTCAAGAGTGCTACCCTGGTGGGAATTGCGGTGCCGGTGTTGGCGCTCGGTCTGCCCATCTTTGATACTGTATTCAACATCATCCGCCGCACTCGCAGCGGACAACCGTTTTACGTGGCCGACCACGGTCACACCCACCACCGCCTGCAGAGCTGGGGATTGACGCAGGTGCAGACCGTGCTGTTCATGTATCTGATCAGCATCTGCTTCTCGCTCACCGCCCTGGTCTTCCTCTTCGCCAGCAACCGCTGACGCCAAGAATGAATAATTGGGGACGGTTCTGGATTATTCAAAGTGAATATTGGGGGACAGACCTGCAGTCATTCTTGCAGCCTCCGGTCGCCCGAAGTTTCAACAGGCTGGCCGATTTGGTCGGCCTGGTTTATTTCCCTGCGTTACTACACACTCTATCCATTGGAGGTGTCGCGGGTGGAATATCAGTTTACGATGGGGCCGGAAATCAGCGATGAGGATCTGCGCAAGCTGAAAGAACGGCTGGCGGAGCTAGCGCAGGATGAACAGCTGCGGGTACACTTGGAGAACAAGGATTCTCTGCAGCGGGCCAATCTGACCCAGTTGCTGGTCGACAATGGGTACTCTTATCACCCCAAGGGTGGCACTGAGGGAGAAGACCAGTACCTGCTGGTGCGGCGGCTGCACTGAGTTGATGGTGCGGGGACACATCTTGGCAGGAAGGGCGTTTTGAGGGCAGAGATATGTCCCCATCTGGATGGACACATCTTGGCAGGATGAGGTTTCGAGGGCAGAGATATGTCCCCGATCTGGATGGACACACATTTGAGGGTTTGGGGTCGCATGCATGCGACCCCTTTTGTGCGCACATGGGAGGACTAGGCTAGCGCTTGGCAAATTCCTGATAGAGTAAGCTCGGCTGCACGCCGGTGTTGTTCTGATACTTGCCGCTCTTGTAGGCTTCGTAGTCACCCTCGATGCTGTGATAGTAGATCTGGCAGATTTCAACGTCCGGATAGATGATGATCGGCTGGACGCAGAACATCTCCAGAGTCCAGTAGCCAGCGAAACCGACATCGCCGAAGCCGGCGGTCACGTGCACAAACAACCCCAATCTGCCGATGGATGAACGCCCCTCCAGCATGGGCACATATTTCTCAGTCTTTGTATACTCGTTTGTTCTTCCCAGGTAGAGCCGATTTGGCTCCAGCAGCAAGCCATCACCGGGAATGACCATCTCGGTCACCGGGTTTGGCTGTCGCATGTCCAGTATGGGTCGCTCGTAAGTGAGCAACTGGCGGTGCAGAGAGAGGTTATAGCTGTTGGGATTTAGTCGCCGTTCCTGAAACGGTTCAATGATGATTTCCTGTCCTAGATGTTTCCGTATTTCCTTGCCAGAAAGAATCATCGCTTTGCCTCCTTGACTGGCCGCGTGTTGATTGCGCCAGGCTGAACAGTCACCTTCTCCGCCAGTTGCGGTTTTTCCTTCGTCCTGGCTCAAACCAGCCTCATCCTACTTGGACGCCCAGCCCTGGAGCTTACATGCGGGCAAGGAAGCGTAACGGCAGCTCAGTGCCTTTGCTGATGCCGATGCGGGGAGTGGCTTCCACATAGCGAGGGCGTTCCCCGGCCAGAATGTACAGCGGAGCTTGCTGCAACGGGTGTCCATTCAGGGAAAGATCGATGGCCATTACCTGGCATACCTTGCCAGGACCGTTCGCCAGTTGTCGCTCTGGCACATCGCGGCGACGCGAACGCATCAGATCGGCTCCCGACAACGGCAGCAGCGATCGGATCAGCACCGCTTCTGCCACGCCTTCGGATTGACAGACCACGTTCATGCAATGATGAATGCCATAGCTGATATAGACGTAGCTACTCCCTGGCGGCCCATACATCGCCTGATTGCGCTTGGTGGGGCCGCGGAAGGAGTGGCTAGCCGGGTCATGCATGGCCAGGTACGCCTCCGTCTCCACGATTATGCCAGAAGCCATTCCGGCCGGACTTTCGCGTACCAGGACCATGCCCAGCAAGTCGCGCGCAATAGTTGCTGTCTCTCTGCCTTGGTAGAAGCTGATTGGCAGAATGTCCATGGCGTTTCGCCTCCTCTATTCAGACCTTGCATTGGCAGGGAGTATAGTCTCTGACCACAGGTTGCAGGATCGGTTGGGCTGAACACTGACACCGTCTGCTGGACTCTCGGCTGAGAGAGTATGAGTCTGTTATAATGGCAACAGGCAGTTCTCTGCTTCGGTAGGCGTCAGGTCTTAAACTACATCTTGCAGAAGTCTTGATAGCAGACCATTGGACTGAGACTAACTGCGAAGATAGAGCTTTCAGTTGACCCAAGCACTAGTATGCACCAGTGTTCAGTCGCGACCAAGGGGGGATCACCATGTCCGCACGTGCAGCGCACGCTCATCAGGTCATGCAGCTATTGGCTGAGGCTTATCCCAATGCCCATTGTGAACTGGAGTTTCGCACACCATGGCAGCTCCTGGTGGCCACCATTCTGGCTGCTCAATCCACAGACCAGCAGGTGAACAAGCTAACCGGGCCGCTATTCGCGAAGTACCCCACTCCGGAAGACCTCGTCCAACTGTCGCTGGAGGAACTGGAGCAGCAGATCAAGGGTGTTGGCCTCTATCACAACAAGGCCAAGAACATTCTCGCGACCTGCCGCATTCTGCTCGACGAACACGGCGGAGAGGTGCCGGCTAGTCTGGACGAGTTGGTGCGACTACCTGGAGTGGGTCGGAAGACGGCCAACGTGGTATTGTCCAATGCCTTCAATATCCCAGCCTTCGCGGTGGATACCCACGTGTTGCGGGTGAGCCAGCGCTTGGGACTGACTGAGCAGAACACCCCGGACAAGGTGGAGGCGGACATCACCGCAGTGCTACCGCCCGAACAATGGAAGGATGCGCACCACTGGCTGATCTGGCACGGTCGGCGCACCTGCCACGCCCGGAAGCCTGCTTGCGAAGGCTGTCCCGCACAGGACATCTGTCCCAGTCGGACGGAGTAGGGCAAGTCTGTCCCCAATTATCCAAACTGAATATTCCAGAACCGTCCCCAATTATTCATTTTGGCGCGTCCCCGATTATGTAAGGTGAAGGAGTGCAGTTTTGATGAGTCTACCGGTGATCATCTATACCGACGGCGCTTGCTCCGGCAATCCTGGCCCCGGCGGGTACGGTGTTGTCATCCAACAAGGCACTGATGTGCAGGAGTTCTCTGGTCGTGAGAATCAGACCACGAACCAACGCATGGAACTGATGGCTGCAGTTGTTGGTTTGGAGCATGCACCAGAGGGCAAGAAGGTTATTCTACATAGTGACAGCGCTTACCTAATTCGCGCTTTTCGTGAACGTTGGCTGGACAAGTGGCAGCGCAACGGCTGGCAAAACTCCAAGGGTGAGCCGGTGGCCAATCAGGATCTCTGGCGGGCGCTGCTTGCCTTGGCGGCCAAACGCGAAGTGCAGTGGGAAAAGGTGGCCGGTCATGCTGGCGACCGCTGGAACGAACGCTGCGATCAGTTGGCCAGAGCGGCGGTCAAGGGAACTGAGGAGGTCAGACAGATGAAGCAGACATGGTTATTGGTGCTGAACAAGGATGAGAACACGGTGATGTATGTTGACCCGGTGCGGCGGGCCGTGGTTAAGGCTGTGCCGGTGGACAAGAACCCGCACGAAGTTGTGATTAGCCCCGACGGGGCGCTGGCCTACGTGACCAACTCCGGTGGCAACACGCTCTCGGTCCTGGACAATCGCACTATGCAGGAGATCAAGCGCATCGAGCACCCGGACTTTCATTTTCCCCATGGTTTGGCGATCACGCGCGACGGGCAGCGTTTGCTGCTTGCCTCCACGCGCTCAGCCAAGTTCTTTGTTTTCTCTTTGCCTGATTTGACGGTGAAGCATGTCTTTTCCACCGGGCAGGATTCCGTGCACATGGTCTCGCTCACTCCAGATGAGCACTTTGCCTACATCGCCAATATTCGCTCCAACACGGTCACCCGCTTTGACCTGCAGACAGAGCAGGTGCTGGAGCATATTCCAGTGGGGCAGGGACCAGAGGGATTGGCTGTGCATCCCAACGGCAGCGAGCTGTATGTAGCTAACCAGCATGACGACAATGTCTACGTGATCAACATGGCCGATCACCAGGTGAAACAGACCATGAAGCTCGGTTCTCTGCCCATTCGCTTGATCTTCAGCCCGGACGGCCACTATGCGTTCGTTCCCAACCGGGAGTCCGGCGACCTGTCCATCATCGACTGTAGCCGCCCTTGGGAGATCAAGCGCATTCGCGTGGGCGTCTGGCCAGGTGGCGTGGTCTTTGATGCCGCGGGCAAGAACGCCTACGTGGCCAACAACAAGACCAACGACATCTCCATCATTGACGTCGAGACGCTGAAGGAAATCGGGCGCATCGACGCCGGCATCCATCCCGACGGCATCGCCTACTTCGAGTTGGATTAACCTACGACAGCCGGCCGGAGAAGAGTCAGTCACCCGCCCGCTGACAGCTGAGAATGGCCTGCTCCCTTCACAGAGAGCAGGCCATCTGTTTTTGGCGTGAATATTCGGGGACGGTTCTGGATTATTCACTTTGGATATTTGGGGACAGACTTGCACACCCGGTCTGACAAGAGAAGAGCCCACAGAGAGCGCAAAGGACGGCCCTATTGTGCCGCCCTTTACTTGTCAGCGGGACAGGGGACGGACCTCTGTCCCGGCCGAACCCGAGACAGGAGGTCCGTCCCCCGTAGTCCCTCTATCCTTAGCGTCGAGGGATACCGTGCTTGTGAGTGTTCTGCGGCGGCCGCCTCTGCTTCACATCTTCACTGCCTGCCCCAAGCGCAAGAAATAGAGGTAGCGCTCGGTCACCGGAAGGCCAAACAGCTCCTCTGTCGCTCGCGGATAGAGGTCCAGTTGCACCCGGTAGCGATTGGCCACAATAGCCAGGTTCTCTTCAGTCACTTGATCCGACTTGAAGTCGATCAGCACCACGTTCTGTCCCTCACGCCAAATGCAGTCAACAATTCCCTGGACGAAGACATACTCACCCGCGCACTCAGCTCCATACAGTTCAGCGGCGTCCAGGCGCAACGAGAACGGCAGCTCCCGCCAGACCCGTTCAGCTTGTCTCAGACGGCACCCCAGGTCACTGTCCAGGAAACCTCGCACCAACTCCAGGTCAATCCCGGCAGCCTGTTCTTCATTCAGCAATAATTGTTCCTGCATACGCGCGCGCAATTGCTCCAGGTAAGCAGTTGTCGGAGGTTGCTGCAGGTCCACGTGTTGCAGCAGCAGATGCAGAGCGCTGCCCAGTTCGGCGGCGCTGATGCTGGTCTGCTGCACAAACGCCGGACGTCGAACCGCCGGTCGTTGCCAGCGCTCGAACGGCGCTGCTTCTTCATCCAGCGCCTCATAGCGCCGTTTCAGTTCGCTGACGGAAACCTTCACATGCTTCCCGCGCAGAGCGGCATGCGGATAGTTCCAACCCAGACGGGCGGCAACCGCATCCGCAAAGCCATAATCAGGCAGCACCCGACGCTCGGTCACAGCGACCAACTCCTCCCCTGACTGCGCCCTGTCAGGCTCAGCCGTAACCCCGGCACCATCCCGGGTTGAAAACCGCCAACAGGAACTGCCCGATTCCCTGAGCACTGCAGGCGGCTCCACTCCCATCGTACCCAGCCAGGCAACGGCATCGGTGTGCCCCATCAGGGCGGGGCCCAGCCAATCTAAGTAACAACGACCTTCCGCCAGCATGTCTTCCGGTAGAGCACCGCGTCTGCCGCGGGGCAGACTTGCCGCCACTGCCCATCTGGCCGCTGCCTGGGGTAGGTTACGTTGCGATCCCACCAAATAGAGCTTCTCTCGGGCGCGCGTCAGGGCCACATACAGCACTCGCAGCTCTTCTGAGAGTGTTTCCAACAACACCTGCTGCTCGATCACCAGCCGGGTAAGCGTGGGATAGCGCATGCGGCGCTCGAAGTCGACGGCGAGTGGGCCAAGGCCCAGATGTTTGTGGATCAGCAGATCGCGCCGCAGATCCAACAGGTTGAACTTGTTCCCGAGTCCCCCCATAAACACCACTGGGAACTCCAGTCCCTTGCTCTTGTGCACGCTCATGATCCGCACCACATTCTCGTTTTCACCCAAGGCGCGTGCCGTACCCAGATCGCCCTGCTCCGCCTGCAGTCGTTCGATGAAGCGCAGGAAGCGGAACAGACCGCGAAATGAGGTCTGCTCATACTGGCGGGCCCGGTCATGCAGCGCGCGCAGATTAGCCTGCCGCTCGGCTCCTCCCGGCATTGCGCCAACCAGCGTGTAGTAGCCAGTGTCGCGGTAGATCTGCCAAATCAACTCAGACAGGCTCGTGCGCCGCGATTGTTCGCGCCAGCGCGTCAGGTCGCTCAGCCAGCCGCTGATCTTCTCCCCCAATGACCCCTCTAGTCTGCTGGACGCCAGCAAGGCATCGTAGAAGCTCAGGCCAGGGGCAGCCAGACGGATATCCACCAAGTCTGAACCGCCGAGACCGACCAGAGGTGAGCGCAGCACTGCCGCTAGTGGAATGTCCTGTCTGGGGTTGTCGATCACTTGCAGCAGGCTCTGCATCGTCTGGACTTCGGTTGTCTGAAAGTAGCCAGTACCGAGTTCGGCGTAGGCGGGAACATCGAGTTGGCGCAACTGCTCCAAGAAGATGTTGGCCCGACCGGCAGTGGCGCGCAGGAGAATGACGATGTCGCGGTATGCCACGTCCCGGTATTTCTGCTGTCGTTTGTCCCAGACCTGCAGGCCGCTGTCTTCCACCAGGCGTCGGATCTCCAAGCCGATCAGGCGGCCTTCCCGCTCAGTGCTGCCCAAATCGGCTAAAGCATCGTCTTCATCCTCAGCATTTGGGGCGCCGCCTATGGCATTGCGCTCAATCAGCATCACTTCTGCTTGCGGGGTAGCCGCATATTCAGATCCAGGATAGGATGCTCCCGGCTGCAGTTCTGCTGCTTCATCATAGGCTAGCTCGCCCACTCGTTCCGTCATCAGTTGACGGAACAGGTAGTTCACGGCGTGCAGCACGCTGGGCCGACTGCGAAAGTTGTGCGCCAAATCGATTCGCTGGCCGTGTGACGGATGCATCCCGTAATCGTGGTATTTCCGCAGGAAGAGGGTGGGGTCGGCCAAACGAAAGCGGTAGATGCTTTGTTTCACGTCCCCCACCATGAACAGGTGGTTGTTCTGTCCGGACGGGTCCGCCAGAGCCTGCAGTAGCGCTTCCTGCACCCCGTTGATGTCCTGATATTCATCCACCAAGACTTCGGCATACTGCTGCTGCAACTCAAGGGCTATGGCAGACGGTTGATCTGCCTCGCGCAGTACGGCCAAAGCCATGTGCTCCAGATCATTGAAGTCAACGATGGCCTTGCCCTGTTTGGCTTGTCCATAGCGTGTGCGAAAGTCGAGGGTGAGTCGGCAGAGCAAGCTCATGGCCGGCTGCACCGCATCCAGCCCAGCCATCAGCTCGTCCGCCGTCTGTGCCAGCAGCCTTTCGCTCAGCTTGCCGATAATCCCCTTGGCCGTTTCGCGGGCCGCCTTGGCCTGCTCCCGCAGGCCAATATCCCCGCCGCGTTTGCTGGGCAGACGCTCAAAGCCAATCATCTGCGTCTGGCGACGCAGTTCATCCCACTCACTGACTGCGCCGTCCATCACACTCTCCACTTGTTGTAGTTCGCTGCACAGCAAATCGAGATACTGAGCAGGGCCGTCCGGCAAACCAGCAATGCCCAGCGCCCGCTGCAGGCAGGCACGAGCCTGGGCCAGGCGGTTCTGGGCCAGCAGAGAGAGTTCTCTCAACCAGGTTTCCCGCGCTTCCGTGTCGCCAAGCAGTTCTGGCAAGTTGCTCAGCCAGCCTGCGGGATCTGGATGGCTGCTGGCGAAGTTATCCAGCTGCAAGATGATCTCCTGTAGATGGCTGTCGTCATGTGTGCCGCCATAGGCGTCCACCAGCTCGATGAACGGCTCATCGCCAGACTGATAGCGTTCTTCAAACATTTTCTCCAGCACGTCAGTTCGGAGCAGTGCCGCTTCCGTCACGTCGGCGATGCGAAAAGCGGGATCGAGGTCCAGTCGGTAGAAATGCTGCCGCAGCAAGTCGAGGCAGAACGAATGCAGGGTGGCGATGGAGGCCCGGCCGAGCAGCGCCAATTGGCGTGTGAGATGAGCATCCCCCGGATTCTCTGCCAGCTTGCCGGCGATGGCGGCGCTGATGCGTTCGCGCATCTCTGCCGCCGCCGCGTTGGTGAAGGTGACCACCAGCAGTTGGTCTATGTTCAGCGGGTTGTCTTGGTCAGTGACTCGCCGGATGATTCTCTCCACCAGCACAGCAGTCTTGCCAGCGCCGGCCCCAGCTGCCACCAGCAGGTTGCTCCCGCGCTCGCTGATTGCCTGCTGTTGGGCAGCGGTCCACGTCTGACTACTCACCCGACTCGCCTCCTTCCGATTGGCTCAGCCTGCGCATAATCTCATCACGCGGCAGCTTCGGCAGCCAGCGATAGTCATTCTCCGGCAGCAACGGATCAAACTGACAGACAGCTGCATAGGAGCAGAACCGGCAGGCAGTCTCCTTGTCCAACCGGTAGGGGGAAATTGCGATATTTCCCTGCATAATCGCTTCTCCGGCGGCCATCAACTCGGCCTCCAGGTGCTCCCGCATTCTGTCCAGCTCTGCTCTGCTCCAGACGTTGTCGCTTTGGCGTAATGAGCCGTCACTCTTCACAGAGACCGGAATCAACACTGATCTGCCTCGCAGCTCCTGGTCCATCAGCGAGATTGCCTCTTGGTCATCCAGCAACAACCCCTGCATGCGATATGCCTCCAGCCCCCGGGCCTCCGCCAAGATAGTCGGCAGCGGTGCTTCCGCCGTCTGCAGCGGGTCGTGAATGCGGAAGTAGAGCGCGGCTGCCTCCAGCGCCTCCGCAGGCAGCAGGTTAGCCGCGCACTGCTTGGCCACATGCAGATAGGTAAGCAGCTGCAGCTTCAGGCCGTAGTAGACTTCCAGCGGAGTTAGCCGGGACGAACCGGATTTGTAGTCGATCACCCGCAGATAAGACTGTCCATCATCGGTCGTGGCCAGGTCCAGGCGGTCGATGCGGCCAGCCAGTTCGATGCGAGTCCCGTCCGAAAGGCTAAAGGAGAGCCCCGGGATGCGGCCGCCAGGGCCAAATGCCAGCTCAACAGCGACCGGGCGGAACTTACCCTGACTCTGGTGTTTGCCCAGAATGCGCGCAGAGCGTTCCACCGTCCGCTCCAGTTTGCGGGCAATATGGCGGTAGCGCGAGGAGCTGTCCAGAATGTGATGCTGCAGATCGGGCCCTAGCGCCCCCACGATCTGCTTGGTCAGGTCAGTATACTGCTGATCTTCGAGCTGACCCCAGTCTAGGTTACGCTCTTGCAGCTCAAGCACAAAGCGATCCATGGCATTGTGGAAAAAAGTGCCCAGATCGGGCGCCGCCAGCCGGTGCACGGCGCGCTCCTGCAGTCGCAGTCCGTAGGTGGAGAAAAAGGAAAAGGGGCAGGCGTTATAGCGTTCTATGCGGCTGACGCTGGCTCGCAAGGTTTGGCCGTAGAGACGACGCACCGCCTGTCGGGTCAGGCTGCCCTCCGCATTCCGGCGTTCCCTGCCGGCAAGCAAACGCAATAGAGCTGGCCTGTCCTTGGCTGAGAAGAGCAGGAAGCTGTACACATCCCACCAGACGGGCGCTACCGTCCGGTTGAGCGCTGCCTCACGCAGTTCGGCCGCCAACTGACGCAGAGCAGGAGTGGGGTGAGGTAGGTAGGGGAGCACATCCGCGCCGCCGAGACCCACCGGGGTAAGCGGATGTTCCGTAGTTTCAAGCTGCGGGAAGATCTCCCGCAGACGCTTGATCACGCTGGAGGGCAAAAGGGTCGCTCCCTCCTCATCAGCCAACGGATAGCTCAACCAGAGCCGCTGACTGGGCCTGGTTAGGGCCGAGTAGATCAGGTATTGCTCATCGAATAGGCGGCGTTCGGCTGAGGGACCGAGCTCAAGCTGACAACTGGCCAGGATCTGGCGTTCATGGTCCGTGAGGATGCCGTCGCTCTGTACTCGAGCCGGCAGGACGCCCTCGGTCACGCCGAGCACCAGCGCTGCCTTGACCTCGGGGTGGCGGGAGCGTCCCAAGCTGGTGATCACCACCTGGTCCAGTTCCGGAGGAATCAGCCCCAGTTCGATCGTCTCCAGGCCGCTGTCCACGACGCGCGCGAACTCCCGCAGGGGCAGTTTTTCATCGTTCAAGCCAGCTACTGCTTCATCCAAGAGTCCGATTAGGGCAGACCAGACCTGGGTGTGCAGGCTGGCGGCTTCCAGTTCTCCTTTGGCTGCCGCCGTCTCTGCCCAATCAAATAGGGTTTCATCCACCTTCAACTTTTCCAGGAACTGATACAGGGCGGTTGCGTAACCGCGCACATCCAGAGCCTGCTCTAGCGCCTTGCTCAAGCTGCCCAAGAGATCCGCCACAGTGCGGCGGGCTGCATTCAGCAGTTCCGTCTGTTCGACAGTTTCTTGGCCACCCTCGCCCTCAGATTGATGTGGCAGCCAGTCGTCCCCAGTCAGCCAGCGACTTTGCCCTCTCGTGCCCGTTGCCAGCACGTAGTTTTCCAGGATGTCCACAGCGTCGCGGCTGACGGGGAACAGGTCCGTCTTCAGGCAACGGAAGACAGCCTCGTACGGGAAGTTCTCCAGTACCGTTTCCAAAGCGGACCGGACCAGCTCGAGCGCTGGATGCTGATCGACCGCCCGCTTCTTGTCCAGGAAGTGCGGGATGCCAACGTCATTCAGCACCGTGGCCAACAGATAATCGTAGTTGGCGAAGTCACGCACGGTGACGGCAATCTCGCGGTAGCGGTAACCCTCTTCCCGGCAGAGGCGGATAATTTCACTTGCTGCGGCCTCCACTTCGGCCCGGCGATTGCTGGCGGCCACAATGCTCAGCCCGGCCGGCGATTCCGCAAACGGGGGCTGCAAACGGTCGAAGTAGTTGGACTCAAGGTATTCCAGAGCGGCATGGCCGCGCGAGCGAACGTTGTGCCCTGCCGGTATGGCTATCTGCTCGACAGTCACACCCAGTTCGGCTGCCCTGCGCACTAGCTCCTTGGCTGTGGACCAGGGAGTGTAGAAGACATCATCGTCGCGCAACCTGCGTGACAAGGCATCCGGCGGCAGGGTAAGGCAGACGCTCACTTCCGGGCAGACGGACAACAGCCGCTCAATCACCCGGTATTCCTGGGCAGTGAACCCGCTGAAACCATCCAGCCAGACCGGACTTCCCACCACGCCTTGTGACTTGGGCACGTTGTCCGCCAGCAAGGTCAGGCAATCATCGGCATCCAGGTATGTATCACCGTACTCTTCCTCCAGTTGGTGGCAAAGCAGGGTCAAATCGTGCAGTTTGTTCCGCAGGGTCGGGGTCAGCTTGTCTGCCTGTTCTGTCAGTAGTGCGGCAAGCTGCTCTGGAGTTACCTGGCAACTCTTCAGTTCACTGACCATCTGTGCCAACTTGTGCGTGAATCCGGGTTGATTGGCAGAGCGGTAGAAGGTGCGCAGTTCATGTTTGCGTTGCTCAATCACCCGGCGGATGATCATGTGTCGACCCAGCTCCCCAATCTGCACCAGTGCCGCCCCGGCCACTTCGTGCAGTAGTTGGTAGGCCAGCCGTCGGAAGCTGATCACGCGGGCGCGCATCAGGCCGCCCGTCGAACAGCAGTCCGTCAAACTGCGTTCAGCTTGAGAGGTCGCCTGCTCCGGCACCAATAACCAGAGCGGAGAGCCGCTTGGCTCTGCTGCCACCAGCGCGCTGATTTCCTCGTAGATGCGCGTGCTCTTGCCGCTACCGGCCCGCCCCAGAATTAACCGTAGACTCATCTTTCTTAACACCCCCTTGGCTCCTGCCAAAGTGTCTTATCTCATCCCAGCACCAAGCAGTGTTGCGAGCTTCCACAGAGCAATTTCCGCTTGCGGGAATCGGCTTGTACCTCATACTCTTCCTTCAATCCCTAGCCTATTCCTGCTGCAGATCGACTGGCAGTGTTAGGGTATCCCTGAATTCGGCAGGAAAGCGTTCTCCCAGAGCGGAAGTTAGTACTATTGGCTTGAGCAGTAGCGAGGAAGGCGCAGAAACGCCGGGGCAAGATTCTTCGCTGCACTCAGGATGAAAGACGCTAGGGAGCCTTATCCTTGAGCTCTCTAGAAAAGGATCCAGTAGCCGTGCGAGGAATCGCTTGCGCCAAGCAGGAACGCCGGAGGGCAGGCTTGGTTCGCGCAAGCCACGCGTTGGGTGCCCCAAATCAGATGAGCGAACGAGGCCGGAACAGGTCCAGCAACTGTCTGAGCCGTCGTGAGCGCATGAACCTGACCTCAGCTCCATCAGGTACTGTTGTAACGCGTTGATCGAAGAGCGAGCTGGCGGCGAGTTTTGCTGGACCCCGGACGAGTCGAGCTCATTACATTAGTCTTGCAGTGGCAGACAGGCGGGGCGGCGCGACCAGCCTGACGGAACGGCGTGGTGGGCAACAGGAATGGCTGCGTCATCATCGCATCTGGCGGGCGCAATCACCTGCTGCAGGAACGTCCGTCCCCAACGCTTCACCCGCGCCGCAAGTCTGTCCCGGATTATTCAAAGTGAATAATCCAGAACCGTCCCCAATTATTCATTCGAGAAGGGAGAGTGTCAGTGTGCGCATTTTGCATTCATCCGATTGGCATCTGGGGCGTCAGCTGGAAGGGCACAGCCGGCAGGCGGAGCAGGAGGCCTTCATCGCTGAGTTCTGTGACCTGGCGGTGGAACATCAGGCTGATCTGGTATTGATCGCCGGAGATGTCTTTGACACCTACAACCCGCCGGCGTGGGCGGAACAGCTGTTTTGCCGCGCTCTGGAGCGTCTGTCCCAAGGCGGCAGCAGGGGCGTGGTGGTGATTGCCGGCAACCACGACAGTCCTGATCGGCTGACCGCAGTGCGCCCTCTGGCGCAGGGCCAGGGAATCGTCATGCTCGGGCTGCCCCTGGAGGATGTTTGTGCGCTTGCGGAAACGTGCGATCCAGAGCGCGCCCAGATCCTGGCAGCCGGTCAGGGCTGGGTGGAGTTGGCCGTGCCTGCTTGCCAATATTCCGCCGTCATCTCCTTGCTGCCGTATCCCTCTGAGTCGCGGCTAGGACGATTGCTCAGCGCGGAACTAGAGGAAGGCGCCCTGCGTGATGCCTACTCGCAGACGGTGAGCGAGATCTTGCAGGGACAGGCGGCCAACTATCGCGACGATACCGTCAACCTGGCCGTCTCACATCTGTTCGTGCAGGGAGGGTCCGGCAGCGATTCCGAACGGCCAATTGAAGTGGGTGGCGCCTGCGCCGTGGCAGCGGATCACTTGCCGGCGTCCGCCCAGTACATAGCGCTCGGCCATTTGCATCGGCCCCAACAGGTGAAGCACGCAGCCAGCCTGGCCTTCTACTCGGGTTCACCTCTGGCCTACAGCTTCTCCGAAGCCAATCAGAGCAAGGTTGCCTATCTGGTCGACGTGCACCCCGGCGCTGCCGCCAAGGTACAGCCACTTCCGCTCCATTCCGGCCTGCCCTTGGAGCGTTGGATCTGTCTTGACGGATTGGAAGGGGCGTGGCAGCGCATCGAGAGCAGTCAGGGGCGACCGGCATGGGTAGATCTAGAGTTGCACGTGCCTCAGTTCATCAGCAATGAAGAGTTGGCCAAGTTGCGCCAGGCCTGGCCGACGCTAGTCAACATCCGTACTGTATTGCCAAGTGAAGAGTTGGCCGAGCGAACGGAACGACTGGCGAGCTTGGCGCTGTCCGAAATCTTCGAGCGATTCCACCGGCAGCGGCGTGGCGGGGCTGCCCCGACGCCAGAACTGACGCAGCTGTTCATTGAGCTAGCAAATAGTGCCATTGTCACTGCAGGAGAGGAGGAATCAGGGCGATGAGACCCATCCGCTTGGTGATTGCGGGGCTGAACAGCTTCAAAGAGCCGCAGGAGATCGATTTTGGGCGACTGTGCGAGGGCAACGTCTTCGGCATCTTCGGCCCCACCGGCAGCGGCAAGTCCACAGTCGTGGATGCGATCACCCTCGCTCTCTACGGTACGGTTAAGCGGGCGAGCCGCAAGACTCAGGGTATAGTGAACAAGTCGCTGACGGAGGCCAGCGTGTTATTCGAATGGCAGCTCGGCAGCGGTGACTTGCGCAAGAGCTACCGGGTGGAGCGCAAGTATGTGGCCAAGGACGAGAGCGTAGTCTGTCGCTTGGCCAGACTGTCTGAGTTGCAGGGTGAAGAGACGGTCGTGCTGGCGGATAAAGCATCGCAGGTCGACCAAGCAGTTCAGGACATCTTGGGCTTAACTGAAGATGACTTCACTCGCGCGGTCGTGTTGCCTCAGGGTCGCTTCGCCGAGTTCCTCAATCTGCAGGGTAGTGAACGCCGGCGCATGTTGGAGCGCATCTTTGGCTTGGAGGAGTACGGAGAGCAGCTGAGCCGACTGGTCAGTGAACGGTGGAAGGCAGCTGAGATTGAGCTGCAGACCGTCGTTCGCTCGCAGTCAGTCCTGGGGGCAGCAACGCTGCAAGACGTACAGGCTGCCGAAGAGCAGGTGGTGCAGGGCGCATCCGAGCTGGCTGCCACTCGCGAGGCCTGTACGAACGCCGTTGCCGAGCGGGAGCGCATCCGTCAGATCCGGGACCGCCAACAGGAGTTGGAGCAAGTGCAGTTGGCGCTGCAAGACTTGGAGCAGCGCGCTGGTGAGATTGCTGCCTGCGCTGCCCGGGTAGAGCGTCAGGCGGCCGCCGAGCGAGTTCGGGGTGCTATCCAGGCTGCGGATGACACCGTGCAGCGCGAGCGGTCAGCCGCGGCGGCGCTGGAACAGCAAACCGCCGCTTTGGCGGTACTGGAGGCAAAGGAAGCCGCAGCGCAGGTCGCGGCAGAAACTGCTGGAAGTCTCTGGCGAGAACAGCAAGGGCCGCTGCAGAAACGCTTGGAGCAGCTGGAGCGGGCACTGTCATTGGAGCAGAAGGTACATACGCTGACCGAACAGTTGCATGTCAGGTTGCAGGAGGGCCAGGCCGTCACGGCGCAGGTGGAGGCGAACACCCTGGCCCTGGACACGGCCAGACAAGCACTGCTAGCCTCCGCGAAGACGATAGAAGGGCTGCAAACAGAAATGGTTCAGAATCAGATCGATCCTGCTGTGCGGGAGCAACTGGCGGCAGCCGTTACCTTGGCAGGCAGGGGCCAACAGCTGAGTGCCCAACTGGGGGAAGCGGCAGACGAGCAGACGGCTCGTCTGCAGGCGCTGACTGAGGCCCAAAGCGAGCTGGGCGCGACTCTCAGTCTTTTGCAGGAGCACCAGCAATTGCTTGCCAGCCAGCAGGCAACGCTGGATGAGCTATCTTCTCAGGCGCCTGCCGGGGTGTCTGCCCCAGATCTGCAGCAGGCGAGTGACTACCAGTCAGAGGCACAGCGGGTCTGCTCGGAACATGCGGTTCTCGCGCGGCTGGAGCAGTCGCTGGTCGAGATTGAGCGCTCTCTCCAGGGTCTTGGGCAGCAATTGCATGATGGAGAGCAGCAGTTGGCGCAGGCGAACACTGCCGCTTTGGCCGCGACTGAGGAGGTCACCCGGCTGGAACAGAGGCTGGCGGATGCCAGGGAACAGAACATGGCTGCGATCCTGGCAGGGCATTTGCAGACGGGGCAACCCTGTCCTGTCTGCGGCTCAAGTGAGCACCCTCGGGTGGCTGCGGCTGGGCACTCCCCTGAACTGGCGGGGCTGGAGATAGAGCTCTCCGAGGCTAGAGCGCGCGTGCAGCAGAGACAGGAGTCTAGGTCTCGCATCCAGACGGATCTGCTCAGGTGGCAGCAACAGTTGACCGAACAACAGACGGCGCGCGAGCGTCGCCTGACGGAGGTACAAGTTGCCCGAGAGGAGATGCAGTCGCGGCTGGCAAAGCTGCCGCAGGCATGGATGGAACAGGGAGAATGGAGTGACCTTCCTCGGGTAGCGCTGGCTCACTTCCAGCGGTTGACTGGGGAGTTGAACCGCCAGAGCGAGTGGCAAGCGGAGATTGACCGGGCTAAAGAGCGGCTGCAGCAGTGCGCCACAGAGGTGAACGCCGGACAAGGACAGGTCGGCTTGCTGCAGCAGGCGATCGGCGCGCATCAAGCTGAGATCAAGCGTTTGGCAGGCAAACGAGCAAGCTTGCTCGAGCAGCAGTCCAGATTGCAGTCAGAACTCGGCCCTATTTTGGCGGCCCTGGGGGCGACCGATGTCCAAGTGGCCAAGTTGCGTTATCAGCAGATGGACCAACACTTCACGGTGCTTGACCGGCAGATCAACCAGGAACGCCTGCGGCGCGATGAACTGGCGCAATCAATTGCCCGGGCAGAGCAAACGCTCGGCGTTCTGAAGGAACAGCAGGCGCAAGCACGCACGGAGTATCGCATGCAGAGAGTCTCCCTCGAGGAGTTGCGGACAGAGCTGGTCGGATTGACCGGTGGTCTCCCAGCTGCTGGCCTAAAAGACAGCGTGGCCGGAACGCTGGAAGAACTGAGTGAAGCCGCGACGAGGACCGAGGCCGCCCTCGGCCAGGTGAGGCAGCGGGTGATTGCTGCTCGGCAGGAGCAAAGGGCGGTTCACGAGGCGCACCGCCTGGCCGAACTCAGCTTGACGGAAGCAAAGTCTGCCCTTCAGATTGCCTTGCAGAAAGAGACGTTCATGAGTAGAGCGGAAGCGGAAGAGGCATTGTCCTGGTCCGACTTGGTGCCCGTCTGGCGCAAGCAGTTGGAAGAGTACCGGGACCGCATGATGATGCTGCAAGACCGTTTTGAGCAATTGAACGCGCAACTCGCTGGACAATTCATCCCGGAGAGTGCTTGGTTGGAGTTGGTGGAACAGGCCGAAGCGGCTGCTGCCGCTCAGGAGCAGGCGATAGCTATCCTGGCTCAGGCCAGGGAATGGCTGAAACAACTCCGGGATCGACACCAACAGTGGCTCGCTTTGGAGAGTGAGCGGCAAAGACTGGCGCGGGAGACGGATCTACTGTCCGAACTGGTTTCGCTCTTGCGTGGCAATGCCCTGGTGGAGTTCATGGCTTCTGAGCACCTGGAAGCAATCGCCGGCATCGCCACCGATTGGCTCGGTTTGCTCAGCGGGCGGCGCTATGCACTGGAGATCTCGCCCGACGGCGGCTTCCTGGTGCGGGATGACGGCAACGGCGGCGAGCGTCGCCCTGTCTACACTCTCTCTGGCGGCGAGACATTCATCACCTCGCTGGCGTTGGCTCTGGCGCTCTCCTCTCAGGTGCAGTTGCGCGGCAGGCATCGCTTGGAGTTTTTCTTCCTGGATGAGGGCTTCGGCAGCCTGGACCCCGAGCTGCTGGAAGTGGTGATGGGTTGCCTGGAACGGATGCGGGGACGCGAGATGTCCATAGGCCTGATCAGTCATGTGCCTGAGCTCAGAGAGCGCATTCTGCGTCAGGTACAGGTCACGCCGGCCGAGCCCGGCGGTCGCGGCTCGCGCGTGCGTCTGTCTGTCGGATAGCGTTGCAGAGGAACGCCGGAGTGATCCGGCGTTCTTGTTCTTGGCTTGGCTGGTCGCCGGTGATTCTCTTGCCGTTCTTGGTTGCTGATCCCACCGGTTTGCTCTTCGTCCGTCTCCTAGCGTGTCTTCGGGATTGTCGATCGTTCTCTCAGGCATAGGGCAGGTTCAGCCTGAATAGCAATTGTACAAGGATGCCGGGTTGAGGCGATAAATTGAGAATCTTTTTCAATTTGTGCTGGACAGCAAATCCTCGACGAGGGTATAATCTAAGTGAAAATGAATCTCACTCTCGACAGTGAGCTAATTTTTTGCAACCTATATGAGAATGGTTCTCAGTGAACAGATTTCCATCAGAGAGATGCTCTCGGAGAAAGCATCGAGAGACAGAGGAGGCGCTGGACATGAAGTTGGCGGACATGCGGCACGGAGAGCAGGCAGTAGTCACTCACATTGAGGACAGCACTGTGCGCGCGCAAGCGATTCGCTTTGGGATCGCCGAAGGCTCAGAAATAAGCTGTGACGAGATCATCCCGGGCGGTCCGGTGGTGATTAGGCGGGGGTTAATGCAGTATGCGATCGGCCGTCGCTTGGCGGAGCAAATCGCGGTCAGCCCCAGAGTGGGCCGCCAGCGTCGAGAGCGGGGAGGTAGGTAGTCATGGCATTGGCAGCACCATCTTGTCACAACCAGGTCGGCAGCTTGAAGATTCCGCCCGGAGCCAAGAAGATCGTCTTGGTCGGCAACCCCAACTGCGGCAAGTCAGTCTTCTTTAATGCGTTCACCGGTATGTATGTTGATGTTTCCAACTTCCCGGGAACGACGGTGGAGATCACAGCGGCGCCGCTCGGGCGAGACGTACTGATCGACACCCCGGGAGTCTACGGCATTTCCAGCTTCAATGACGAGGAACGGGTGACGCGCGACATCGTGCTGCAGGCCGATCTGGTCGTGAACATTGTCAATGCCGTGCACCTGGAGCGAGACCTCTTTCTCACTGAACAACTGATTGACCTCGGAACTCCATTGGTAATTGCCCTGAACATGATGGACGAGGTCAGGCGCAACGGCCTGAACATCGATGTCGAGGCCCTGTCCAAGGAGCTAGGTGTTCCGGTCATTCCCACGGTAGCAACTGCCGGCAAAGGATTGTCGGAGCTAAAATCGGCTATCTCTACCGCCCGGGTCGGCAACACCAATCCTCTCTTGGCCAAGCGTCTGGAGCAGATTGCGACCAAGGTATCCGATCGCCGTCACGCTTTGCTGCTGCTCGAGGATGACCAGGACACGCTGGAGCTCCTGTCCATACCAGCGACGGGGCAGCGAGAGGCAGTATACAGCGAGCGCCGGACCCGGGTTAATGACATTGTCTCACGAGTGGTGCGACAGACAACTCGCGGCGCTTCCTTCGGCGTTACCCTTGGCCGACTGATGGTCAGACCGCTGACGGGTATTCCCCTGCTGTTCCTGACACTCTGGGGTATGTACTGGGTGCTCGGTGTGTTGATCGCGGGCGACGTCGTCGGCGTGACTGAGGAAGCGATCATGCAGGGCTTCTACGAGCCCTTCATCCGCAATCTGGTTGGCGGCTTGGTCTCTCCGAGCAGCGTTTTGGGTCAGATTTTGATCGGGGAGTTCGGGGTGCTGACCATGGCAGTCACCTACGTCCTGGGGTTGCTCCTGCCGCTGGTGCTCGGATTCTACCTGTTGCTCTCCATCATGGAGGACTCCGGCTACTTGCCGCGTGTTGCGGCTTTGGTGGACCGGGCATTGACCAAGATCGGCCTGAACGGTCGAGCAGTCATCCCGATCATCTTGGGATTTGGTTGCGTCACGATGGCCACCATCACCACCAGACTGTTGGGTTCGAAGCGAGAGCGACTGATTGCCATCGCTTTGCTGGCCATCACCATCCCATGCTCGGCACAGCTCGGAGTGATCACTGGCATGATTGCTCCGCTCGGATGGAAGTACATTGGCATCTATGTCCTGACCATCATCACCGTATTCGTGCTGGTCGGCACCATACTCAATCGGGTATTGCCCGGGAAATCTACTGATCTGTTCATCGATTTGCCGCCCGTGCGTTGGCCACAAGCCAACAATGTGCTCAAGAAGACACTGAACAGGTCCTATCTCTTCATTCTAGAAGCAGCGCCCTTGTTTGTGCTGGGTTCCCTGCTGATCAGCGTGTTGCAGGCGACAGGGCTGTTGGCCTCTCTCCAGAACGTGTTCGCTCCAGTCACTGTCGGCTGGCTTGACTTGCCGAAGGAAGCATCCATTGCCTTCATCATGGGCATCGTGCGTCGCGACTTCGGGGCAGCCGGTTTGAGCAGTCTATCTTTGACGGCCGGACAAACGCTGGTGGCCATGATCACCATCACCATGTTTGTGCCATGCATCGCCTCCGTCCTGGTCATCTTCAAGGAGCGGAACTGGAAAGAGTCAATTCTGCTCTGGATCAGCTCCTTTGCCACCGCATTTCTGGTCGGCGGCATCATCGCGAAAGTGCTATTCTAGGAGGGTGAACCATGGCAAAACCGGAGAAACAAGAGCAACAATGCCCGGCTTGCGGTCTGGCAGTGGCAACCGGCACTGTGCGCTGTCCGCGCTGCAACCAACTGATGATTGAGCAACTGCAGTGCTCCGGCAACTGTCGGTCCTGTGCGGCCAAGTGCCCGAGCAAAGAGGGGTAACATAAAGGCACTCGCGCTGGCGAGTGCCTTTATCATTCGTCCGTGTCACTTCTTTAGCACTGAGATTTCCCGCAGAACATAGCGCCGGGTGATGTCCTGAATTGGGCCCAGGCGATTGAGTTCGGCAAACTCGTAATATGAGAGCGGTCCCCTCACCAGAAAACGCATGATCATCACCTGGCCGGCGTAGGTCTCCTCCAGTGCCAGCAGGTCATAGAGATTTTGCACCGGCTGCCGCCCTCGAACTTCGGATGGACCGGAGAGCTCCACTTCCCGGATGACCAGGGGAGTGGGGCTTCCATTGTTGATCCGCTCTATCGTCTGGATGAACTTGCTGATCTCGTAGCCTGGCACATGCACCCAATCAAGGGTGCTCGTCTGCCAGGAGTCGTTGATCCACCATTGGTAGAAGGACTGTAATAGCAGCGTCAGCACCAGGGTGACAGCCGCAGTCAGCAGAATCAGCTGGTTTTCGCGCAAGGAACGTCGGCGCCGCCGCACAAGCTTCCCCCTCTCTGGACAGAAGACGGTCAGTTATCTCTATGCCGGAGAGTGATCGCCTTACTCACTTTCCGTAATTGTTCTGCGGTTTTCGCGAAGCGCCATGACGCTAATGCTCCAGGTGGCAGGTAAATGCCTCTCCGGCAGTGAATGGTTCACTAATCGATAATTGGGAGGGTAATTCATGTCCGATTTCTCCCCTTATCCGCTCAAGTTCCAGCCGCTGTTTCAACACCGAGTCTGGGGCGGCGACTATCTTGCCCGCGTGCTTCCTGGCTGCCCTGCCGTACAGGGTTACGGTGAAGCCTGGACGCTTTCGGGTCTGGCCGCAGCGCCCAGTGTTTGCTTGAACGGACAATTGGCCGGACAGACACTGCCGGAAATCGTCTCTCAATACCCGGACCACTATCTCGGACAAGCGGCGCCGGCCGAGTTTCCAGTGCTGGTGAAGTTGATCGATGCAGCGGCCGATCTTTCCGTGCAGGTTCATCCCGATGACCAGGTGGCGGCTGGCCTGGCTGGTGCCCGCGGCAAGACTGAATCATGGTATGTCCTGCAGGCAGACGCCGACGCCTCCATCGTGGTCGGGCTTGACCTGAAGGGACCGTCAGAGGTGGCTGCTGCTCTGCGGGCAGGCTGCTTGACCGAGCATCTGGTGCGGCATCATGTGCAGGCTGGTGCATTTGTGCACGTTCCGGCCGGGACGGTGCACGCCCTCTGCCGGGGGGTGCGGGTGATCGAGGTGCAGCAGACTTCGGACATCACCTACCGGCTGTTTGATTGGAATCGGGTGGGAGTGGACGGGCGATCGCGCCAGCTGCATGTGGTGGAAGCCCTGCAATCCATTCACTTTGGGCCCGAAGCGGCCTCCACATCTCACCCGCCAGTTCCCTTCGCCCAAGACGGCGACGAAAGTGTCCGGCATTTGGTGCAGTGTCCGCATTATGCCATCGACGAACTGCGGTTGCATGACGGGCGGCAGTTCACGCTGGGCGGTCGTCCTGCAGTTTTGATCGTTGCCAACGGTCAAGGGCAGCTGTCCATTGGCGGTCAGGCCTACGATCTGAACCTCGGCGACACCTATCTACTACCGGCAGGGCCGCCCTCTGATCGAGGCGTCATTTTACCAGAGGGAAACCTTACTCTGCTCTGGGTGGCATTCACGGAGGGAAAACGATGATCTGTCTGGGTGTGGATTTGGGCGGCACTAATCTTCGCGTGGGTTTGCTCGGCGGGGCGCAAGTGCTTTGGAAGCGCTCAGTGCCGACGGAAGCTTGGAGGGGGAAGGAATATGTTCTCTCGACCATGAGCGCATTGATCGAAGCAGCGCTGTCGCAGGCGCGGGACTCGGGCTATCCGGTTGCAGGCATCGGAGTTGGCATGCCTGGTCCGGTCAATCCGTTCAGCGGCATTGTCAACTCGCCACCCAACCTCCCCGGATGGGGTCAGGTGCCGCTGCGAGACCTGTTGGCTGACCGCTATCGCATGCCTGTGCATGTGAATAATGATGCCAACTCTGCTGTGCTCGGCGAGTGGCTCTACGGCGCTGGCAGGGGTCATCAGCATCTGGTCTATGTCACCATTAGTACCGGAATTGGCGGTGGTGTTGTCTCGGAGGGGACGCTATTGGTTGGCGCCGCAGGCGGGGCAGCCGAAATCGGCCATATCTGCCTCCAGGCGCAGGATGGTGCCCCCTGCAGTTGCGGTCGCACCGGCTGTTTTGAGGCGTATGCCTCCGGCACGGCCATGGTGCGGGTGGCTAAGGCCCGGTTGGCTCAGGCTGGCGCCAACTCGCAGCTCCATGCAGCACCAGAGATTTCGCCCGCAACGATAGCCCGGGCCGCGTCCCACGGGGATGCTCTGGCTTTGGGTGTACTTCAGCAGAGCCGCTTCTATTTGGGTGTTGGTCTGGCGAACGTGCTCACTATCTATAACCCGGCAGTGCTCATTTTGGGGGGCGGCGTCACCAACCTATGGGATGAGTTGGTTGCGCCGGCACTCACGGCAATGCGAAACCTCACCTTTGCTCCGGGGGCAAGCAGTCTGTTGGTGACGCCACCTACGCTAGGGCCTGACGCTGGCCTGGTTGGGGCCGCCGCTTTGGTTACCTATTATCAGCAGGCCTGATTGTAAAATGCATTGACGGATAATTCTGATGGACGGACCGCCGCCGCGAATGCTAAGATCAGGTTAGTCAATGTCGAAATTTGTCGGTAGGTGATCGATGCTTGAATTGGAACGGCAGACGCGCGTTACCCTTGATTGCTTTGCTACTGTTGCTTGCCTCAGTCGGCATCGCAGCCTTTGTCTATGACCTGGTGAGTGCCCCTTTGTTCGACAACATAGAGCTTCGCCTGAATGCCATGCTCAGTGACTTCGCGGGTACCATGGACAACTTTTTTACTGCCAAGGTTGCCGAGTTGCAGGCACTGGCACAGGTAGATGCGCTGGCAGCCATGCACAAAGAGTCAGCTCTTCTTAGCATGGTGAAACTGCAGGAGAACGACCCGGATTTCGAGGTGCTGGCGCTCTCCGACTTGAATGGATATGCCCACGCTACCAGTGGAGATGCGCAGCAGATCGCTGATCGCGACTACTGGCGGTTGGTCGTTGCCAGCCATGAGCCTGTGATCGGTAACCCCATCCTCTCCCGGCTCTCGGCCCGTCCAGTGATTCCAATTGCCGTCCCCGTAATCGGAAAGTCTGGAGCCCTACAGGCCGTCCTGGTGGGCACCATCCGGGCGGAGCGCTTGAACCGGCTGGTGGCCGGGCTCAATCAGGGTCTGAACAAAGCACTCCTCGTGCAACGCGATGGCCGGCTGGCATATCATCCGCAGGAGTCCTTGGTGCGGCAGGAACTTTCCGGCCTCGCAGTCCCCAAAGATCCAACCATCCTGAGTACCATTCTTGCTGGCGGCGCCGGTGAGATCGAGTTTACCCGTGCGGGGATCCCGTGGCGGGCGTACTATGCACCGCTGACCACGGCGGGGTGGACCGCAGTCCTGCTGATTGACAAACAGGAGACATTCGCGGCGTTACGTGTTTTGCAGCAGGCGCTTCTGATTGGCGGCTTTTTGTTGGCGCTGCTGTTGCTTGCTGGCGGTTCGTTCCTCACCTACCACACTCGCTATGATGTCAGACTGCAGGACATGGCTGCCGCCAACACCCGCATGCAGAGCGTGTTTCGTGACCTCAACACCGGCGTCATCCTGGCAGATGCTACCGGGCTAATCACGACGGTCAACCTGCGTGCTGCGGAAATCACGGGCTGGACGGAAACTGAGGCTAAAGGCTTGCCCGTCGATCGGGTCATTTCGGCCACAACCTTCCCCGGCCGCCTCTCCGAACTGGTCAGGGCCTGCGTCAGAGGGCAGAAAGCGGAAGTCTGGGAGTTCGACACGGTTGATCGCTCTGGCAACAGTTGGCGGGTCTGGGTTGACGCTTCTCCTGTCTCCAATTTGGACGGTACGGTGATTGGGGCGGCGCTGCTGATCCTGGACGTGACTAAGCTGCGCGCCAATGAAGCTAAACTGAATCACTATGACCTGCTTGCGGGAAGAACCAGAGATATCATCATTGTGCTCGGTCAAGACGGTAGCATTCTGGACGCCAACACCGCTGCCGTGCACGCCTATGGATACCCCCGGGTTGTTCTGATTGGCATGGACATCCGGCAACTGTCTGAGCAGGGGTCAATGCCCGAGACCGACGGAGCGGCACAACCTTCCCTGGATCAGGGCGTGGTCTTTGAGACCAGGCACCGACGAGCAGACGGCAGTTCATTCCCGGTGGAAGTGAGCTCCCAGCTAGCCAGGCAAGGGGAGCAGGATGTGGTTGTGAACATCATCCATGACATCTCGGAACGGCAACGCGCTGCAGCCGAGATTCACCAACTGAGCTGGCATGATCGTTTGACCGGACTGCATAATCGACGCTACCTGGAAGAACAACTGGCCGCTGTCGGTGAGCACGACTTGCCACTGACACTGGTGGTGGGTGATGTCAATGGCCTGAAGCTGGCAAACGATGCGTTTGGCCATGAGGTGGGAGATAAGCTGCTCCGACAGATTGGCGAGATCATGCGCGAGTGTGCTGGCGACCATCTGGTTGCCCGCTGGGGAGGCGACGAGTTCGTCGTCCTGGTCAAGGGCGCAGGAGCCGAGGCGGCGCAGCAGATCATGGAGTGCATCTGGGCTAACTGCCGCCAGGCACCTATTGAGTCAATTGCGCCCAGCGTGGCCCTGGGCTTCGCAACTCGTACTGACATCCAGCAATCCTCGCAGGAGATTTGGAGACAAGCGGAGGATCGCATGTACCGGAACAAGCTATCCCAGGGGCGCGGTGTCCGTAGCGCCTTCATCTCTTCCCTGAGGACTACCCTGGCAGAGCGCAGCCATGAGACAGAAGAGCACGGGTTGCGTATGCAGCGCCTGGGTCTGGTATTAGGCAGGGCGGTCGGCTTCTCCGAGAGCGACTTGGATGAACTGCAGCTGTTGGCTCTGCTGCATGACTTGGGCAAGGTGGCCATTCCAGATCGCATCTTGCTGAAACCGGGAGCGCTGACGCCGGAAGAGTGGGAGACGATGCGGCAGCACTCCGAAATCGGCTTCCGGATCGCGCAGGCAACGCCGGAAATGTTACCAATTGCTAACGCCATCCTGGCTCATCACGAACGTTGGGATGGTCAGGGTTATCCGCTGGGCCTGGCGGGTGAGCAGATTCCGCGGTTGGCCAGGCTGATCGCTATTTTGGATGCCTATGATGTGATGACGCATGACCGTGTTTACCAGGCGGCAATTTCTGGGGAAGCGGCATTGCAGGAGATCGCAGCGGGTGCCGGCAAGCAGTTTGACCCGGAGCTGGTTAGCGTCTTTCTGCAGCTCTGTGCAGCCGGCCATTGTCCGATGGAGCAATGACGCACGGGTTTGCACGGTAGACGAAAAGTACTGTAGGAATAATTCCTCGTCTGATCGTCTATCCATAGCAGGATCGCAGTCTGCCAAGGGCGAATGTTATGCAAGTAGTACAGCCAACAGTCCCAGAAAAGAGGAGGAGAAGTAGAAGATGATAGCTATTAAGGGTGGCAAGATTATCACCATCACCCAGGGCACCATTGAGAACGGCGTGGTTTTGATTGAAAACGGCAAGATTGCCGCCATCGGGCAGGACATTGCCATTCCGGAATGCGCCGAAGTGATCGACGCCACCGGCAAGACGGTGATGCCGGGCCTGATCGATGCGCATAGTCACATCTCTTTGTTTGGGGAACCTTCAATCCCCGCGACCATGGACGGAAACGAAATGACAGCACCGATCACTCCGCAATTGCGCGGCAGTGACGCTTTGAACCCGTTTGACCCCGCTATTCCCGAGGTGCGGGCAGCCGGCTTCACGACCCTCTACACCGGCCCTGGCTCAGCCAACCTGGTGGGCGGCACCGGCATGGCCATCAAGCTGCGCGGTCGCACTGCTGAAGAGATGATCGTGCCGGGCACAGAGGCGATGAAGATGGCTCTTGGCGAGAACCCGAAGCGGGTTTACGGCCAAGGACAGAAGAAGGCTCCTTCCACGCGCATGGGCAACGCTTCTGTGTTGCGCGAGGCTCTGATTGAAGCTCAGAACTATCTGAACAAGATCGAGCGCGCCAAGGAAGAGGCCGGTGACAAAGCACCGAAGCTCCCGGACCGCAACTTGAAGCTGGAGATGCTGGGCAAGGTGCTGAAGCGCGAGCTGAAGGCACGTATCCACTGCCATCGCGCTGACGACATGATCACTGCCATCCGCATCGCCGAGGAGTTCAACCTCGATTACAGCTTGGAGCATGCGACCGAGGGCTACAAGATCGCTGACATCCTGGCTGAGAAGAATGTAACCTGCGTGGTCGGCCCGCTGCTGATGGGTCCTGCCAAGCATGAGCTGTGGGAAGTGAAGCTGGAGAACCCAGGCCTACTGGTCAAGGCCGGCGTGCGCGTCTGCCTACAGGCCGACACTTCTTCCGCCACCAAGTACCTGCCGATTCACGTCGGCATTGCTATTCGCCATGGCATGCCTGAAGAGGAAGCTTTCCGGGCAGTGACCATCTATCCGGCTGAGTTGATCGGCGCTGCGGATCGCGTCGGCAGCCTGGAAGTTGGCAAGGACGCCGACATCGCTATCTTCAACGGTCATCCCTTCAGCAACTTCACCAAGTGCGAGCTGACCATGATCGACGGCAAGGTGTGGCACAACGAGCTGCAGCAAAAGGGTTGCTGCTGCTGCGAGTAGTCGCCAAATCGCTTATAATAGGGCTGAGTCCTGCAGGGACTCGGCCCTGTTTTTGCTCTGCCGATTCAGAGTCCCTTCCCCGATCAAGATTGCAGCACCATGCCGGTGTTGCTGAGGAGGAGAACACATGCAACTGGCTTATGGACACAAACAAATAGACATCGAGCTTCCCCAAGCAACCCCTGTTCTGCAGGGGCGGGAGTTGTCGGCACTCTTTGATCCCTCCTATGCGGTGCAGTATGCACTCGGTTTCCCGGTAGGCTGTGGGCCTCTGGCTGGCATGCTCAGCCCCGAGCGTAAGGTGGTCGTGCTGCTCAGCGACGCAACTCGACCCACTGGAGCGAACGTCTACCTACCCATCTTATTGCGCGAACTGGAGATTGCCGGCGTCAAAGATGAGAACATCACCTTGCTCGTCGGTACCGGTGCGCACGGCGTTTTGCACGGGGATGAGTTGTCGCGCCTGGTCGCCCCGGAGATCTCACGGCGATATCGCCTGATCTCCCATGACTGCTTTGACCAAGCGCAGTTGGTCCAGGTAGGTACGACCAGTCGGGGTAATGAGGTCTGGCTGAACCGCATTGCGGTGGAGGCCGATCTGCGCATTCTCACCGGGGCAGTCTCCGTGCATCCCTTTGCCGGGTTTGGCGGCGGCCGCAAGGCGCTGTTCCCGGGTGTTGCCGGTTACGAGACGATCTGTCGCAACCATGCGCTGATGCTCCACCCCAATGCCAAACCAGGTATTCTGGCCGGCAATCCGGTGCATGAGGACCTGATGGAGGGAGTGGCTATGGCCGGCCAGCACTTCCTGATCAACACGGTGATCAATGAGGCGGGTGAGGTGGCGGCAGTCTTCGGTGGCGACGTTGAGCAAGCCCATGCCGCTGGGGTGCGGGCTGTGCAGTCGAGCGCCCTGGTATCGGTACCGGAAGCAGTGGACACGGTCATTGCTAGTGCTGGCGGATTTCCTTATGACATCAACCTCTATCAGACAGTGAAGGCATTGCAGAATGCGGATCGCGTGGTCAAGCAGGGCGGCCAGATCATCCTGTTCGCCGAATGCGCGCAAGGTGTTGGCTCCGGGAAGTTCGAGCAATGGGCGAAGCAACGCTTGTCCTCAGCGCAACTGGGGGAGCAACTGGCGAAGCAGTTTGAGCTGGGGAAGCACAAGTGTTTCTTCGTCTCCGAAATCTTAGAGCGGGCGGAGGTTCACCTTTGCTCCAGCCTGCCGGATGAACTGGTGACTAGCTTTGGCCTCCGGCCCTTCCACAGTTGGAGTGAGGTGGCGCCGCGCGGACAGTCAGTGGTGTTGCCGCGGGCCACGGCCACCCTGCCGCAGATCAGCGGTTAACGGCGCAGGCGCACGGAGGCGACCGGAAGGTTGCCACACCTCGGCCGCAGCGATGTGACCGGCAGCGGGGAGCAAGTTCGCCAGAAACTTCTGGTTGGCTGGCCCGTTTTAGCTAGTGTGGAGAGCAAGGTACCTGCAACCAGCCCAAGGTTCATATCTGGACCGGGTCGCCGGAGGTACATCCTCGTATCCGTAGGGGTCGCATGCATG
>JAEZJZ010000104.1 GCA_023436245.1 Bacillota bacterium | reverse complement strand
AAAAAATTTAAATACAACCCCCACCAAAACCGCGGCCCCCCATTCTGGGGGGGGGCCGCGATCCTTACTTGCTCCGGAGGTATGACCGCAAGGCGGTGACCAGGTTGGTCAGTTCCTGCTCTTCCGTGAAATAGGCCACGGTGACGCGGATCAGCCTATCGTCCAGGAAACGAGGGCAGATGCCCCGTTGCTCCAGCCAGGCGATGATTTCCTTGGCATTATGACCGACGAGCTCAAAGGCGACCAGTCCGCTTGACCAGCGGTGTTCCAGCGGGCTGTGCAGGCGACATTCCGGGATGGTCAGCAGATCGCTCTTCAGTTGATCCGTCAAGCGCAGTACTCGGTCGCGAATGTTCTTCAGACCAATCTGCTGGACATAGTCCAGGGCGGCCCCCAAGCCGACAGTGATTGGCCAGTTCCGGGTGGCGAACTCGTAGCGGCGAGCGCCAGGGGGTGGGGTGACGTTTCTGCCCAGGGGATAGTCCCACTGCTTTTGCGCGACATCGCCCATGAAGCTCGGTCTGACTAGATCGATGCGCTCAGCCTGCACATAGAGTGCCCCTGTACCCGCGGGGCCGAACAGCCACTTGTGTCCGTTCATGGTGTAGAAATCGCAACCAAGCTCATGCAAGTTCACCGGGAGTTGACCCACGGCGTGCGCCCCGTCCAGCAATACCAACGACCCGTTTCTGTGAGCCAGATCGATGGCTTCCTCCACCGGCAGCACCTGACCATTCTGGCTGAGCACGTGGCTGATGGCGACCAAGCGTGTCTTGGCGTTGATCGCCTGTCGCAAGTTTTCTAGGAAGAGCTCGGGGTCACTGCTGACTGGCACAATGCGCAGCTTGATGCCGAAGCGTGATTCGTTATACAACCAGACGACAGAGTTGGCTGGGTGTTCCGCGTCAGTGATGATCACCTCATCCCCCGGCTGCCAGTCGATGCCGAAAGCCACGATGTTCACGCCTTCAGTTGCATTCTGGGTAAACGCCAGTTCACTGGCTTCACAGCCCAGGAAGTCAGCGAGTTGCTGCCTGACCCGGTCTATGACCGGCTCTCTCCAGGCCTCATAGTGCTTCGGCATCCCGGCCCCTTGCTCGTGCCACTCTCGATAGGCATCGAAAAACGCCTGCATCACCGGCAGCGGGGTGGGGAAGAGGGTGCCTGCGTTCAGGAAACTGAACTTGCTCGTTACCGGGATGTCTGCCCGAACTTCTGCCACTGTCTTCATTGAATGGTCACCTCCGGATGCTTCTCTCCCAGTAATTCCGCAGACAAAGGCGTTTTCCTGCGTGGGACAGGGGGACGGTTGCTACTCCTCCAGTTCTGGCAATCGGCGCATGGTCACTGACGCAGTTAACTCCACGCTCTGGATCACGTCGCCGGACTGCAACATCTGCTCCAGTGTGGGGAGAATGGCTGCGGAGACTGCGCCAGCGATGTCGTAGGGATCGTAGGTGCCGCCGGAAACCAACACCGGCTCCTGATCGGATGCCTGGATGCTCCAGTCCCAAACGGCTGACCCGGCTCCCACCCGGTTCATGGCGCGCTGCAGACCCTCTAGTGCGGCGATATAGACCAGGAATGGTAGTTCCGAAGGCAGGGGTGCGGCTTGCACCTGCAGGCGTTCTACCCGGTTGCGATCCTCATCCCTGATGCTGAGTCGCAGTGGCACGGTGGCGGCGGGCTGGCCCAGTCTGGCGTAGATGCCGGCGGCCCGATCCTGCAGAACCACCCCGACAACTTCTCCCAGGGTGCCGATCTTGTCCGGCGAATCGCCTCTGGCCGTGTCGGCGATTTGCGCGGTGGTCAGGGGTAGATTGGTCGGGCCGCTGAAGAGTAGCGCGTGTCCGAAGGCATACACCTGATCTGTGTCAACGATGGTCGCAGTGCCGATGAAGCCCAGCTTGATGTCCCCCATCAGCAGGGCTGCACCTAGAGCACTGCCAGCCTGTAGGCGGGGAGTTGTCCTGCCGGTAGCAGCCGGTGAGTTTCTCCCCGGCAGTGGGCGCCCAAAGCGGTCGCTGATCTCACCGAGCGCGCGTTCTGAAGTTAGACCGGCAACCGTCACTCGCGCCGGGGAGGGGATGATGGAACCGATGTTGTTGGTTGTCTTGACCATGCCAGGCTCTCCGGCAATGCTCTGCATGGCTGTCGCCGGGGTGATGCCGACCAGCTTGGAATCGGGGTAGAAGGTGGCGGAGATGGCTCCAATCAGCTTCCCGCCTATGTACACCGGACTGCCACTCGACCCGTAGGGGACGCCGCCATAGAAGTCGACCAGGTCGCCAAAGGCTCTGGCCAGAATCAGGTCCAGACCAGCCACCCCATAGTCGGGTAGCGAGCTGACTAGCCGTATAGGGATGCGCCTGATCGCGTTGCCACGGAAGATGGTCAGGGCGTAGCCTCTGGTTGAGTCGCCTGCTTGCCGCCGCTGGAGACGGTGTGTCTGCAGCCGACGTATACGTAGCTTTCTTGGCAATTTGCTTACCTCCTCTCGGGGCTTGATAGCTACAGCATATGCCGCTGTCGACGCTTTCGCGACCGCACCAAAAAGGCTCACCATGCGGTGAGCCTGAGGCGACAACCCGAAAATGGTGCTAAAGGTTGGCGATCGGCGCTGATTCTGTTTGTGGGTAAAGGCCTTGTTTCAGATAGTCTGTGACAGTGCGCACATCTCGCAGCGTCTGATCATACTGCTCTTGACTAAGGCCGACACCCTGCTGGTGCAGGCGCAAGTAATCGTCTGCCAGGGCCTGCAGTGCGGAGAAGACTAGGCGCACCGCCAATTGGCGATCAATACCCGGTCGAAAGCGGGACCAATCTACTCCTTCTAGCATGCGGGCGGTCATCTCAGCGGTCAAGTCAGCCTGCAACTGCTGCAGCGCCAGACGAAGCTCAGTCGGCAGGTGCGGGTCGAGCACGCTCAGGGAAAAGTAATAGACCGTTCGCTTTTCTCGGAACATTTCCAGTTTGCGCTTGGTCCAGTGTAGAATGCGTTCCATCAGATCCGCAGATTGTTCGCCCATCCCTTGAAGAAACCATTCGGTGGACTCGGTCATGGCCAGTTGGAATAGATGCAGATATAGGTCTCGCTTGCTGCCGAAGTAGTGAAATAGCAATCCCTTGGAAATGTCGGCGGCCTTGACCATACTGTTGGTGGATGCCTGAGCATAGCCGTGCGCAGCGAACTCTTCCATACAAGCGTCAATTATCCGCCGCTGCTTCCCTTTGTCCAGATTGGAGAACGCCTGATTCATGCGGTGATGTCCTTGCGTTGATAGACTCGATAGCTGAGTGCGGCGCAGAGTAGCGTCAGCCCGATTGCTAAAGCGATGTAACCCCATTCCGCTTGCCCCCGCTGAACTATCTCCGCGGCGTCTGCGTAGCGGAAGGGGCTCAGGTGGCGCAGCCAGGCGGCCCGCTGGGAGAGCTCACCCATCACATTCAGGAAGTAGGTGCCAAGCACCAGTCCGATGGCCGTTGGCGTTGCCGCTTTGGCCTTGGGTAGGAAGAGTGAGACCAGCATGGAAGCCGCAAATAGCAGCAACTGCACAATGAAGCTGGCCAAGAAGAGATGGAGCGCAGTGACTTGATCGTACGGACCCTGATTGAAGATGGCGAAGCCGACAAACGAACAGACGCAAATGGCCGCATTCAGGGCAGCAATCCAGATGCCTCCGGCCAGCAGTTTCTGGGTAATGATCTGAGACCGGCTGACCGGCTTGGCCAATAGAAACTCGATGGTGCGGTCTCCTTCTTCCTTCGACACGATACCGGCCCCGAGCATCGCCGCATAGATGCCCCCGAAGAGCATCAGCATCAGGTATGACTCGGTGCCAAACCAGCCGAGCAGATCGCTCATGTTCAGTTGGTCCAGATTGAGCGCCATGGAGAATTGTGGCGGCAATTGGTTCATCAACTCATTCCACTTGGCCCCTTCTTTGGCCATGGTGGGGAAGAAACTGAGGGTGAAGAAGACGAAGAGAGCGATCGAGACAGTCCAAATCACCCACGAGCGCAGGTTGCGCTTCAGCTCACGCCGCAAGATGTTCACGCGCGGTCACCATCCTCTGTGTAGTAGTGCATGAACACATCCTCCAGGGAAGGGTCCTCCAACCAGAGATCCGAGACATCCAGGGCTGCTAATGCCTGTAGCAGTTGCCGGATGTCGCCGCCGAACAGAAACTCCAGATACTCTTCGTGCTGCACCACATTCTGCAGTTCGCCGAGCCCAATCTGCGCCAAAGCCAATGGCTGTTTGGATTGCAGTCGCACTCGCTTGTAGTTGCTGCTGCGCAACCTCTCCACAGCCTCAACCTGCACCAGTCGACCGTCCTTGATGATCGCCACTCGGTGGCAGAGGCGCTGAACTTCGCTCAAGATGTGAGATGAGAAGAAGACAGTCGCGCCGCGCCGGTTTTCTTCCTGCAAAATCTCAAAGAAGCGCGCCTGCACCAGCGGATCCAAACCGCTGGTCGGTTCATCCAGGATGATCAGTTCAGGCTCGTGCTGTAGTGCCTGCACGATTGCCACCTTCTTGCGATTGCCCAGGGAGAGATCGTCGATGCGGCGAGAGGTTTCCACGCCCAGGCGCTCGCAAAGGTCAGCCCGTCGCGCGCGGCAGTCCCGCGCGTAGAAACTGGCGGAGTACTCCAGCAGCGCTCTGGCAGTCAGGTCATCATAGTAGCTGACTTCCGAGGGAATGTATCCGACCTGCTGCTTGATACGGACGGTGTCCTTGACCGCGTCCAGCCCCAGCACTGTGGCTCGGCCACCGGTGGGATGGATGAAGTTGAGCAGTGTCTTGATGGTGGTGGATTTGCCGGCGCCGTTTGGACCGATGAAACCGAAGATCTCTCCGCGCTCTACCTCCAGGTTGAGGTCCGTGATGCCGCGTGCCTTCCCGTAGTATTTGGTCAGGTTGGTGGTTTCGATTGCTTTCACCAGCGACCCTCCTGTCATTGACCAAGTGGTCAACTTCTTCCCAATAATAGAGTACAGCCCCATGAAAAG
>JAEZJZ010000034.1 GCA_023436245.1 Bacillota bacterium | reverse complement strand
ATTCATCACGCGCACAGGAATTTCGAAGATGAAGTCTGCATTCCAGGATGTCGGAATAAGGTACAAACCGATGTTTGCTACGCAAACACCGCTTGCATTGAAGCCCGAACATCCTTCGGATGTTCTTCCACTGTACAGTTTTGAAGGTGCGAAACTGGATATCAGAAGTCCGAGGTCGGAGTGGAGGTCAGAAGGACCACCCCCTCGTCTGACCTCTGACATCCGATTTCTTACCTCTAGCATTCTGGTGGCAATGGCGGAGGGGTCCCACCCGTTCCCATCTCGAACACGGAAGTTAAGCCCTCCTGCGCCGATGGTACTTGGGTTCGCCCTGGGAGAGTAGGTCGCTGCCAGAATACCTTTAAGGATAGGAGACACACCTCAGCAAGAAGCCCGTTTTGTGGGCTTGAGGAATGTCCCCATCGGGAAGGACACACCTCAGCAGAGGTCCTCCTCCAGTTTTGTTCCTCAGTAGCTCAATGGCAGAGCAACCGGCTGTTAACCGGTAGGTTGTAAGTTCGAATCTTACCTGGGGAGCCACTTTGGCCGCTTCGCATTACGCGAAGCGGCTTTTGTTGTTACTCAGACTAAACAAGGCGCAAGATGCGCTTGCGGACATGTTCGAAAGTGGTACCTCTGAGGTCCAAAGCCTGATGCCGTGCGGTGCCTGCGCGCCGCACCTAATAGGCTGTAGCTGCTTCACCGGGCGAGGCGACTTCTTTCTTGCTGTCTTTCTTGCGAAAGATTTGTGCAAGCTATGCGGGTGTGCTATGATAAGTAAAAATTTTTTCGGCCACGAAAGTAAAGGGAGTTGATCGGTAATGACAATTGACCCGAACTTTGAGGACAAATTTGGTCGCGAGGGTCTGACGTTCGACGATGTGCTGTTGGTCCCCGCTTATTCCGAGGTTCTGCCGGCAAACGTGGAGACAGCCACCTATTTGACTAAAGACATCAAGCTACATGTGCCCATCCTCAGCGCCGGCATGGACACTGTAACCGAAGCTCGCATGGCTATCGCCATGGCCCGCGAGGGAGGGCTTGGGATCATCCACAAGAACATGCCCGTGGACGCTCAGGCTTCGGAAGTAGATCGCGTCAAACGTTCGGAGCATGGCGTGATCACGGATCCCATCTCGCTGACTAAGGATCACACCGTGCAGGATGCCGTGAAGCTGATGGAACGATATCATATCTCAGGCGTGCCCATCACCGAGAACGGCAAGCTGATTGGGATTATCACCAACCGGGATATTCGGTTCGAGGGTAACCTGGCGAGGCCGATTTATGAAGCCATGACTAAGGAGAATCTGGTCACGGCGCCGGTGGGAACCACGCTGGAGGAAGCCAAGAACATTCTTGCGGCGCATAGGATTGAGAAGCTGCCGTTGGTGGATGAGCACTTCATGTTGAAGGGGCTAATCACGATCAAGGACATAGAGAAGACCCGGCAGTTCCCCAACTCCACCAAGGACGCGAAGGGCAGACTCAGGGTCGGGGCGGCCATTGGCGTTGGCGCAGGAACGATGGAACGCGCCGAGGCCCTGGTGCAGGCAGGTGTCGATGTGCTCGTAGTTGACACAGCCCATGGGCACCAAATTGGTGTGCAGAAGCAGGTGCAGGCCTTGCGCGAGCGTTTCCCGGGAGTGGCCATCATTGCCGGTAATGTGGCTACAGCTGAAGCCGCCGTCTCTCTGATTAAGGCTGGTGTTGATGCGGTCAAGGTCGGCATTGGCCCTGGATCAATCTGCACCACTAGGGTTGTGGCCGGAATCGGCGTACCACAGATCACTGCCATTTATGACTGTGCCCGAGCCGCCGCCCCGTATGGCATCCCGGTAATTGCGGACGGTGGCATCAAATACTCCGGAGACATCGTCAAGGCTCTCGGTGCAGGCGCGAACGTGGTCATGCTGGGCAATCTGCTGGCGGGCACTGAAGAGAGCCCTGGAGACAAGGAGATCTATCAGGGGCGCACTTATAAGGTGTACCGCGGGATGGGGTCTCTCAGTGCCATGGAAAGGGGCAGCAAGGATAGGTACTTCCAGGAGAATGCGCGTAAGCTGGTGCCGGAAGGCATTGAAGGACGGGTGCCCTATCGGGGCGCGCTCTCTGATATGATTTACCAGTTGGTGGGTGGATTGCGGGCCGGCATGGGTTACTGTGGAGCCAAGGATATCCCGGCATTGCAGCAGGCACGCTTTATCCGCATCACTGCGGCCGGTCTGCAGGAAAGCCATCCACATGATGTAACCATCACCAAGGAGTCGCCAAACTACAGTAGATAGGCGCAAATTTGCCCGAACAGCAGCAATTCCCTGTGGCTAGTAAGCAGGAAAGAAACTGACATTGGCGAAAATAGATCAATTGTATCTCTTTAACAAAGCTCAAGAGACAGGGAAAGCCGCTGACGGCGCGCCGGGGACTTCTCCAGACGCGAGATTTCCACCCGCAATTGAAGCGATGCTCTTATCGGTTTTCCGCGAAGGAGGAGAATTTGATGAAACAGTATCCTATCGAGAAGCTGCGCAACATTGGTCTGGTTGCACACGGCGGCGCCGGAAAGACTTCCCTGGTAGAAGCCTTGCTTTATACCTCCAAGGCAATTGATCGTTTAGGTCGTGTGGAAGAAGGTACCACAGTATCCGACTATGACCCGGAGGAAATCAAGCGCACTGTTTCGATCAGTGCCAGCTTGGCGCCGGTGGAATGGCAGGACCATAAGATCAACTTCATCGACACGCCTGGATATTTCGACTTTGTCGGAGAAGTGCGCGGCGCTCTGCGCGTATCAGACGCGGCTGTGATCGTTACCTGCGCTGTCTCGGGAGTAGAAGTCGGAACTGAGAAAGTCTGGAACTACTGCAATGAGTATGATATTCCCCGGGGATTCTTCATCAACAAGCTTGATCGAGAAAACTCCAACTTTCAACGGACACTGAGCGCCCTCAGGCAGACCTTCGGCATGAACGTTGCTCCAGTGATGTTGCCTATTGGCTCTGAGGCAACATTCTCCGGCGTCGTGGACATCGTGGCGATGAAGGCCTATCGCTTCAGCGATAACGGCCGCAAGGCTGAAGAACAGCCCATCCCGGCTGAACTGATGGATCTGGTGGAGGAGTACCGTACGTCACTGGTCGAGGTTGTTGCCGAGACAGATGATGAGTTGCTGATGAAGTACCTTGACGGTGAGTCGCTCACCGATGAGGAAGTGAAAACTGGTGTGCGCCAAAGCATCCAGACCGGCAAGCTGGTTCCCGTGTTCTGTGGGTCGGCAGCGAAGAATATCGGCATGCAGATTATGCTTGATACCGTTGTTTCTTCCTTCCCGTCCCCCGCGGTCAGCAAACCAGTAGTTGGCGTCAATCCCAAATCGGGTGACGAGGAGACACGGGGCGCCAAGGAAAGCGAGCCATTCTCGGCTCTCGTCTTCAAGACGATGGCTGACCCTTATGTGGGTAAATTGTCACTGTTTAGGGTCTACTCCGGAGTCTTCCGTTCCGATTCTTCTGCATTCAACGCGAACAAAGACCAGCAGGAACGCATCGGCCAGTTGTTCGTCGTGCGGGGTAAGAGCCAGGAAGCCGCAACGCAGATCGTGGCTGGCGACATCGGCGCCGTCGCCAAGCTCAGCGTCACCAGCACGGGCGACACTCTGGCGGATAAGGATCGTCCAGTGCAGTACCGGGCCATCAGTTTCCCGGAGCCAGTGATGTCGCTGGCCGCCGAGGCAAAGGCCAAGGGCGACGAAGACAAGATCGGTTCCGGTTTTGCCCGCCTGCTGGAGGAAGATCCTACACTGCACGTGAAGCGTGATACCGAGACCCATCAGCTGATCATTTCGGGAATGGGAGATCTGCATCTCGATGTGATCACCAGCAAGCTGGCCAAGAAGTTCGGCGCTGAGGTTAACCTGGTCACTCCGCGGGTGCCGTATCGTGAGACTATTCGTGGCACCACCAAGGTTGAGGGCAAGCATAAGAAGCAGTCCGGCGGCAAAGGCCAATACGGCCATGTCTGGCTGGAGATGGCTCCCTCAGAGCCAGGTGCTGGGTTGGTCTTTGAGGACAAGATCTTTGGCGGCTCGGTTCCGCGGCAATACATTCCGGCCGTGGAAAAGGGCGTCCGTGAGACGATGGAAGAGGGCATCCTGGCTGGCTATCCGGTTGTTGACCTCGTAGTAGGCCTGACGGATGGCTCCTACCACAACGTTGACTCGTCCGAAATGGCCTTCAAGATTGCCTCGTCCATGGCCTTGAAGAAGGGTTTCATGCAGGCCAGACCGGTGATTTTGGAGCCGATCATGAGTGTGGAGGTCACAGTGCCCGATCAGTACATGGGCGACATCATCGGAGACCTGAACAAGAAGCGTGGCAAAGTGCTTGGCATGGAGCCGCGTGGCAACTTCCAAGTTGTGAAGGCTCTGGTGCCGCAGTCGGAAATGTTCCGTTATGCCACTGACCTTCGTTCGATGACGCAAGGGCGCGCTTCGTTCACTTCTGTGTTCTCGCAGTATGAGGAAGTTCCGCAGAACGTGGCAGAGCAGATTATCGCCGAGTCCGGCAAGAAGGAAGAGTAAGAGCAAATGAAAGGGGTGAGGCGCAAGCCTCACCCCTTTTCAGCGGCATCCGTCAGGACGCCGCTAGCTACGCTGTTTGGAGTCCCGAAGTGCGGAGGGGCGGATGACCTCCGGTGGCAGCTCGTCTTCGTCGTAAACCACCCAGGCGTTGCTGAAGTCGCCTCGGGCCATCAGCGGCCGATGCAAGGTCTCCGTATCGTTCCAATCGGGTTGCAGCGGCTGATAAATAGGTGAAATGCTTTCGTCAACGTTCTGCTGATGCAGCCCCACTTTCTTGACATCATGCTTTCTCATGGCTCTACCTCACCTTCTGTAGTTAGCTTGACGAAATCTGCTTCAGCTCATGTATGCTCATGGCCGTGAGCAGGGTGGCAGAATAACCCGGACAGCAGACAAGAGAACATTTCATGAGCTAGGCCGAGCCTCGCGACATCTTCCGATGCCGCTCGGGAGTGTCCATCCCGATGGGGACATTCCTCAAGCATGCAGAACAGCTTCATGCCCAGCTTTCAAAATGCGCTCCATGCTGAGGAGTGTCCATACCGGTGGGGACATTCCTTAACATCCTCGAACTCGCTTTCAGTCAAAGGAGTGTCCCCTGACCTTGTTGTGGTACAATAACTCGAAGCCACGTCTATGGGGAGGTGCCAAAATGTATCCAACCGTCTATCTGAAACGAGAGCGCCGCCCTCGCATCGAACTGGGGCACCCTTGGATATACCAGAGCGAAATCGGTCGCATCGCCGGGCAGGCAGCTGCCGGAGACATTGTCTCTGTCTACAACCACGCCGGACACTTCGTTGGGGTTGGCTATTTCAATCCCGAGTCGCAGATTGCTGTACGCCTGCTGACACGTGATGAAGAACTGATCGACCAGGGCTTCTTCGTGAGTAGGCTGCGGCAGGCGCTTGATTTGCGGAAGCGAATCGTGCAAGACAGCAACGCCTATCGGTTGGTGCACGCCGAAGCGGATCTATTGCCCGGGTTGGTGGTCGATGTCTATGGGCGCGTCGCTGTGCTGCAGTTCCTGACGGTCGGAATGGAGATGCGCCGGGAACAGCTTCTCGCCGCCCTGCGCCAACTCCTACCACTCGACGGAATCTTTGAACGCAGTGATGTACATGTGCGCGAACTGGAGGGGCTAGAGCAGCAAGCCGGTTTCATTGGGCCAGAATTCGACCCACTGGTACAGGTCGAAGAGAATGGCTTCCCCATTTTGGTGGATGTGCAGGGAGGACAGAAGACCGGCTACTTCCTCGATCAACGGGAGAATCGCGCCGCCATCGCGCCATATGTCGCTGGGGCTACCGTTCTGGACTGTTTCTCGCACACCGGATCATTTGCCGTTCACGCTGCTAGATATGGCGCCAAGCAGGTGCGCGTGGTGGATATCTCCAGGACAGCAATCGAGCTTGCTCGCCGGAATGCCGATTTGAATGAGGTAACCCCGCAAATGGACTTTGTGGTGGCCAATGCTTTCGATTTCCTGCGCAATGCGACGGATGCGGCCGATAGCTATGACGTGGTCATGCTTGACCCGCCGGCCTTCACCAAGAGTCGTCAGACCGTCCCAGCGGCCAGGCGCGGGTATAAGGAGATCAACCTGCGAGGAATTAAGCTGACCAAACCGGGCGGCTACCTGATCACCTCATCTTGTTCCCATCACCTTCCGCGCGAGGAGTTCCTGCAGGTGATCAACGAAGCGGCGACCGATGCTCATCGCACCCTGCAGTTGTTGGAGTATCGCACCCAGGCGAAGGATCACCCGATACTCCTGGCCTCTGCTGAGACGAGTTACCTGAAGTTCGCCATCTTCCGAGTATGTTAATTCCCAAACCGCGGCAGAGGCCGCGGTTTTCTGCTTTGCCAGAAAGAACGCTTTATGCCGAGTCGATCCTAACCCCGCAGCATGCGAGGCGGTTCGCATCTGCTCCGTAGAGGCTCGGCATGCCGAGCCGGTTCTAACCCCGCAGCATGCTACGGGGTCTACGGTAAGGGGAAAATGACTTCCCGAACGCGCTCGCATACGCGCGGGTTAATCCTCGGAAAGCGAGAGCAAACTAAGGTCAAAGAAGGTCAAAAAAGTAGCAACGGCGTGTTTTCGCTTGGTGCTGCACTACAGACGGCGGAATCCGGCCAGAATAGCCTATAGAGGCATTTGCCGTCTGAGAGGGTCTGGGATATAATCACAGCAAGGTCAAAGATGGTCAAAGATGAAAGGAGGGTATGCTTGGGATGGCCAATCTGACTGAGGCAATTGAGCAGTATCTCAAGGGATTGCTGCAGAGCAGTCAAGGGCGCACGATCGATGTGCAGCGGGCCCAATTGGCGGAACGCTTCTCCTGCGCGCCCTCACAAATCAACTACGTTTTGGCCACGCGGTTCCTGGTGGACCACGGGTATCTGGTGGAGACCTTCCGCGGAGGAGGCGGTTTCATCCGCATCACGCACTTGGAGTTTGACGAGACCCAGGGTTGGCAGGATTTGTACGATTCCATTGGCAGTGACCTAGATCAGGCCAGGGCTGAAGCGATTCTTGATCGCTTGGGTCACGAGCAGCTGATCAGCGGCCGTGAACAGGCCTTGATGAGGGCCGTGTTACAGCGAGAAGTGCTCGCGGTCAACCTACCTTGGCGGGACATTGTGCGAGCGAATATGCTGCGAGCGATGCTCATGGTTTTGCGCAGAGGAGACTGATGGTCCAGAACGGGAAGGGGGAGCAGAGAGTGATGGTTTGTCAAGAATGCCAGCAGAGGCCTGCCACGGTGCACTATACAAAAGTGGTCAACGGCCAGAAGACGGAATACCATCTCTGTGAACAGTGTGCGCGCGATAAAGGAGAGTTGGATCTCTCTTTTGGTTTTGATCCCGGTTTCTCCATTCATAACCTCCTGGCCGGGCTATTGGATATGGATGCCCATCATCAACCGGACAACACGGCCAAGCGAGGCGGAATCCAGTGTCCAACCTGCGGACAAACATACGCGGAATTCAGCCGCACGGGCAGGCTGGGCTGTAGCGACTGCTATCTGGCTTTTGACCGTCAGCTAGAGCCGTTGTTTCGGCGCATTCATGGGAGTTCCAGCCATTCCGGCAAGGTGCCAGAGCGCACTGGTGGTCTGGCCAAGTTGGAACAGTCGATTAGGCAGCTGACGCAGGAGCTGGAGCAGGCGGTGGAGCGCGAAGACTATGAAGAAGCGGCCAAGTTGCGGGATCAGATTAAGCAGCTTAAGCAGGAGCTCTCCAATGGTCAGGGAGGTAAAGAATAATGCCGCGCGATAGACTGTTTGCCAAGCTAGAAACGAAGTGGGTTAACGGCGACGGCCCGATGCAGGACGTGGTGATTACTAGCCGTGTCAGGCTGGCGAGAAACTTGCGTTCTTTCCCGTTCCCGCAGGTGCAGAGTGAACAAAGCGCCTCTGAGATGCAGCAGAGAATTGCAGACTTCATCACACTCGGCTCGAGCAAAGGGCATGCCGGAAACCTGGACTTCCTGCCTCTTCGTCAGGTGAGTCAAATCGACCGCCAGGTGCTGGTGGAGAAGCACCTGATCAGCCCCGACCTGGCCAAGAGCAAAAACCCTGGCGCAGCCGTGATCGTGCGCGACGATGAAGCCGTGAGCATCATGGTCAATGAGGAGGACCACCTGCGCATTCAGTGCCTCCTGCCTGGTTTCCAGCTACGGGAGTGCTGGAACCTGGCCAGCCGGCTGGATGACTTGCTGGAGGATAAGCTGGAGTACGCTTTTGATCAGGTGCACGGGTATCTGACGGCCTGTCCGACCAATGTCGGCACCGGTCTCCGCGCATCAGTGATGGTGCATCTACCGGGTCTGGTGATGACTCAGCAGATCGGCAGCGTGCTGGCCGCAATCGCGCAAGTCGGCCTAGTCGTGCGCGGGCTTTACGGCGAAGGGACTTCTGCCTCCGGCAATATCTTTCAGATCTCCAATCAGATAACTCTCGGGCCGAATGAGGAAGAGATCATCCAGAACCTGAGTGCCGTGATCAAGCAGATAGTGGAGCAGGAGCGAAACAGCCGGCGTGTTCTGCAAAAGAATGGCGGGCTTGCGCTAGATGACCGGATCTGGCGGGCGTATGGTATTCTGACCAACGCACGCATGCTCAGCTCCAAAGAGGCTATTGGCCTGTTGTCGGATGTCCGCTTGGGGGCTAACTTGGGAACGATTTCGGACATTCCGACCAAACTGCTGAATGAACTACTGGTCCTGACTCAGCCAGCAATGCTGGAAAGGATAGTGGGCGAGAAGATGAATGATCAGGCTCGCGATGTCAACCGGGCAGAAATCGTGCGCGGGCGATTGAAATCCAATCCATTGGAGGGAAGTAAGTGATGTTTCCGTTGACCCCTAAGGCACAACAAATCATGGTCGCCGCTGAGGAAGAAGCCCGGCGACTTGGACATCAGGTGGTGGGCACCGAGCATCTGCTGCTCGGTCTGCTGCGGGAAAACGACGAACTGGCGATGAAAGTATTCGGCGAGCTAGGCCTGAAGCCAGAGCAAATTAGCTCTGGGATTGAAAGCCTGGTCGGAGCCGATGAGCCGGGCAAGGAGGTTAAGGGCTACTCTGCTCGAGTGAAGAAGGTGCTGGAGATCGCTCTCTACGAGGCTCGAGTTCATGGCCTCCCCGCCATTGACACTGAGCATCTGCTCTTGGGGCTGCTACGAGAAGGCACTGGCGTAGCCGCCAAGGTGATGGAGAGCATGGGGGTGAACCTGGAGAAAGTGCGCGAGACACTGAGCAGTAGCGGAGCCGCCGGTCCTGCAGGCAACTCCCAGGGCGGTATGGGCAGCAAGCAGCAGAAGCGCAATGCAAACACCCCGACCCTTGATTCCTTTGGTCGAGACCTAACCGCAATGGCTGAACAAGGCAAGCTTGATCCAGTGATTGGGCGCAGCAAAGAGATTGAACGCGTCGTCCAGATTCTCAGCCGCCGCACGAAGAACAATCCAATCCTGATCGGCGAACCGGGAGTCGGTAAGACCGCAATTGCCGAAGGTTTAGCTCAACGCATCTATTCCGGGCAGGTGCCGGACACTCTGCGCCAGAAGCGCGTAATGACGTTGGACCTGGCCTCGGTTGTGGCCGGAACCAAGTATCGCGGGGAGTTTGAGGAACGCCTGAAAAAGGTGATCGACGAGATTCAGCAGGCTGGCAATGTAATCATCTTCATCGACGAGTTGCACACTTTGATTGGAGCCGGCGGTGCGGAGGGAGCAATCGACGCCTCCAACATCCTGAAGCCTGCCCTGGCCAGAGGTGAGTTGCAGTGCATAGGCGCTACCACCCTGGACGAGTTCCGCAAGCATGTGGAGAAGGATCCGGCCCTTGAGCGCCGCTTCCAGCCGGTAATGGTGGCGGAGCCGACGGCTGAGGAAGCGCTGGAGATCCTGAAAGGGCTCAGGGATCGGTATGAGGCCCACCATCGCGTAAAAATCACCGACGCCGCTCTGGAAGCTGCCGTCAGGCTATCCGACCGCTATATCAGCGATCGCTTCCTCCCGGATAAGGCTATAGACTTGATCGATGAAGCCTCCAGCCGCGTCCGCTTGCAGTCCCACACTGCGCCGCCCAACCTGAACGAACTGGAGGAGCGCCTGGCTCTGGTCCGGCAACAGAAGGAAGCCGCCAAGCGTTCAGAAGACTTTGAGAAGGCCGCCAGTCTGCGCGATGAAGAGCGCGACCTGCAAGGCGAGCTCGATCGCAAGCGTGAGGAATGGGAGAAACAGCGCATCACTGCGGAAGCGGCAGTCGGCGAAGACGATATTGCCTATATCGTCTCCAGCTGGACCGGAGTTCCGGTGAAGAAGCTGGCTGAAGAAGAGGCTGACCGCCTACTTCACCTGGAAGAGATCTTGCATCAGAGGGTGATTGGCCAGGAAGAAGCAGTGAAGGCAGTCTCCCGGGCAGTGCGTCGGGCGAGAGCAGGCCTTAAGGATCCAAAGCGACCGATTGGCTCGTTCATCTTCCTCGGCCCCACTGGTGTCGGCAAGACGGAGTTGGGGCGCGCCCTGGCGGAAGCTTTGTTCGCGGATGAAGATGCGATGGTGCGTATCGACATGTCCGAATACATGGAGAGGCACGCGGTATCCCGCCTGGTGGGGGCTCCTCCCGGTTACGTCGGCTACGATGAGGGTGGGCAACTGACAGAGGCTGTGCGCCGCAAACCGTATTCTGTGGTTCTCCTGGACGAGGTGGAAAAGGCTCACCCCGAGGTGTTCAATGTTCTGCTCCAAGTGCTGGAGGATGGGCGGCTGACAGACGGCAAGGGGCGGACAGTTGACTTCCGCAACGCGGTCTTGATCATGACCTCCAATGTGGGCGCCGAGACTATTCGTAGAGGGAGCGGCATTGGTTTTGGTGTGAGCGACGATAAAGAGGCCAGTCTGGACGAGTACGAACTGATGAAGAAGCGCGTGACGGACGAGTTGAAGCGCAGCTTCCGGCCTGAGTTTCTGAATCGTATTGACGAGATTATCGTCTTCCATCAGCTCACTAAAGGCGAGATTCGCCAGATTGTGGACTTGATGGCCAGCCAGCTGTCCAAGCGGCTAGAGGACTACGGGCTGAAGACAACCCTGACTGATGCCGCTAAGGATCTCTTGGCTGAAGAGGGGTATGACCCGACTTTCGGTGCCCGTCCGCTACGTCGTGCTATCCAGCGCCGCATTGAAGACGAGTTGTCCGAGAAGATGCTGGACGGATCTTTCAAGACGGGGGACAGTGTGCTGATCGACGCCGTGGACAAGAAGCTGACTTTTGCCAAGGAATAGCCAAAACAGAAGAGAAGCGCAGCCGGCGTGCTGCGCTTCTTGCCGTTTACTCTCCTAGGCGCTGTTGGCAGCGACTTCGGGGGCCGTCTTCCGTCTGCAAATAATGGTATAATTAAGGGCAAGGAGGTGAGTCAAAATCAAAACCAAGAGCAAGTTTGTATGCCAAGCATGCGGCTACGAAGCGCCGAAGTGGCTGGGGCGTTGTCCGGAGTGTGATGCCTGGGGTTCGCTGCAGGAAGAAACGATGCAGCGTCCAGTGAAGTCCATTGCGACAGGACAGAATACACCTGTGCGCCTGCAGGACGTACAAAGCAGCAAGATTGGCCGATTACCTACTGACATCGCCGAGCTGGATCGGGTGCTTGGGTCAGGTATCGTCACTGGAGAAGCCGTGCTCGTGGGTGGCGATCCAGGGATAGGCAAGTCGACATTGCTCATGCAGTTGGCGGGAAAACTGGCTGCCCGCGACGTCTCGGTGTTGTACGTCTCTGGAGAAGAGTCGGTTGAGCAGACCAAGATGCGGGCAGATCGCCTGCAGGTTGGGGCGGGGCCACTGTTCCTGGCGGCCGAGACCGATGTGGTTACCATTGTCGACTACTTGGCCAGTGTCAAGCCTCGGGTAGCCATCGTCGACTCCATTCAGACTGTTAACGACATGACACTCACTTCTGCCCCGGGCACAGTCAGCCAGATTAGGGAATGCGCCAGTAGGCTGATCCGTTATGCCAAGGAATCTGGAACGGCACTCTTTTTGGTTGGTCACGTGACCAAGGATGGGTCAATCGGCCCCCTGTGCGGGTAACTGCATCAGGAAAACTGGGCTATATGCCGGAACGGCGTTGGCGTTGTGGCGAGAGCTGTAACGCTTTGCGGCAAACCGGCAGGAAACCCGAAGGAGGCAAAAAATGCAAGGGAATCCCGAGAGGCCATACGCCCAGCTCCTCACCCCAGCAGCCAAGTCCCAGAAGCTGCTGTTAAGACTACAACATAAGAAGCTATTGACGCCTACTGAGATGAGCAGATGGCAGGCCGTCTTTGCCGTCTGGCAGAAGCTGCTGCAGAAGAACATTCCGTCTACCCCTTGGCCGGGATTCGCAGACCTGCTGCTGTTCCCGGAAGAGTGGTATATTGCCCTCCTACTTCATCCCTTTGATCAGGTCTCTACGGTCAAAGCCGCTGCCGGTTGGCGGCATCTCGACGGGTATCTGCTGGTGGACCACCGCCCTGAAGCCGCGATGCTGCTGGCAGTTGACGCGCATCTAGTCATTTCCCTGCAGTTGGTGGACCGCATCGGGTCTCGCACCTGGCAGGCAGTCAGCCAGGAGATCGCTCCCTGGCAGGCCGAGTTGGTGAATGGGTTGTGCGTCAGGGATCAAGACGCTGCACTGGACTTGATGGGGCTAGTTCGTCAGCAGAAGAGCGAGCCCTGGGGCGGATTGAACCTGCCGGAAGGCTTGGCAGGCGCTGTGCAGGCTGTCTATTTTGCGCTTTGGAGGGCGAGAGGTGCGGTTGTTTCCCGGGACAGGCTGGATGTTCTGCCGGGGCAAGTGACGGCCGCTCTGGATTGGATGATGGCGGCTGCATTGGTGGAAGAGGCAGGCGGGCTTTTTCGGTTGCGGTGAGGATGATGACATGGTCCAAGTGCGATTGCAGGACCAAAAGTGTTGGAACACATGGTGGACGTCGTGCTCCACTTTGAGGGAGAGCGCCATCAATCCTTTCGTATCTTGCGGGCAGTGAAGAATCGATTTGGCTCGACCAATGAGATTGGAGTATTCCAGATGGGCGAGCAAGGGCTCCGGGAAGTAGCCAATCCGTCGCAGCTCTTCTTGGGTGAACGCCCAAGGGGAGTGGCTGGTTCAGTGGTTGTTTCGGCAATGGAGGGTACTCGCCCCATCCTGGTGGAAGTCCAAGCCCTCTTGGCGCCGACCAGCTTGGCCACGCCTAGGCGAATGACCTCTGGCCTGGACAACAATCGAGTGGCGATGATTTTGGCAGTGCTGGAGAAGCGCATGGGGCTGCAACTGCAGTTTCAGGACACTTACGTCAATGCGGTCGGGGGCGTGCGCATTCCTGAGCCGGCTGCGGACCTGGGCATCGCCCTGGCTATTGCCTCCAGCTTTCGCGATCGTCCCATCGGACCTTTGGATCTAGTTCTGGGAGAAGTGGGGTTGGCGGGAGAGGTGAGAGCTGTCAGCCGTGCGGAAAGCCGGATCAATGAGGCCCTCAAGTTGGGTTTTCAGCGCGTGTTTCTGCCCAAGAACAACCTCCCGGCGGAAAAGGGGCCTCGAGCCATTGAGTTGGTGGGGGTTTCTTCCCTGGCAGAGGCATTGGAAAAGGCTTTTGACTGAGCTAAGAGGCATGATATAGTAAGAGTAGGTAATCCAAGCCAATCAGACTGGATGATGAGGAGGGTTAGTATGGCAGACGACCGGGAAGAAAAACTGCTGTCTGCTCTGCGCACCATTGCTCCAGGAACACAACTGAGAGAAGGCCTGGATAATGTGTTGCGTGCCCGGACAGGAGCGATCATTGTCATGTCTGACTCTCCGCACGTGATGGAGTTGGTGGACGGAGGATTTCGTCTGAACTGCGATCTGACGCCGGCTGCCCTGTATGAGCTAGCCAAGATGGATGGGGCCATCATCCTCAGTTCAGACGCTCGGAAGATTCTCTGCGCCAATGCCCAACTTGTTCCGGATACCAGCGTTCCTTCAACTGAGACGGGTATTCGTCACCGCACGGCTGAACGAGTGGCTCGCTTGACCAATGAGACGGTGATCGCCATCTCCCAACGGCGGACGATCATCAGCCTCTATCGCGGCTCGCAGAAGTATATTCTGCGCGATCTGAACGTGATTCTCTCCAAAGCGAACCAGGCTATTCAGACTCTGGAGAAGTATAAAGCCGTGTTGGACCAGGCGCTGATCAACCTCAGTGCTCTGGAATTTGAGGATCAGGTGACCATCTACGATGTCAGCACAGTGATGCAGCGCTTTGAGATGGTCTCCCGCATTGTGGCAGAGATCAAGCGCTACATCGTGGAACTGGGTTCTGAAGGCCGACTGGTGAATATGCAGTTGGTTGAGTTGGTTGGCAACGTCGAGCACGAATCAGCCGCGGTGGTGAAAGACTACGCTGCTCCCGGGGAGACCAGACATCCGGACGAGATTTGGGAACAGCTTTCGCGCTTCTCGGCCGACGAACTGCTGGAGCCGATCTCCTTCTGCCGGGTAATGGGCTATGGCGCCAATCTGAATGCTCTTGAACAGCCTGTTTCACCGGGAGGGTATCGCATTCTCAGCAAGATTCCCCGTTTGCCCGGTTCGGTGGTGGAGAACCTGGTCAAGGTCTTCGGCAGTCTACAGGGAATGCTGAAGGCAACCATCGAGGAGTTGGACGACGTTGAAGGAATTGGCGAGGTGCGGGCGCGAGCTGTGCGGGAAGGGTTGCGTCGACTGCAGGAACAGGTCTTGGTTGACCGACATCTTTAGAAAAGGGAAGGGCGTCACGCTTGTGACGCCCTTTTGCGTTAAGATAGATTGAACACTCCCAAAGCGTTGATGCGCTTCTTTTCCTTCTCCAACACCTGAGACAGTTCCAAGCCCATCACTTCACACAGGGCGGTCAGGTAGAACAGGGTGGAACCAACTTCGCTCTCCAGTACCTCCCGACAGTGTTCGCAGAGTTCGCCTTGCAGATGACTCTGTGCCTGTTCTCGATACTGTTCCAATGACATTTGGTCACTCACGGGCAACTTGCTGGCGTGCACGGTGACGCAGCCGCAGTTGGTTACAGCCTTGGCCACCGCTCGATTGACCCGGGCATTAGCTTCCTGCAATTTGGAGAGTACATCCATGACGCTTCTGTGGCGAATCAGGTAATCTCCCACCGCCTGCTGAAACAGATCGCAATTGCCGTCTTTCAAAGGGTTACCACCTCTTTGCCTAGGAATCGATCGCTAGGGCGCCAAGTCGCAATCCACATCACGCAAGACCGACTTTCGCCTGAAGCCAGTTGGACTGAGACCAGACGCACATGGCAGATTCTCGGGTGCCAGATCACTAGTCCCATTATACTGAGTGTTTTTGGGCATTGTCAATTTTCAGCAGTCGAGACGCAAGTTGCTCTGGTGACGATGGCTTTGGTGCTCGCGCTTGCGAATCGCACTATTCAACACTACTGTTTGACAACTGATTGTACCGTGTGATAAAATGCTGTTTTCTTGACACGCCTCCCGGTTAAATGGTAACCTGTAGAAGAGGAGGTGTGGCCAGCGGTGTTTAAGCTAGGTGATCGCGTGGTCTACCCGATGCATGGTGCCGGTATAATAGAAGCCATTGAAGAGAAGGAAATCCTGGGTGCGAGGCAGAAGTATTACATCATGAAACTGCCGCTTGGTGACATGCGGGTGATGATTCCTCTCGACAATGCTAACAGTATCGGCATTCGCGAGGTTGTGAATGACGATGAGATTGAACATGTGCTGGAGGTTCTCCGCCAGGATAGGACCATCATGCCGGCCAACTGGAATCAAAGGTACCGAGCTAACTTAGAGAAGATGCGCAGCGGCGATGTGGCGGCAGTAGCTGAAGTGGTCAGAAACCTAATGAAGCGGGATCAAGAAAAGGGCCTTTCCACTGGAGAACGTAAGATGCTGGATACGGCCAGACAGATACTGATCAGCGAGTTGATCCTCGTCAAACAGATGGAGGAAGAATCGGCTACGCGTCTGATCGAACAGCTTCTGGAGAGCTAGCGAGGGACGTTTATACGCCCCTCGTTTTTCTGTAGAATCCGCGCGAGCGGGAACCACTCTCGCGGTGCATACGTAGAAGCAGATGTAACCTGTAGTGAGAGGAGGTGAGAAAGATGCTAGTGCGTGTTACCCGCATTCTCATCGCCATTTTGGGCACAATGCTGGGATTTCAGCTGACAGCTCGTTTTTTGCCCTTGGCGGAAGAGTATATCAACATTGCTTGGACAACTCCCTTGACCCTGGCAATCAACCTCCTGGGCGCGGCTCTCCTTGGACTCATATTTTTTCTTATTTCCCCAGGTGTGATTACCCGGGCCGGACAGTTGTCCACCCTGATGGAAACCCATGTGCAGCGTGTGCCTACTCAGGACATCGTAATCGGCACGGTTGGCTTGATTGTCGGCCTGATTATCGCCAACCTGCTGGGCTTTGCCTTGATGGGGATTCCGATCATCGGTCCCTATCTCCCCATCGTGTCCAATGTGTTGTTCGGATACCTGGGCTTGAGCGTTGCCATCAAGAAGCGCGAGGAACTGGGGGCCATTCTTTCCTTTCCCAGTCGGTCGTCAAAGTCAGCCAAGAAGGATGTCTACAAGCTGCTGGACACGAGTGTGATCATCGATGGGCGTATCGCTGATGTGGCGCGGGCGGGTTTTCTGGAAGGGGTACTGGTCGTACCTAATTTTGTGCTGGAGGAACTCAGGCATATCGCTGATTCTGCCGACGCTAATCGGCGCAATCGCGGTCGGCGTGGGCTAGATGTGTTGAACCAGATCCAGAAGGAGCTTGGTCTGAACGTGCAAATCCTAGATCGCGATTTTGAAGACGTGCTGGAGGTCGACAGCAAGCTGATTAAGCTGGCTCAGACCATCAACGCCAAGATTCTGACCACAGACTACAACCTGAACAAAGTCTGTGAACTGCATGGGGTCCCTGTGCTGAATGTGAACGAACTGGCCAACGCCGTGAAACCAGTGGTGCTGCCAGGAGAAGAGATGGTTGTGTCGGTGATGAAAGAGGGTAAGGAGTTCAACCAGGGCGTAGCCTACCTGGATGATGGTACGATGATCGTGGTGGATAACGGTCGCCGTCATATTGGCGAGAGCTTGCCGGTTATCGTCACCAGCGTCCTGCAGACATCTGCTGGACGGATGATCTTTGCCCGCGTTCGCTAGCTGATCGGAACAAGTCCCCGGGTGACCGGGGACTTGTTTTTAGCCAGTCAATTTTGTCAAAGCTCGTGTTCATGGGCGGCTCAGGATTCCACACGGAGCGCTTTGATTTGTGAATACTAGATATGGGGACCAGAAGGGGTGACCGACTGTTGCTAGCAGCCCTGATTGTCGCTGCCGGTAGAAGCAGCAGGATGCAAGGCGTCGCGAACAAGATCAAGGTGCCACTCCTTGATCGGCCATTGATTGTCCACACGTTGGCGCCGTTTGTGCGGGAGAGTTCCGTTGCAGCAATTGTCCTGGTCGTCGCCGCCGAAGAGGTGGCCGACATGCGACGCATAGTGGCGGCCAGCGGCATCGACAAAGTAGTCGCCATCATTGCTGGCGGCGCCACTCGTCAGGAGTCAGTTCGTCTGGGGTTGGCCAGTCTGCCGCCTGAATGTGACTTAGTAGCGATTCACGATGGCGCGCGTCCTTGCCTGAGCCAAGCGAGTCTCTGCTCCGTGGTTGAGGCCGCCCACAAGACGGGTGCAGCTCTGCTAGCGGTTTCAGTGAAGGATACCGTGAAGCGCGTTCGCTGCGGAGTGGAAGTGGATACCCCTGATCGCAGCGAGCTCTTCCTGGCCCAGACTCCGCAAGTTTTCCGACGGGATTGGATAGAGGGCGCCCATGCGCAGGCCAGAGAGCAGGGCCTTCAGGCTACTGACGATGCCGCGCTGGTCACTGCCTGTGGCCACAAAGTGGCCGCCGTACTAGGGGATTACCGTAACATCAAGGTTACAACGCCAGAGGACTTGCCGCTGGCTGAGCTATTCTTGCGCATGAGGTGATGGCAGTTGTCAGTTGGAGTTGGCTATGATTCTCATCGTTTGCAGGTTGACCGCAAACTGATCCTGGGTGGGGTAGAAATACCGCACGACTTTGGCCTGGCAGGCCATTCGGATGCTGATGTGCTGGTGCATGCCGTGATTGACGCCCTGTTGGGGGCCGCAGCGTTGGGGGACATTGGTTGGCACTTCCCTGACAGCGATGATCGCTACCTCGGGATCTCCAGTCTGCAGTTGTTGCAGCAAGTGCAGCGGCTGCTCGACGGCCAGAATCTGCGCGTGATCAACGTGGACGTAAGCCTGATTATGGAACGTCCTAAGCTGGCGCCCCATATCCCCCTTATGCGGCAGAATTTAGCATCAGTATTACAGCTTCCACTAGGGGCGGTCAGCATCAAGGCCAAGACTAACGAAGGCATGGGCTTTGTCGGTAATGGCGAGGGCGTGGCCGCTATTGCCGTGGCGCAGCTGGGGGATGCCGGTATCAGGCCGGTAGGCGTGATGCATGTTTGAGGCTAGCGAGCAGAATAGGCAGGCCATTCGCGGCTTGTCCCCGCTGGTGTTGGCATTTGTGGGTGACGCCACACTTGAGCTAGACGTGCGTACCCGTGCTGTGCGGAGCTACCCCGGGAAGATCGTCGATCTGCACCGCTTGACCGTGAACCACGTGCAGGCCACTGCGCAGGCGGCAGCAGCCCGGGCGCTGTTACCGCTACTCACTGATGAGGAACAAGACATCTTCCGGCGGGCCAAGAATACCAGACCGATTCGCGTGCCAAAGAGCGCCACGCTGGCAGATTACCGGTTCAGCACAGCCATTGAGGCGGTGATTGGTTACCTGCATTTGAGCGACCAGGCTGAACGCCTCGAGTTTGTTTTGGAGCAACTCTGGCAGAGTGGTCAATCGAATTAACATAGCCTGGAGGGAGAAGAATGAAAGTAAGCCTGATCAGATACACTCCTGACCCTGAACAGACAGTGGCTGCAGCCGCACGTCTCTGTTACTCGCCCGATCAAGTGGACGACTTGCTGGTAGGGCTGACCGAGAAACGGGCCAAGAGTCTCTTGGCCAAGCTGGTGGAGCAGCGCCACTTTTCGCCCTTTGAGCACGCCAGCTTCACGTTTGGTGTTTCCGGCGTCAGTCGCAGCCTGTCGCACCAGCTAGTGCGCCACCGCATCGCATCCTATTCCCAGCAGTCGCAACGCTATGTGGCGATGTCCACTGTGCCGGTGGTCGTGCCGCCCACCATTGCCGCCGACCCGGAAGCACTCGACGTCTTTCGGCAGGCAATGCAGACAGTGGAGCAGGCCTATCAACGGCTATTGGCCAGCGTCCCGGCAGAAGATGCCCGCTACATTTTACCAAACGCCTGCCAGACGAATTTGGTCGTGACCATGAACGCCCGCAGCCTGCACAATTTCTTCAGCTTGCGCTGCTGCAACCGCGCCCAATGGGAGATTCGCGAACTGGCGTGGCAAATGCTCGACCTGGCGCGCGCGGTCGCTCCTGCGCTCTTTCAGGGAGCCGGCCCCGGCTGCTTGAACGGCAGTGGTTGCCAGGAAGGCGCCATGAGCTGCGGCGAGCCACCCGTTCGCCAATAGACGAGCAAGAATCACTTTATGGAGATCGCAACTCAGCAGTTCGCTGAGTTGCTGGGGAGGTAATGCAAGTGGAGCAGCTTGAAGGAAGAAACCCAGTCGCAGAAGCACTGCATGCCGGTCTGGCCGTCAACAAGGTCTTGATAGCCAAAGGCGTGAAGGGCGGGCCCATCGACAAGATCGTGGCCATCTGCAAGGAGCGCAAAATCAACCTACAATGGGTGGATCGCGTACAGCTTGATCGGATCAGTCAAACAGAAGGCCGCCATCAGGGGGTTATTGCCGAGATGGCAGCTGTGAGCTATGCTTCGTTATCTGACGCCTTTGCCAAGGCTGCGCAGTCAGGGCGCGATTTGCTGCTGGTGATGCTGGATGGAGTGGAGGATCCACATAACCTTGGTTCAGTGATTCGCACGGCGGAGGCAGCCGGGGCGCACGGAGTGATTGTGCCCAGGCATCGCGCGGTGGGTGCAACGGCAGCGGTGGCTAGGGCATCTGCTGGAGCATTGGCTCATCTGCCGATTATTCGTGTGACTAACCTGGTGGACACATGCCGTGAGCTGAAAGAGTCCGGCGCCTTCGTGATCGGCGCCGATGCTGCGGCCGAGAGAACCGCGTTCCAGAGTCGCCTTACCGGCCCGCTGGTGCTGGTCTTGGGTGGTGAGGATAAGGGGATCAGCCGCTTGCTGAAGAGCAAATGCGATCAGTTGGTGCGCTTTCCTTTACTTGGACAAGTCAACTCCCTGAATGTCAGCGTATCTGCCGGGTTGCTGCTATATGAGGTCGTCAGGCAGAGGCAAGGGCTAGAATAATCCACGCTTCTGGCATTATGTAACCTCGCATTGTCTTGCTCTGCAAAAACGGTTATTCTATAATAGGACATGTAGCACTGCATAACGGGGTTATCCATGCTTGGAGGCGATTATTAGTGGACATCCATGCCCAACCTGAGTTCTTTCCCGGTATTGACACCATGGCGGAAGAGGACATTGTGGAAAGTGCCAAGCAGGGTAGCACCTACGCGTTGGAGTACTTGATTAACAAGTACAAAGCTTTCGTTCGGGCTAAGGCCAAGTCATACTTCTTAATTGGGGCTGACCGGGAGGACATCATTCAAGAGGGCATGATTGGCCTGTACAAAGCCATTCGTGATTTTCGCTCAGACAAGCTCTCGTCCTTTCGCGCTTTTGCGGAGCTCTGCATAACCAGGCAGATCATCACTGCCATCAAGACTGCTACCAGGCAGAAGCACATTCCCTTGAACTCCTACGTCTCTCTGAACAAACCTATCTACGATGAGGAGTCAGATAGAACCCTGCTGGATGTTCTCTCCGGGAACAAGGTCACAGATCCAGAGGAGCTGATGATCAACCAGGAAGAGTTCAGGGACATTGAGCTCTGCATGGGTGAGTTGCTCAGCGATTTGGAGTGGAAGGTGCTCATGTCCTATCTGGATGGCAAGTCATATCAAGAGATTGCTGGGGACCTGGATAGGCACGTCAAGTCCATCGACAATGCGCTGCAGCGAGTCAAGCGCAAGGTGGAGCGCTATTTAGAAGACCGAAACAGCAACGACAGTTAGGATAGGTGACTGCGTACAGATCTCGTTGCTCCATTAAATGGATGGTCGGGTTGCCCCTCATGCTCTTGACGCCGAGCGACGCAGGGCTTATAATCAATAATGCGTCCAAACAACACGCCCGAACAACCTAGCGTTGCGGAGTGTCGCGAAGGATCTCGGAGGGGTTCCCGAGCTGGCCAAAGGGGGCAGACTGTAAATCTGCTGGCATCGCCTTCACTGGTTCGAATCCAGTCCCCTCCACCATTGACTTCTTGCGGGTGTAGCTCAATGGTAGAGCACCAGCCTTCCAAGCTGGCTACGTGGGTTCGATTCCCATCACCCGCTCCAAAGCAATACGTAGTATTGCTGAAAGTGTTCTGTTGCGGGGTAGAGCAGTCTGGTAGCTCGTCGGGCTCATAACCCGGAGGTCACAGGTTCAAATCCTGTCCCCGCTACCAATATTCCATCGTTGCACAATTGCATCACGTTGCGGGGTAGAGCAGTCTGGTAGCTCGTCGGGCTCATAACCCGGAGGTCACAGGTTCAAATCCTGTCCCCGCTACCAACATGCTGACGTAGCTCAGTCGGTAGAGCACATCCTTGGTAAGGATGAGGTCATCGGTTCAATCCCGATCGTCAGCTCCATCTTGTAAGACAACCTTGGCATTCGTGCCAGGGTTTTTTTGTGCAGGGAGTTGCTGCGCAACCATCGCTTTCATCGACCCCGCAACACTTTCGTGTTGCTGTGTTGACTTCCGGCGGGTTAGGTTGGTAATATTATGGATAGCGGATAGGCTATGTCCGTCAGGAGGAGGGTAATTAGGAATGGCAAAGAAGAAGTACGAGCGCACGAAACCGCATGTAAACGTAGGTACCATCGGTCATATCGACCATGGTAAGACCACGTTGACGGCAGCCTTGACCACAGTCCTGTCC
>JAEZJZ010000033.1 GCA_023436245.1 Bacillota bacterium | reverse complement strand
ATTCATCACGCGCACAGGAATTTCGAAGATGAAGTCTGCATTCCAGGATGTCGGAATAAGGTACAAACCGATGTTTGCTACGCAAACACCGCTTGCATTGAAGCCCGAACATCCTTCGGATGTTCTTTCACTGTACAGTTTTGAAGGTGCGAAACTGGATAACAGAAGTCCGAGGTCGGAGGTCAGAAGGACCACTCCCTCGTCTGACCTCTGACATCCGATTTCTTGCCTCTAGCATTCTGGTGGCAATGGCGGAGGGGTCCCACCCGTTCCCATCTCGAACACGGAAGTTAAGCCCTCCAGCGCCGATGGTACTTGGGTTCGCCCTGGGAGAGTAGGTCGCTGCCAGAATACCTTTACAGAAGCCCCGAGCAATGCGCTCGGGGTTTCTGCTGTTTGTCTTTGGATGATCGGGGATGGATCTGCTAGCTCACTCCTGCGAGGAGGGCGCTGGCCAATGAGAAATAGGTCAAGAGTGCGAGTGCGTCAACAATGGTGGTGATCAATGGCCCGGCCATGATCGCGGGATCCGCTCGCAGAAACTTGGCTATCAGCGGCAATAGTCCGCCCGTCAGCTTAGCGATGATTACGGTAATCAACAAAGTAGCACTGACCACGGCTGCAATCTCTACCGGATAACGTTCGATTAGCAGGATGCGTCCGAAGTTAACCAGGGCTAAGCCAACGCCGACCAAGGCACTGACCCGCAGCTCCTGCCCCATCACTCTGATCCAATCCTTGAGACGAATCTCACCCAGTGCCAGCCCGCGGATTACCAGGGTGGCAGACTGAGACCCGGCATTCCCCCCAGTATCCATCAACATCGGGATGAACACGGCGAGCGCCACCACCTGCGAGAGGGTGGTCTCAAATTGGCGAATGATCTGACCGGTGAAAGTGGCTGAGATCATCAAGACCAGTAGCCAAGTGAGCCGCTGACTAGCCAGCCTCAGGGTCGAGGACTGCAGATACGGCTCTTCGCTGGGCGAGAGAGCCGCCATGCGGTGGATGTCCTCGGTTGCCTCTTCATCTACGACTTCCAGGATGTCGTCGCTGGTGATCACACCCTGCAGGATCCCGGCATCATTCACTACCGGCAGTGCCAGGAAGTGATAGTGACGGAACAGTGCCGCGACCTTCTCTTGATCATCTTCAGGACTAACTACAATCGGTTCTTCGTGCATGATTTGCGAGATGGGACTGTCTGGCGGGGCCAGAACTAGTTCACGTAAGGATAGCACTCCCTGCAACCGTTTCGCTCTATCTGTAACATAGACATAGTAGGCTGTATCCGCCTCTCTTGCCTCACGCCTGACAAACGCCAGCGCCTGATCACTGGACCAACTCGGTCGCACGGCCAGGAACTCGGTGGCCATGATACCACCCGATGAGCTCTCGTCATACGAGAGCAGTTGGCGCAACTGGGTTGGCTCCGGCAACTGATCTAACAGTTGCTCTCGAAAATCGCTCGGCAAGTCGGCCAATAGGTCAGCAGCGTCGTCGCTGGACATTTCCTCCACAGCCATCACTGCTGTCATCAGTGGCAGTTGCCGCAGGATCAGCGCGGCGTCTGCATGTTCCATTTCCTCCAGCACGAGCGCTAGGCTTGCCGGCGGCAAAACCAGAGCGACACGCACCTGCTCCTGCTCTGGCAGTGAGGCCAGCGCCTCGGCCAGATCAGCGGGTAGCTCGTTCTGAAAGATCTGCCGCAGAGCATCATCGTTCAGGCAAATCATCTTTGCATGCAAACTCAGATCAGGCATTGGCACACCTCCCGAGCAAGGTAGAGGACGAAAGGGGCATGAAAGAGCGCCTCATTCCCTGGATCAGGAGGCGCGTGAGCTCAACATGAAGAGCGGCACCAAGTCTTGCCGGGGATCGTTGCTGATCCCATCACCTGTTTTGGGTCGTCTGAACCGGCACCATCTCAACTGGCTTAACCTCACTAGGAATGAGTTTGTGCATTTTCGCCCATTTACATAATACTGCACCTGCCGCCGCGTGATGGCTGTTCGCTGCACACATCCACGCGTTCGGTCAAGGCGCCCCCATTCATTTGGAGCCTCCACAGAGTCACTCGCCCGCATTAACTGCAAGCTGCAAAGACAAAATAGACGGATGGGCTGGCGATAAGTGATGTGTTTCTGGCGCACGCTGCCACCTTCTGGCGCGAAACTGGCAGGAGAGCGCGCCTGTTGCGTGGAAATGACATACAGCTATCGCGGAGACGAGAACGATATAGCGAGGCGATTTGAGATGGCATTTGAGTTGAAAGTATGTGTGGAACGACTGAAGCCTTGGATCATCAGGACTCCGTTGGTTGAGATCGAGTCCTTGTCTGAGATGACCGGTCGCAGTGTATATCTGAAGCTCGAGGGTTTGCAGCGGAGTGGGTCTTTCAAGTTTCGCGGGGCAATGAATTACATGCTCACACTGGACGAGGCAGAGGCCCGCCGGGGGGTAATCACAGCATCCAGCGGCAATCACGGTTTGGGCATGTCCCTGAGTGGTAAGCTCCGAGGGATCAGATGCATCGTGGTCATGCCCACATCAGCCCCGTTGGCCAAACAAGACAAAGCCAAGCTCTATGGTGCGGAGTTGGTCCTACACGGAACGTGCTATGACGATGCTCAGGAATATGCTTTGGAGTTAGCGTCAAGAGCAGGTTACACCTACGTGCCCAGCTTCAATCATGCGGCGATCATTGAGGGTCAGGGTACCATTTTGGATGAGATCCTGATGGATCTTCCCCAGGCAGATACGGTCTTTGTTCCGGTTGGCGGAGGTGGAATGTTGGCGGGCTTGCTGTTGGCCAAAGCGCAGCTAGGCTCTGGCTTAGAGGTGGTGGGCGTGGAGCCGTGGGGAGCCGCTGGCATGACGGCTTCATTGCAGGCTGGCAGACTGACAACCACGAAAGACATGCAGACAATCGCTGATGGGGTGGCGGTGCGCACTCCCGGCGATTTGAACTTCGAAATCGCGCAACGTTACCGCCCCAAGATGTGGTGTGTCAGTGATGAGCAGATTTCGGAGGCGCAAAAGATCGTCTTGAGAGAAGCAAAGATGTTGATCGAGACGGCAGGCGCTGTGCCCATTGCTGGGCTACTCTCTCGTCACTTGCCCGATCGAGCAAAGCATGTGGTCTGTGTCGTCAGCGGCGCCAATGTCGATCCGAGCACTCTGCGGGAGTTGTGTCAGTAGGCTCTTCGGTGGTGCTGATGCTTAACACTGAAGGGGACACCGACCCAGCAAGCTATCGCCCGGTTGTCTGGGTCGAGATTATCCTTGGTTGTCGAATCTTGCTGATCAGTAGAAGGACTGAAGGGGCAATGCCGCTCACAACGGCGTTGCCCCTTTGTCTGTCAAAGGCGCGCCATCTGGCCTTTTTATGCGATCGTCAAGCGTTCAAAGAGGATTATGAGCGGGCTATGCCGAAATTCATGATCACTCCCAGAGAAGAGAGGAGTTGTCGTTCAGTGTCGAATGAGCTTGCAGGACAACTGATTATATTCTCCTTGGCCGGGCGTCTTTTTGGGCTGGATGTGACTTTGGTGCAGGAGATTCTTCCTGCGGTTCCCATACGCAATCTGCCACGCGCAACATCGTATCTGCGTGGGCTGATTGATTTTCGTGGGCAGATCATCCCTGTGCTGAACCTGCGCAGCCTGCTCCGTCTACCTGAGGATCAAGAGGTGCGCAGTATTGTGGTGATCCAATCCGCAGGCCGTAACTACGGGCTGATGGTAGATGGGGTGAAGGAAGTACTTGGCGCTGGCGAAAAGATGGGACAGGGTGGACGCGCTAATGACGATCTACCGGAGCGCTTCGTGCTGGGTACGACAGAGATCAAGCAATCCAGAGTAATTGTACTGCGGGTAGCGGAGCTGCTCTCGCTCGTGCAAGCAGGGGGAGGGGTTGACTGATGGAGACTGAACTCTTGCTCAATTTGCCGGGGGCAGAAAAAATCGGGGCGTATGACCAGTCCGAACTGGTCTGTTTGCTGACAGCGGGCATGTATGGCTTAGGTATCAAGTCTGTGCAGGAGATTTTACCCCTGCCCGAGGTGATGCCGTTGCCTCAATTGCCAGAATCGATGATGGGCGTATGCCGTTACCGGGAGTTGATCATCCCCGTGATCAACCTCCCTTTGCTGTTAGAGCAGAGTGATGAGCAGCCTATGGTCGATGTCTGGCAGATGGTCGTGATCAGCGAGGGGCAGCGGGTTTGTGGGCTAGCAGTGAAGGACATCAACGAGATCCTCAGCTTCTCTCTGGATGAGATGGAGCCTATGCCGAACGTAGAGACGGTGCGCAATGAGGCATTCTACCGCGGCATCAAACGCATGGGAGAGCAAGTGGTGATGCTGCTTAAGGTGGAAGAGGTACTCAACCACTGTCAGATACCTGCTAGGCAACAAATCGAAGATGTCGAGCAACTCTCCCAGGCGAGGATCGAGAGAATTGGCATTTTGCACATGGGTGATCTCTTGACCGGCATCGATATCGAACTGATTGAACGCATTCTGAGGACGCCTGAAGTGCAGGCCGTTGCTGATGCGCCGGCAGGGGTCAAAGGAATCGCGCTCAACCCCGAGGCGGTAGCCGACTCAGCAGGTCCAGAGGATTACTATCCAGTGGTCGATCTGTTCCATTTTCTGAACGTGCCTGACACAGGGGGCAAGCGAAATCTGGTCCTATCGCACGTTGCCGGCAGAAGAGTCGGCTATTACGCTGGCGTGGTAGAGGAGATCCGGGATGTCAAAGATGATGCCTTTTATCAGCTCCCCAAGCTGGTGCAAACCAGCGAGAATGGTTTTGTAAAACAGGTGTTCCTGCTTGGCGAGGAGATCGTTCAATTGCTTGATCTGCAGTCAGTAGGCGGAGAGGCTCTGGTCACCTATCTGCAGAGCATGAGCAGCGATGAACGGCCAGATAACGCTAGTTGACGGTTACAATATCATTCGGCAGTGGCAGGAAGCCCGTTTCCTGGATTCCGGAAATGATCTCGACCCACTACGGGAGCAACTGATCACCCATCTCTGCAGTTGCTTTGCTTACTGGGGGACGGAGTGCTGGTTGGTCTTTGATGCACATTTAGTGGTCGGAGGGCGAGGGAGTTCCGAGGTTCGAGCCGATTGCTTGCGTGTTGTTTACACACAGGAGGGACAGACAGCGGATAGCTTCATTGAACGCTCCGTTGCTGAACTGCAATCTCACGGTTACGAATCTGTAGTTTGCACTTCGGACTGGGCTGAACAGAACATTGCACTGACCCGGGGAGCGCTACGGTTGAGTGCTCGAGACCTGATGATACGCGTCAAGCAGGCCGAGCGGGAGATGTCTCGGCTGTCCAACAACCCCACCGGGTGGCAGAAAAGCTGGCTGGAGGATAGTTTGCCAGACCAGATACAGCGGAGACTGCGAGAAATGCGTGACTCTGATCTGTCCAAGCCATCCATTAACGGAAAGAGAAAGAATGAGCGGTAGCACCGCTCATTCTGTGTTTCTTGGCAGTTCCATCAGGCTCACTCTTTGCTTCTGGGCGTCTTTGTCCAAGTGGTTGGTTGCCTCTTCAGTTGCCTGAGGATTAAGGCGCTGGTGAATGGCACTGGGAAGAAGAACGCAGCCAGGGGAAGAAACAGCAGTTGCGCGACTACTGCGCAACGCCCGGGCCAGTGTAACGGGCGGGACGTATTGTCCACGTGCCTGCGGTAGCGAAAGAACGCATAGAAGGTGAAACTGATGTAGACCAGGCTGAGTGCGTTGAGGACATAGCGCACAGTCTCGGGTAATACGTTGGGGTCCACCTTGCCAAACAGCCACATGATCAAGATTACCGGTGGAACCAGGGTGGCAAACTGGTAGAAACTCCACTCCACAGGGCCTTTAATCATTAGCTCCTTCATCAGTGGGCGTTTGCGGTTTGCCGGGTAGCTGGTATCCTGAGCAATCTTGTCCATTACCTGCAGATGACCGGTGCCCCAGCGTAGCCTCTGTCGATAGAAGGCTCGAAAGGCGGTTGGCGTCTGCTCGCTGCTCGGATAGGGTAGATACTCTGGCCAAGCCCCTGTCCTGAGGTAGGCGCGGGTGCCGAGCTCCAGATCTTCTGTCAACGACCCGGCATCATAGCCCCCTAGCTCCTCCAGCAGCTGCCGTTCGATGAACAGATTGGTGCCGCCGACGAAGGGCAAGCGCCTGAAGACAACCGGCAAGTACCAGTCGTGAGACAGTGCTTGGTAAAGCGAGGCTATTTTGCTGAAAGGGCCCATGTCATAGAAGTTACGGACTTGGAAAACCGGACCCTGAAAAATGCGAACCGGTTTGTCTTCCGTCAATCGCTTGTAGGCGACATAGAGTAGTACGTCGCGATCGGGTCTGCTCTCTGCATCGTAGAAGCCACACATCAGGGTTTGCTCATCCACGGCGATGGGCAGGGCGTAGTTTAGGGCCCTTCCCTTGGTGGAGGGCACAACATGTCCCAGACAGGCACCACGATAATTGCCATCGAAATCGTCAGGTACCTGTATATGCTGTAGGCGCGGATAGTTCTTTTTGTCTTGCCACTCGCGCTTAACCTGGTCGACGATCGTCTGTGTGGTCGGAAAGCAGAAGTGGTAGATCTTTTGCAGATACGGCTTGAGGCTACCATCTGCCTGTCGGCGGGCAAGCTCGTGCTGTACCTGCCGACCAACCATTGTCGCCAAACCGGAGACTATTTCCTGGGTAATGCGATGATTGGCTCTGACAGTATATTGAATCACATTCGCCATTAGGGTCCCATGATCATCGCCCGTCCAACGCGCGTACAACTGAATGATCGGAACTGCCAAGCAGAGATAATTGGGATAGAGATGCTCAATCTGTTCGTCACGTAGATCGGGGTAGCAGCGACGGAAAAGGCGATAGATGCGGTTCAAACTGATGCGACCGTTTCTCTGCAGCATGTTGCTGGCCAAATCGTAGAGCAGCGCGCGGGATTGCCAGAACGGCCCTTGCACTATTGCCGGCGGCAGCAGCCATGGTTCCGTCTCCAGCGCATTCTTGCGGTATTGTCCCAAGCAAAGGTCTGACAACAATCCGATGCTGAGCGATTGGACGTGCGCTTTGACTTGCCCTCCCCAGTCCCCGGACGTGGCATAGTCAAGAAATTGCATGGTATCAAGCACGTGATCATCGCAACTCTGGTTGTTCTGCTGACTTTCCTTGACGTCCGTGACTACGATGATCTCGTAGCGCTGAGGATCATAATGCAGTTCAGCCATGTGGCGCATGGTTTTTTCAATTACGTCGGCTTCGTTGCGGGCCGGCACCAAGATGGAGAAGAAGGGTAAGTCGGTCTGTTTGCGATTGGCCAAGCTTTTCACCTTTTCCAGTGAAAGCGGTGGACGTTTGTGCCAATAGTGTCCTTCGGAGTAGGTTTTCCAGACAAAGAAACGTAAGAAAAGAATGAACAGCACCACGTACATGCCGAAGGCAAAAAGGTATACTAGCTCTGAGCTAGACATTCGCATCCCCCCGCGTGCAAGCTTCCGTGGATAGTCTGCATCTTGTTCCTGCCAAATATCCCGGCGTCAGTGCCGGCTGAGCTCCACCCGCGGGGAGAGACGACAGCATCAGATATGAGCTTGTGGAAGTCTATGGGGTGTTCGGGGGAACACATCGTCCGCAAAGGGCTTATTTCCAGGTTGTGGTATTGCTGATTGTGTGACCAACTGGTACATTCTTATACGGAGATCAAGGCAGCTTTTTGCAGCAATACGAGGAGGATTCCAGTGGATATCACGCCAATTCTGACATATGTCAGCGACAACATGACTGTGCTTGTGGCGATTCTGCTTTCCCTACAAGCCCTGACCTTGCTTCTGCTGCTGATCGTTGCCATTCGTTCCAGAAGTCAGGGTCGACGCCTGGCCAGCCTCCTGCGCACCAGGAGTGGGGAGAGCTTGGAGGACATGATTGCGGAATTCTTGGCCGCCTCAGCCAAAGGGGAAAAGGAGCGGGCGGAACTGCTCGGCAAGCTGGAAGACTTGCGTCGCGACCTTGGCACTGCCGTCCAGAGGATAGGATTCGTGCGCTACAATGCCTTCCCCGGTGTTGGCGGTGAGATGAGCTTCAGTATTGCACTGTTGGACGGCGGCATGAATGGTTTCATTCTGACCAGCATCTTTGGCCGCGAGGAAGCCCGGGTTTATTCCAAGGAGATCAAGCAGGGGCAACCCTCGATGGTTCTGAGCGAAGAAGAGATAGCTGCTGTCAGGCAGGCTGAACAGCAGGGTGCAAGGCAGTGATTTCGGTGTCCTTCCCCGTTCCAGGCGGTGAAGTTCGGGTCGATTGGAGGACGTGACGTGTCTCTAGATAAGATAGTTGCTATAGTTAACCCTGTCGCAGGCAAGGGTAAGTGCGCACGGCTGTGGCCGGAGATTGATCGCTATTTGCGCGAATTAGGGCTCTCCTTCGACGTGCGCTTCACCGAGAAGAAGGGTGATGCCACTCGCATAGCAAGTGAAGCCTCGGCTCAAGGTGCGACTGGTCTGTTGGCCGTCGGCGGCGATGGAACCCTTCATGAGGTAGTAAACGGTAATTTGGAGCACCCGGTGACCGTGGGTGTGGTGCCGGCTGGGTCGGGCAACGACTTCATCCGCTCCTTTGGACTGAAGCCGGACGATTGGCGTAGTGCATGTCAGATCATCGCTCGCGGCCAAGCACAGCCGATGGACCTCGGACAGATAAATGGGCGCCACTTCATCAATGTGGCTGGGGTTGGGTTTGACGCAGCGGTTGCCAATTGTGCGAATATCTGGGCGAAAGATCGCTTTCCCGGTAGCCTGGCCTACATTGCGGCGCTACTCAAGACGATCATTGAGTTCAAACCCACAGAAGTTACGGTGGAACTGGATGACCAAACTTTCTGCGCCAAGGGTTGGCTGGTGGCAGTGGCCAACGCCCAGTACTTTGGCGGGGGGATGTGGGTCGCACCTCAGGCCAGAATTGACGATGGTTTGTTTGATGTCTGCATACTTGGCGAGTTGTCCAAGCCGGGTCTGCTCAAAGCCTTCCCCAGTGTCTTCACTGGCAAGCACCTGCAACACCCAGCGATTCACTATTATCGCTCGCGGACCGTCAAGGTGAGCACCAGAGATCCGCTACTGGTGCAAGCCGATGGCGAACTGATTGGGCGCACTCCCCAAGTCTTTCAGTTGCGCCCACACCGAATGATGATCTTCGGCGCTGGAGGCAAGTGAGCACCTGTGGCTGATTGAGCATAAACATCGCCCTGCTAGCCAAAGAATAAGGGGAAACCGTAGAAGGAGGCTGGCAAAGATGACAAAGGGCAAAGTCGTCGTCGACGGATATCTGGGGCCGGTCCGCGACATGTTACGTGAAAGTGGCTATGAAATCCTGCCCCTGGAGCAGATGACTGATGCTGACTGTGTGATCGTGACTGGTGGAGACTCAAACTTCATGGGTGTGGAAACCGCATTGACCAAGGCCTCTGTGATTGACGCCATAGGCATGACGCCTGAGGAAGTAATGGCGGAAGTAGAGCGTCGGTCGCGCCGATAACCGCAAAAAACCCGCTGGCTTGACCAGCGGGTTTTGCATTTTTGAATCAAGAGAGTGCTGAGACAGCTTCCACCGGGGTGTTGCCTGCCAAATTGGAGAGACCGCAGGCAAGCCCGTCGGCAATCACCTTTGCCAGGCGCGTGATCAGATACAGCCTGGTGTTCTGCAACACAAAATAGTCCATGAAGCCACCAACATTGACAATGCCGGTAATGTAGACATCGCCGACCGCTGGAAGTTGTTTGTTCACCCCGGCGCCGGGCTTCAGTGGCCCTGCTCCAATCATCACGTTGCCTACGCTGTCCAACCTACCCAGACAGGCGTCAATCGCGATAATCAAGGGATCTCGATGACGGTCTCGAATGCGCACAAGCGTCTCTTCCAGATTGGTGGCATGTACCGGCTTCTCCAAAGTTCCGTAGACGTGCGCTGTGCGGAGGCTAAGTCCAGCCAGGTGACTGCCGATCAAGGGCCCCAGGGCGTCCCCGGTGCAACGATCAGTACCGATGCAGAGCAGCACTACCTCCCGCTGCTCAGAGAGCAATCGCGAAATCAGCCGTCTGACCAACAAGGCGAGTGATCTGCCACAAGTGGGATCGTCCACATGCAAGACGTATTCTTCCAACTTTCGGTCCGGGAGGGTCTCCGAGCGGTTCATAGCATTCCTCCTGCCTCAGGTGGGCTCCATCCGCCGCGTAGCTAGTCATCCGCGGAATCGTCAACGCTGGCCCTACACTAGATTATGCGCAGTGGTCATGCCAATTATGCCCATTCTATGTCCCCCAAAACCGCAATATACATGAAGCGGAGGGGAGGGACAGCCAGTGCCGCAACGAATCAGTTCCCGGTCCATTGCCCTGACAGTTCTTGGTGCAGTCATCGGTGCGGGGTTCGCCTCCGGTCAGGAGATAAATCACTTCTTTATACGCCATGGGGATGCCGGGTGGCTGGCAATATTCGTCAGCGCATTCAGTTTCCTCCTGCTGATGCTCTGGTTGACCAGAATCAGTCTGCAGCGACAGATAGATGGATATCCGAAGCTGCTGGCCATCCTAGGAGGAGAAACTGCTGCCGGGCTCTTCCGGCATGTGTTCGCCGCGTTTCTGTTCATTGGCCTGACTGTGATGCTTTCCGGCAGTGCAGCTCTGCTGCAAAGTGTGTTTGGACACGCCAAAGTATGGTACGGCATCCTGACAGCACTCCTGGTCTACTTAGTGATGCGCAGGCAGACTAGGGGCGTGGCTCGGGCCAATGAACTGCTCATGCCCTGCCTCCTGTTCCTATTCCTCTTCTACTTGCTGCGCTCTTTGCCGCAAACGGGGGCAGTGGCCACTTCTCCCGTAACCTCCGGCTCCTGGGTGTGGTCGGGGTTACTCTATGTTGCCATGAACAGCGCCATTTTGCTCGTGGTCATCCCTTCACTCGCGGCCAAGGCCGAGTCGCCGCGGGGGGCATATCAGGGAGTGAGCGTTGCAGCCGGATTGCTGCTGTTGTTGCTGTTGTTGCTCTTTCATCTGCTGAGCAAGTTTCAAGGTTGGGCCGTGGGAGCGGACTTGCCGCTGCTCGTGGTCTGCCAGCGCTTGCTGCCCAACCTGCCTTGGCTCTACGCGATTCCACTCTGGATCGCTCTGGCCACCACCGCCCTAGCGGATGCCATGGGGCTCAAGGTCTATTTGCATGAGCATCTGCCGGGAAGAGAAGAGGGGCTGTTCGTTCTTTCTCTGGTGATTGCCGCTGCCCTCTCGCAACTGCGTTTTGCCTCCCTGGTCGCGTTGCTCTATCCGCTGACGGGCTATGTTTGTCTTGGCTTCTATCTCTTCTGCTTGATACGTCGCTTGTTAAGGTCTTTGACAGTGCATTGAGCCTGGGTTAGGATAGCATTATGGGGAGGAATGGTTATGTGGGAGACAGATGAAGTTCGGCCCGACTCGGGCAGAAAGAAGATCTACATCGCTTTGGGTATCGCACTCCTGCTGCTGCTCGCGGCCGGGTGTTTCTTTCTATTTCCTTTTGGTTTTGCTGGGCAGCCTGTACTGCAGGCGAGCAAACGCCAGCCGACCATCGTTTCTTCCAAGACCTATGTCAATGTCGGCGAGACTCTGGCCTTGACCGGTGACTCCACCGGCTTTTGGCGTATCAGCCAGAAGGACGAGTCTGTTACCGTCAATCGCTTCAACCTGTCCGGCAATACCGACTGGGTTGGAGAGTACGGACTCGGGCAGCCGATTTGGGATGTAAACGGGCGCCAGGTAATAGTGGCCGACAAGCAGGGCGGACAAGCCTATCTGATCAGTGACACGGCCGGGCTGAGCCGCACAGCCAATCTTGCCGGAAAGCCGCAAGTGGTAGCAGTTGCCGAGACTGGCCAGTTCCTGGTTTGCGCCAACACTTCCGATCAGGCCACTACCCTGCAGCCAAAGCTCTCCTACTATTCTGCGTCCGGAGAGTTGCTGTTCAGTTCAGTGATCGAGAACGCTTCCCCGCTCTTTGCTCGGGTAAATCAGAACGGGACCCAGATCTTCCTGGTAGTCAGCAAAGTGGTGCAGAGCGGGATTGAGCATCATTTGATCAGCTACGCAGACAACGGACAGGTGCTCTGGACTAGCGCCCTACCTGCCGGAGCGCCAGCCGGTATTGCGGTGAAGGCCTTCGGAGATCGCCTGGCAGTGGCTATTGATAAGCTGATTCTCTTCTACTCAGGCGCGGGGCAACTGCTCTGGCAGAGCACCGCCCAGGGCACTGTACATGATCTGGCCTTCGTCGGCCAGGGCGATCAACTCGTCTACTCAGGCCAGAAGGTTTCCGTACTCTCCTTTCAGAAGCAATCCATGATCACTTCCCTCAGTGCTGACGGGGCGACTCTCTGGCAGTACCAGGTGAAAGGTGAGGTACCGACCTTGACCGGAGGCACCAGCGCCCTCTCGGTTTTTGTGGCAAACGATCGGGGTGTGCATAATCTGGGTACGGATGGGAAGGTGCGCTGGTCCTACCCACTCAGCGCCGATGATGACAAGAACCCGCTGAATGTGCGATTGGCGGTCAGTGGCACCGGCTCTGCCGTGTTGGTGCAGCTCTCAGACGGGAGAATGTTTGTCCTGCGGGGAGAATAAGCTGGCACCAGGGGGTGCCGCCGATGAACCAAGTAGATCTGGTTGTGCTAACCTTTATCCTATTTGGTGGCTGGCTAGGTGCAGTCAAAGGCTCCGTCCGCGCCTTTGTCAGCTTAGCCGGCACTGTCCTGGGGCTGGCTGTGGCCGGACTGTATGCGCCGCATCTGGCGAACGTATGGGGGAGGCTCTTTGCTCTGGCGGCTGAACGCGTGACTTTGCAGTTTCCCTGGGTGGCGGCTGTCTCCACGCAAACCGCATGGCGACAATCAGCCAACATCTGGTTGAACGATCTACTCTGGCCGATCGGACTCAAGCGGTTGATCGCTCAGGGCTGGGGCTTGCTTCCGGATGGGGAGACCCTCGTCGGCTTCACCAAAGTGGTTGAGCGTGGATTCTTTCTGGCGCTAGCAAACATTTGTGCCTTCATCACGCTGCTCTTGCTGAGCAAGGCAGCCGTTGCTGTCGTCACCGGTATCAGTTTCCGTTTGGTTATGTCGGAACGCCAGTCACTTTCGCCGGCGGGCTTGCTGGTGGGCATGCTACAGAACCTGATTCTGGTCGTAGCAGTGCTGGCTCTATTAGTGCCGTTCTTTCTTTGGGTCAGCCAAGTACAGCTGGCGCAAGTGCTGGAACCGTCTTTGGCATGGCGGGCCGTACAATGGTTCTGGGAAAGCATACTGAGAATTTGAGGGTGACAGAATGCAAGTCTTGATCGCTTTTGACTCTACTCACCATGCCTTGCGCGGAGAACAGATTTTGCTGCAAGCAGGCTTGGCGATTGACATTATCCCCACCCCACGGGAGATAACAGCTAGCTGTGGCTTGACTCTCTGTCTGCCGGCGGCTGATCTCGAGCAGGCAACGATACTGTTGTGCGAGGGGGGCGTGGATTACCGCGAGATCTATTACCTGACGACGCAGCAAGGGACCAAATCTTATCGGCTGCGGGAGGGGACGTAGATGGCCGAATCACTGTGGACAAGCATCAACTTGGAGCGATTCGCCGGTCTCTTGCCCACGATCGGGCGACTCCTGATCATCCTGATCCTGTCCAAGGCTGCTATCACCCTCGGTCAACGCCTGGTCGGGAGCCTGTTTGTTCCTTACTACAAGCGGTTATCTGCTAAAGCCAACAAACTGAAGACGATGGAAGCACTGGCCAAGAGCCTCCTGCGGTACCTCGTCTACTTCATTGGCGCCATCGCCGTCCTGTCTGAACTGGGTATCCGCACCGAGTCTCTCTTGGCTAGCGCTGGAATTGTCGGCTTGGCTGTCAGCTTCGGCGCACAGAGTCTGGTCAGGGATGTCTTGACTGGCACGTTCATTCTGATCGAGGACCAGTTCTCTGTGGGTGACTACATTGAGACCGCTGGTCTGGCTGGGTACGTTGACGAAATCGGCCTGCGTGTGACCAGGCTGCGAGACTTCAGTGGCGTGATTCATACCCTGCCCAACGGAGAGATTGGCAAGGTGACCAATCATAGCCGGGATAACCGCACCGCGTTGGTGGAAGTGGGCGTGGCCTATGACGAGGATGTAGAGCGCGTGCAGGCGGTGCTGGAACAGGCCATACGGGAAGTCGGGAGTGAGCTAGCGACCAAGATAGCGGAAGGGCCGCAGGTGGTCGGCATCACCGACTTGGGGGCATCCGGCATGGTGTTTCGCCTTTGGGCGAAGGCGTTGCCCATGGAACACTGGGCCGTGGAGCGGGCCATGCGCAAAGCCGTCAGCCTGGCTTTCCAGCGAGAGGGGATTTCCCTCTATTACCCGCACTTCGTGAGTGTGCCTTATAGGGAGAAGGAGTAACCAGCATGCCGATGAAGCTCTTTGTAGGAGATGTCGTGGAACTGAGGAAACCGCATCCTTGCGGCGGATCCGTTTGGGAAATTCAACGCACGGGCATTGATTTTCGGATCAAGTGCCAGAAGTGCGGACATAGTTTGATGTTGTCGCGCATCAAACTGGAGAAAGGTATTAAGCGCGTCATTAAGTCGCAAGCTGACGGTGAGTAGTCCAGAGCCACTGCATTGCGTGAACACTGGGCTTGTGCTATAATTGTTCAGTCCATTAAACCCGCTCCATACTAGCTTATGGGGCCTGATGTCCGGGGGGGAGGAGGTGTCGTAATGCGCCAGTATGAGACGATGTTCATTTTGCGCCCAGAGTTTGATAAGGAACAGTCCCAGGAAGTTGCTACCCGTTTTATTAGCATCATCCCGAACAACGGTGGTACTGTTGACAAGATCAGCGAGTGGGGCAAACGCCGTCTGGCATACGAGGTGAAGAAGTATCGGGAAGGAATCTACATCCTGGTCAACTTCACAGCCGAGGCCGATGTGGCCAAGGAACTCGAGCGCAACTTCAAGATCAGCGAAGATGTCATTCGCTATCTGATCGTTCGCAAAGACGAAGAGTAAAAGAATTTCAGGGGTGATAACATGCTGAACAAGATCATCTTAATCGGGCGCCTAACTCGCGACCCGGAGATGAGCTACACGTCTTCAGGTGTGGCCAAGCTCAGGTTTACATTAGCCGTGGATAGGCCATACAAGAATCAGCAAGGCGAGAGATCAGCAGACTTCATCGATGTGGCATGTTGGAGACAGCTGGCCGAAACATGCGGCAAGTTTCTGCACAAAGGGCGCTTGGTGTCAGTTGTCGGCAGGTTGGAGATAAGGCCCTATGAGACGCAGGATGGCCAGAAGCGAAGGAGTGTAGAGGTTGTAGCAGATGAGGTTCGCTTTCTGGATGCCCCTAGAGATGGAGCACCACCCCAGCAACAGAATACTGGTTTTGAGAATTTCGGCAAAGGGCTCGGCCTCGATGATGAGGACAACGATTTGCCCTTTTAGTCCAAATAGGGAGGGAACAACGTGCGGCGCAGAGGTCGTAAACCTCGCAAAAGAGTATGTAGCTTTTGCGTAGATAAGGTTACCGATATCGACTACAAAGAGTTCAACAAGCTTGGCCGTTATCTGACCGAGCGGGGCAAGATTTTGCCGAGGCGCATTTCTGGCAATTGCGCTCGCCATCAACGCATGCTTACCCATGCGATCAAGCGGGCGCGCAATATCGCGCTTTTGCCATATACCGCTGAGTAGGGAATTAGGGAGCCGGTGGGCTCCCTTTTTGCTCTCCCTGATTACAACTCGGCCCCGGTGTGTCAGGGCAATGTTTTGTGGGCAGAGGGCAAATGTGCAGGAAACAGGCGGCTTTTTCCCGAAAGATCTAGTCTGGGGGTGGCGAGATGTATAGGGAGCAGGATTTCGATATCGCCCGTAATATCAAGGCAGTGGAATGGCTGAAGACTGAGCTGGTGTTGAACGCCGGTCAGGTCTGTCGTGCCTTATTGACGGCCAAAGATGAGATCGCCGTGCAATCACTGGCAAATATCATGATGTCCAGCTACCTTCTGGCCAAGCGCCTAGGTGTCAGCTACAGCAAGCTGGAGGATGTCGTCCAGCGGAGGGCCGTCGCAGCCCAGAATGAAGGACACGAACTGGAGCAATGGTATCGCGACCTGTCGGCTCTGGCCGAACACTTGGATGCCCGCAAGTCCGTATGAAAGTGTTCGTCATTAACAGGGAGAATGTGCTCCGCTTGGGCAAGTTCATCGGTATCTACCTGGTGGGCCTCAGTGTGGGCGCATTCGTAGGGCTATTACCGCTGCTGGCACTGATCTCCGGGTTACCGATTTTGCTGGCCGAGCGACAAATGGGCAGAAGAGCAGCACAGATTGTTGGATTGGTCAGCTTGGGTGCAACATGGTTTCTATTAGATGAAATGCTCTTTGTCTATGTCGGTCTAGGCTTGATGGTAGGCTATGGTTTAGCCATGATCCCTCCCCATGTGCCGTTTCGCCTACGCCTCGTGCAGACGACTGTCACCGGTCTTGTTTGGACGTTGGTGATGAACTATGTGCTGCAAGTGGTGCGTGGTGAGGGGCTGCTCCGGTTGCTCGGCAATCAGTTGCAGCAGGCGCTGGCCGTCACAGTCGAGCGAATGCAGGCAATAGAGATATACACATCCGCGCAAGTCGGTGAATTTCAGCAATTTGGGCAGCTGATGCTGGAGACATTGCAGAACGAATGGGTCTACTTGTTATTTGTGTATCTGCTACTCAGCACAGCAGCGACCGCTTTCTTCGGCAGTCGCTTCAGCTCAGTCAAGCAGCCAGCAGAGGACTTGTTGGAGACCAAGGCTCCGGTTGGCTTGGCCTTGTTCGCCGCAGTGCTGGCCGGTCTACACTACTTGTTGCCGAAAGTGGCGCCTTTTGTGGTGGGCAACCTTTGGAGCATTGCCGCCATGCTGGCCTCTCTTTATGGGTTCGCTCTGCTGTTCTATTACCTGCGCTTTGCGAAAGTGGGCCTGTTTTGGCGGGTTCTGTTGGGGTTCTACTTCTTCACCAGTCCCATCATCCTGCGAATAATGCTATTGGTAGGCTTGTTTGATGCCGTCTTTGACTATCGGTTCTACGCCCGCAAGCGCCAACAAGAATAAGAGTTCCGGAATATTAGGAGTGTGATCGCGATGAAAGTGGTTCTGCTGGGAGATGTGAAAGGGCTGGGCAAAAAGGGCGAGGTTGTGACTTGCAGCGAAGGATATGCGCGCAATTTCCTCTTCCCGCGCCAACTGGCCAAGGAAGCGACCGAACAAGCGATGAAGGCAGTGAGCATTGAACAAGATGCGAAGAAGAAACGCCAACAGCGCGAGGAACAAGCGGCCATGGCTCTGCAGAAGTCTTTGGAGGGGAAAGTGATTCGAATTGCGGCCAAGACAGGTGAAGGCGGCAAGTTGTTTGGATCCGTCACCGGCAAGGATATCGCCAACGCATTGAGCCGTGAACGAATCAGCATCGACAAGCGCAAGATTGAGCTCAAGGACGCAATTCGTGCCCTTGGCAGCTATCAGGTGCCCATCCGGGTATACCACGATACCGTGGCCACGATCACCGTGCAGATTGTAGAAGAGGCATAGCACTGAAGGAGGACCAAATGGAAGACATCAAGCTGCCACCGCATAGCCTGGAGGCAGAACAGTCGGTTCTGGGCGCGATGCTGATCGATCAGGAGGCAGCTTCTCTGGTAGCCGGCTTGCTCAAGTCGCAGCACTTCTACCGGGAATCCCATCGCCAGATCTATGAGGCAATGATCGCGCTGTATGTTGGCAACCAACCGATCGATCTGATCACGGTGAGTGACGTCTTGACGCAAAAGGGTGTGTTGGAGCAGGTGGGCGGTGTTCCTTATCTCACCCTGCTAGCCAGCCTGGTGCCATCCAGTTCCACCGCCGGCAACTATGCACAAATCGTGTTGAATAAGGCGATTCTGCGGGACCTAATCGGGGCTGCCAGCCAAATATCCGCCTCCTGTTATCAGCAGGAAGAAGTGGAAGGTGTGCTGGAAGAAGCCGAACGCTTGATCTTCCGTCTCAGTCAGAGTCGTGCCAAGCGGGACTTCGAAGCCATGCCTGAGATTGTGGCAGAAGTCTATCGGCAGATTGCTCAGATGGTCAAGAACAAGGGAACTGTTGCTGGCCTGCCGACCGGCTATCGCCAGTTGGACCAGTTAACATCCGGCTTGCAACCTTCCGACTTGATCATTGTAGCTGCTCGACCGAGTGTGGGCAAGACTGCCTTCGCTCTGAACCTTGCCCAGAACGTCGCCATCAGGCAACGCGTCCCGGTTGGCTTCTTCAGTCTGGAAATGGGCAAGGAGCAGTTGGCGATGCGTATGCTTTGCTCGGAGGCAGGAGTAGACGGACAGAAACTGCGCACAGGCTTTTTGGATGCATCTGACTGGGCCAAGATCAGCGATGCCAGCGATGCCCTCTCTGAGTCGCCTATCTATGTGGACGACACGCCGGCTATTTCCGTGATGGAAATGCGCTCCAAGGCCCGGCGCCTGAAGCTGGAGAAGGATGTCGGTCTGATCATCGTTGACTACTTGCAGTTGATGCGCTACGGTGCTCGCACCGACAGCCGTCAGCAGGAGGTGGCCGAGATCACCCGCGGGCTCAAGGCATTGGCGCGCGAATTGCATGTCCCGTTGATTGCACTGGCACAGCTGTCCCGGCGGGCGGAAGAGCGCGAAGGCAAGCGTCCTGGCCTATCTGACCTGCGTGAATCAGGTGAAATTGAGCAGGCGGCAGATCTGGTTGCCTTTCTTTATCGCGAGGATTACTATGACCAGGAGTCTCAAAACCGCAATGTAATCGAAGTGATTGTCGGCAAACACCGCAATGGCCCGGTCGGGACGGTCAAAATGGCCTTCCTGCGCCATATGCAGCGATACGCTGATCTGAACAACGAGGAAGTGGGCGGCTAGCTGAGGCACATTATTTGCCACGGGCTTCTGCGTTGACAGCGAGTCAATCATCGTGTAAAGTTAGATACTGTGAGTCCCTTCGTGGCCCCATAGTGAAGCGGTTAACACATCAGCCTTTCACGCTGACGACGCGGGTTCGAATCCCGCTGGGGTCACCATCTGGTGCCGTGGTGTAGCGGTTAACATGCCGGCCTGTCACGCCGGAGATCGAGGGTTCGATTCCCTTCGGCACCGCCATTGTTGATTTCAGCCAGCCGCACGGCTGGCTGTTCTATTACGTCTGAGGATGGCGAGGAGGCAGCTACCAGTTGCCATTTCGCACGCAAAGTGATACAATTTTCTATGCGTAAGCGTGTGCCGGTGTAGCTCAGTGGCAGAGCAGCTGATTCGTAATCAGCAGGTCGCGGGTTCAAATCCCATCACCGGCTCCACAACTTCGTCGAAGTTTGCGGGTGTAGCTCAATGGCAGAGCACTAGCTTCCCAAGCTGGCTACGAGGGTTCGATTCCCTTCACCCGCTCCAGATTTTCAGGCCCTGCAGCAATTGCAGGGCTTTTTGCATTTCCACTGGCTATCATACCTTTCAAAGATTCACTCATGAGTTACTGCCCACAGCGCCCTAATGGCCCATGGTTTGCGAGCGAGTTCGCGCAAGTGAGAAATCCGCCCATTTTGGTCAGAGGACGCGCTGTAGTCGCATATTTCGTCTATAGAGAATAAAATGTGATAGGACTGGTCATAAGTAGCAGGATTCTGCTAACCACGTGACGAAAGTTACGAACTGGTTACAATCGACTGGAGGTGATGTGTTCCGTGACTCCTCCGTGGAAGGAACAACTACTCGAGTTGCCCAAATTGGGCAAGAACATCATCGCTGGCTGGAGCAAGTCTCCTGCTCAGAAGAGGCTACAGCAGATTGCCGACAAGCCCGGGGTTATTCCTGGGATGCTCTCTCTTGTCTGTCTATCCATCGCGATGCAACTGACGAACCAGTATCAGATTCTAATTGACGGCGAGTTCTTGGGCGCGGTGAATGACAAGCAAGCGGTGATTCGCTATGTGTCAGAGATGGATGCCATCAATAAGGAGACCTATGGCTCCGAACTATCCATGCTCAATGACGTGCAAGTAGCTCGCAGCTTCGGCGTGCCGGCTCAGGATTTGAACGATCTGCAACTCATTTTGAATGACCGCCTGAATTGGGGCACGCAGGCTGCTGTGATCATCGTCGACGGGCAAGAAGTGGTGGCCTTGAAGGATAGTGCCACTGCCGAGGCGTTGCTGGCAGAGATTCAGGAGAGCGTCGGCGAGCGGTTGGCCAAACAGTATGCATCCTTTAAGCAATTGTCGGTCAGTCTGGCCGAGAAGGTAGAGGTCATTGCCAAGGCTGTTACCGTGGATCGTTTGGTGGACGCGGATACTGCCAAGAGCATTTTGCTTGAGGGCAAGAGCAGCCAAACCAGGTACGTCGTCTCCCGGGGCGACACGCTATCAGGCATAGCTGTCTCTCGCGGGGTATCGGTGAGCACCCTGACGGCAGCTAACCCCGGGATCAAGCCGACTCGCCTGCAGATTGGGCAGGCGTTGAACCTCACGGTTTCCGAGCCGTTCGTACACGTGCAGGAGACTGCCGAAGTGGTTGCGAAAGAGTCGATCCCGTACACCACTCGTTATGTCAACGATAGCTCCATGTGGAACTGGCAGACGAAGACGGTGACCCCGGGCAAGAACGGGGTGAAAGAGGTTACCGCTGTCGTCACCACCGTGAACGATCAAGTAGTAGATAAGCAGATAATTAGTACCAAGCGGGTCTCAGATCCGGTGGAAGCGGTCGTCAAGCGAGGCACAAAGCAGGCGCAGGTGCAGGGAACAGGGAACTTCATCTGGCCGACCAACGGTCGGGTGACCTCCGGTTACGGCTGGCGCTGGGGAAAGGTGCATCGGGCAGTGGACATCGGGGCAGCCCAGGGCACACCCATTTATGCTGCTGATGACGGCAAAGTGGTCTTTTCCGGTTGGAGGACAAGTTACGGCTATGTGGTGCAAGTTGACCACGGCAACGGCTTCCATACACTCTATGCGCATTGCTCAAAGCTGCTCGTTTCCAGGGGCCAGAAGGTGAGCAAGGGACAGACAATCGCCAAAATTGGACAGACTGGCAACGCTACGGGGCCACATGTCCACTTTGAAGTGATCAAGAACGGGTCACAGGTGAACCCGATGAACTATTTCAAATAGCCAGTGAGACAAACGGGGCAGCGACGGCAGGTCGCTGCCCCAATTTGCGTGCAACCGCGGTAAGTGTATGGCCACCGGGGTGACAATACTAAGTTTGGGCGGTGGTAGAGATTGAGAATTACTGACCTAGGCAAAGCGGAATACCAGGCAAAGTGGGTGCTATTTGCCAGTGTGGCGGTCCTGCTGCTCATCGGGGTGTTGTGGACCGATCAGGTGCCGGTTGTCACGGGGCTTCGCGGCATCATCGTCAGTCCGGACGTGCTGATCAATGACTATTTGGGTACCGGGGGGCCGCGCGCATCGATGATCAACGCGGCACTGGTTGGTGCGCTTGGCGTGCTGTTGTTGGGTTGGACGCGCACTCCCATCACCGGACCTGCCATGGCCGCGGTCTTCACCATGGTTGGGTTCTCCTTCTTCGGGAAGAACATAGTAAATGTTCCCCCGATCATCCTGGGGGTGTATCTCTTCGCGCGCTATCGCCGGGAAAGCTTTCAGCAGTACGTACTGATTGCGCTCTTCGGGACGTCTCTATCCCCCGTGGTCAGCCAGTTTGCGTTCGGCTACGGCTGGGGGCTACCGCTTGGGGTCCTGGCTGGGATCCTGGCCGGGTTGGCCGTACCGGCACTCGCAAAACACTTGATCCATCTGCACCAAGGTCTCCTGCTGTACAATGTGGGCTTCACTGCCGGGTTCATCGGCACCTTGCTCACCGCCCAACTGCGTGCATATGGGGTAGCTGGAACACAGCCATTGATTTGGACAGAAGAGCATCACCTGCCTCTGGCGATCGTCTTCGGCCTGTATTTCGCCAGCTTCCTCCTGGTTGCCGTCGTGCTGGAACCGACTGCCTGGCGCCGCCTGGGGCAGCTGGTGCGGCACCCCGGTGCTCTGGTGACGGACTTTGTGGCCTTGGAAGGGCTTCCAGCTACGCTGATGAACATGTCGCTGGTCAGCCTAATCGGGTTCTGCTATATTCTACTGGTGGGTGGCAGGCTGAACGGTCCCACACTGGGCGCGCTGTTTACCATGCTGGGGTTTGCGGCTTTCGGCAAGCATCCGCGGAACATCATCCCCCCGATGGTGGGAGTCTACTTAGCCACGCTGCTCAAAATCTGGCGGGCAACCGAACCGGGCCCCATGTTGGCTGCGCTGTTCGTGACTGGCATCGCGCCCATCAGCAGCACCTATGGCCCTTTGTTGGGCTTAGTTGCCGGATACTTGCACCTGTCCATGGTGATGCATGTCGGCTGGCTACATGGTGGGCTCAACCTCTATAACAACGGTTTCTCGGGCGGTGTGGTGGCCATGATTATCGTCGCTTTGGCCAATGGTTTTGGCCGACGTCATGATTAAGGAGTGGTTATTCTGATTCAGGATATGGAAAAAGTGCAGCGAATTCTGGACGAAATGCTGCAGCAGGCTGCTAGGCGTGGTGCTGGCAGAATATCGGCGGAAATAGCCGACCTACCTGACGAGACTAGGATTGTCGTGCAGGATGACGGAGCGCGACACAATCAAGCTGAGCAACAAGACCTGCTGGCGCAGCTCAACTCGGGTCGGCGGGATGAACTGGAGACTTACTACGGAGTGTTGCTGGGTGAGAGCCATGCTGGCACCAGCATGAACATGCTTGGCATGATGGTCGATCGAGCCGAACTAGAAGTAAGTGTTACCAACGGCAACCGGCTGACTGTTTATCGCCGCAAACATGGTGACAAGTGATGATTAAGCGGCCGGAATTGATGGCTCCCGCCGGGTCAATGGATGCATTGAAGGCGGCATTGGCGGCTGGAGCCGATGCTGTCTACTTGGGTGGCAAACAGTTCAATGCCAGGCAGTCGGCTCAAAACTTCGATGCCTCGGATCTGCGCGAGGCCGTGCGACTAGCCCATCGGGTGGGAGCTAAAGTTTACGTGACTGTGAACACGCTGCTGAAATCCGCCGAACTGCCGGCGGCGGCAGCCTTCCTGCGGGAGATCCATAACCTTGGGGTGGACGCTGCCATTGTACAGGACCCGGGCCTGATTGCGCTGGCCAGAGAGACTACGCCACAACTTGAACTGCACGCCAGCACGCAGCTGACCATCCACAATCTTGCCGGAGTGCAGGCGATGGAGGCGCTTGGGATCAGCCGAGTAGTGCTGGCGCGGGAACTGGCACTACCTGAGATTCGGAAGATACGCCAGCAGAGCAATCTGGGGCTGGAGGCTTTTCTGCACGGCGCGCTTTGTATTGCCTACTCTGGTCAATGCTTGCTTTCCAGCCTGACTGGCGGACGCAGCGGCAATCGGGGGCAATGTGCACAGATTTGCCGTTTGCCCTACCGGTTGGCTGAGGGGCAGTCCGGTTATCTGCAGAGCCCGAAAGACCTTTGCCTCTATTCCGAGTTGCCGCAGCTGCTTGGGCTTGGCCTGGACGCACTGAAAATTGAAGGGAGGCTGAAGCGGCCGGCTTACGTGGCCGCCGTGGTCGGCAGCTATCGGCGAGCGATTGACTGCTGGCTGGCCGGCCGTCCGATTCCAGACTGGGGCGATGTGCAAAACGAGCTGCTGCAGGCGTTCAACCGGGGCTTCACTAGCGGATATTTCCTGGGAAAACCGGGCCGAGACTTGCTGACTACGGATACTCCCGGCAATCTCGGTTTGGCCGTGGGGAAGGTGCAGACGAACGGAAGGCTGGAGATCTGGCATGACCTGCAGTCCGGAGACATCTTGCGTACCGGCTCGGGTGATGAACTCCGAGTCCAGAGCGATGGCGCCCCGTCCGCTTTGGCCGGCCTGCAGCTCAAGCCAGGGCAGTTGCTCTATCGGTTGCAGAGCACGAAGCAAGAGCAGTGGGCGGCAGACCTGGTCAGCCGCTTTGTGCCCGAGCCCGTGCAAGTCGACTGGCGGGTGCGGGTAAGCGCCGAAATGCCTCTACAGGTGACCGCCAGTGCCCACGGCCATTCGGTGCAAGTGAGTGGCGATCGTTTGCCTGAGGCCGCCATCAATCGGGCGATTGACCTGGGCCTACTCAGGCGTCAGTTGGACAAGACCGGAGACAGCGGCTTCACTTCCGGGGACCTGCAGGCTGATCTCGTAGCTGGCTTGTCTCTTCCGGTGAGCGAGATCAATCTTTGCCGGCGTCGGGCTCTGGATGAGTTGGCGGAGTTGCTGTGGGGACAGCCGGAGCAACTACCGGCAGCGGTGGAGCTGCCGCCAGCGCCACGTTTGCCGGGCAAGAAGGCCAGGCTGGCCGTGGCTGTGGCAGACCACGATTCATTGGCGGAAGCACTCTGCCTGAGCCCAGAGCGGGTCTACTACGGAGCGGCACGCCATCTCTTTGCCGACCCGGCTGAGGCGGTTGGGGACTACTGTTCCGCCAAGCGGGAGTCGGAGCAGGTGGGCGCCACCTGCTACTTGCGTCTACCTCGCATCATCCATCCTGACGCAGAGCCGCGCTGGCAGGAGGCCTTGTCCCAAGCAGAGGCGGCTGGACTATATGTGTCCAATTGGGGCGGAGTCTCCCTGGCCAGAAGCCTGGGGCTGCCCTTTGTCCTCGGCCCCGGTATGAACGCCATGAACGAGCTTTTCCTGACAGCGGTGCAGGACGCAGAGAGCGCGTACTTGTCTCCGGAGCTAAATCGGGCCGAGGCACTGGCTTTGCTCCGCGCACAGGGGCAAAAACTTGCTCTGAAGATTCATGCGCGGCAGTTGTTGATGGTACACGAGCAGTGCCTGCTGGGAGCGAACCAGCGCTGCCAGGCAGACGGGCACGGTTGCTTCGGGCAGCGGGAGCTGCTGGTCGACCGTAAGGGCTACCGATTCCCACTGATTGGCGACGCGACCTGTCGCAGTCACTTGTATAATAGCCAGGTGCTCTCTTTGATAGATCAGTTGCCCGAATTGCTGCGCTCAGGGGTCAGCGAACTGATGATTGACCTGGAGCTGGAGCCGGCGCATCGTGCCACACAGATTTTGGCTTGCTATCGGTCGGTCTGGCAGCAGGGCTCCACAGAGGAAGCGCGTGAACAGCTCAGTCGCCTATTTCCAGAGGGAATTACCCGCGGGCATTGGCGGCGGGGAGTACAGTAACCAAGCATTACCGGCAGGAAATAGGAAAATAGATAGAGAATCATTGTGAATAGTGGGAGAACCGGATCGGGTTGGCCTGGTCTCGGTCTGCAAAGGGGGACAGGGCGGTGCCGCAACTGATTTTGGTAGTCGAAGACGAAAAGCCAATCGCCGATATCGTCAAGTATAACCTCGAAAAAGAGGGCTACTGCGTGGAGCTGGCGTTTGATGGGCGTGAGGCCCTGGACAAAGCTGTGCGGCAGCGGCCCGATTTGGTGCTGCTGGACATCATGCTGCCCAAGCTGAATGGGTTTGAAGTCTGCAAGCACCTGCGCAGTTCCATGAGTGTTCCGATCTTGATGGTCACGGCCAAAGAGACGGAGACGGACAAGATCCATGGGTTGGAGCTGGGAGCAGATGATTACATCACCAAGCCGTTCAGCCCCCGCGAACTGGTAGCCCGCGTGAAGGCCGCGCTCAGGCGAGCCAACACGCTGTCCACTGACTCGCTTGCCCCGGCCAGCCTTCGCTTAGGAGAGCTGGAAATCAACCTGACCAAATATGAAGTGACCAAGCGGGGCGAAGTGATCGACCTGACGGTGCGAGAGTTCGAACTGTTGAAATACCTTTTGCTCAGCCCGGGGAAAGTGTTTGATCGCGAGCATCTGCTGAAAGAGGTCTGGGGCTACGATTACTTTGGCCACGTGCGCACAGTGGACGTGACCGTGCGGCGGTTGCGCGAGAAGGTGGAGGATGACCCCAGTCAACCCGACTACATCCTGATGAAGCGTGGGGTAGGCTACTACTCGCGGGAGATGTAGGGCATGCGCAGCATACAGTGGCGCATCGTCGCCATCCAGGTCCTGTTAATCGTGCTGGCCATGATCCTGGTCAGCGTTTATCTTCTGGATCAGTTGCGTGCCTACTACATCGACAATGAGAGCAAGGATCTGGAGATGCGGGGCAGCTTGCTCCGAGATCAACAACTGCTCAACGAAGATGACCTGATTGGGGCAGCGGCCGTGCTCGGCTTTGTGGAAGACGGAGAGTCGGACCTGGTCCTGCTTGATCAGTGGATGCAGGCGATTGCTGTATACGGTCCTGAGATCGGCATTGAGCCTGGAGACAACCTTTTGGTCAACTGGCCGGTCAGTCAACTGGTGACCAACCCAGACGGCGGCCCCTTTGTTGACACTGTCAAACAGCAACAACACGATATGGAGTACCTGACCATGGCCATCAGCGCCAGCGGCGAAGTGGAAGGCCAGACGATCGGCGCCATTTTCTTGATGAAGCCCTTGACTGGCGTCAACGAGACTCTGGCCCGGATCCGCAGCATGCTGCTTACCGCTACCCTGCTGGCCATCATCGTGGTCACCATCCTCGGCTTAGCTTCGGCGCGCACGATTACCCAACCCATTCTGGAGATTACCTCGCAAGCCGAGCAACTGGCGACCGGCAACTTTGACATCAGTGTCAGGGTGCGCTCGCGGGACGAGGTTGGCCGCTTGGCCGAGGTGTTCAATTATCTTTCCGGCGAGTTGAGAGAGAGCTTACACGGCATGGCCAACGAAAAGAGCAAGCTCGAGGCTGTGCTTGGGTACATGTCCAACGGCGTTGTGGCCCTGGACCGGAATGAGCGGTTGATACATATCAACCCGAAGGCCGTTGAGCTCTTGGAGCTTGGCGAGCAGTTCTCGCTCGCAGATGTTCTAGGCAAGCTGGGACTCGGCCGGGCTGCAGAGGTGATCAGTTCCGCCCCTTGCGTGCGCGAACTACAGCTGGGGCAGTTGGTGCTCCAGGCCTATTTGGCTCCGTTCAGCAGCTCCGGTCAGCAGTTGAGCGGCGTCGTGCTGGTGCTGCAGGACATGACCGAACAGAGTCGCCTGGATCAGATGCGCCGCGACTTTGTCGCCAATGTCTCGCATGAGCTGAAGACTCCCCTGACCACAATCATCAGCTATGTGGAAACCTTGTTGGACGGCGCTCTTGAAGATCGTACGTTGGCCGGCAGCTTCCTGACCACTGTACACGAAGAAGCAGATCGCATGAACCGACTGGTGAAGGATTTGCTGATGCTCACTACCTTGGAACATCAACAGGAAAAACTGAAGCTACAGACTGCCTACCTGGACGAGCTGGTAGTTGAAGTGGCGGATCGTATGCTGGTCAATGCTCAGCACAATGGCCAGCGCCTGACCACCAATCTGCCCGAAGAAGTGCCTCCGGTGGCGATCAATCGGGACCAAATTGAGCAGGTTTTGGTCAATATCGTCAGCAATGCAGTCAAGTATACGCAGTTCGGCGGCGTCATCGATATCTCGTTGCAGGTGCTGGAACAAGAAGTTGCGGTTATCGTCCAAGATAATGGTACTGGAATCCCGAAGGAGGACCTGCCGCGCATCTTCGAGCGCTTCTACCGAGTGGACAAAGCCCGCTCGCGGCAACTGGGCGGCACCGGACTGGGGTTGTCCATCGCCCAGCAATCCGTAGAAGCGCATCAGGGGCGCATCTGGATTGACAGTGAAGTCGGCAAAGGCACCAGGGTCACCTTTACCTTGCCAATTGCCATGACCAAGGAGGCCTAACCTCGATGCGGGAGAAAGTGAAGACGGGCGTCTTGCTGCTGCTCATTCTGCTCAGCTTTCAGCTGACCAGAATGTTTTGGATGCAGGATGGGGCCCAGGCGTCCCTGGCAATCGTCTCTCCCGCAGGAACTCTGCCTCCGGGAGAAACGGAGTTCAAGTCCTACCTGGATCTCTACAGACCCTTGCACATCTACGCTCACTCAGGCAATAACCATTACCAGCTACGTCTCTCAGACAGTCAGTATGGCGCAATCTGGGAGGCAGTCAAAGAGGCCCTATCCAAGGTGGCCGGAACACCGGGCGACCCAATCGCCAGCAACGCTTCCGCCTGGCAACAGGCCGCTGGCAACAGTCTGGAACTGCGCTATACCGGCCAGGTTGAGTTGAACTACTGGTGGTTGGCCGCCAATAAATCCAGCTTTCATCGCTTCAAGACTGAACCGTTTTTCTTCGATCGGGTGCTGATTCCGTTGCATGACAACGCGATCTACTTTCGTAACTTGCAGACAAACCAGGTTTGGCGGTGGAACTGGAGTACTGAGCAGAACATAGTGACTTTGGCCGACTTGACCCAGCTCACCTATTCCTCCAGCCAGCGTCTGCGCAGCGTGCAGGTGCCGGAGGGTGTATCTGCGCTTTCGCACGCAGGCCTCTACGTGCCAAGGCGGTTAACCGCTCTGCCGGAGCTGATGGTGGCGCCGCCCTACCGGGCTGCCGATAAATCCGGCATTGTCCGCAAGTTCTTCAGCATCACCCCACGCATGCCCAAGACGGAAGTGTTTGCAGATGGCGAGGTGATCGAGAGCTTTATCACCGCCAATCAGCAGGTGCTGAAGATATCCAACACCGGGCTATTGGAATACACCGAAACGGTGTCGCAGCCCGGAGCTGAGTTGGTTACCCTGACGCAGAAGTTCGAGCAGGCATTTAACTTCATCGGCGTGCACGGTGGCTGGCCGAAGTCTGTGCTGGCTGACGGCATCCGGCAGATTGGCTCTTCAGGTTACGAATTCCGCTTCATGCAAGTTTATCAGGGATATCCGTTGGTGGACTCGAGGCCGGCGACACTATCCGTGCAGGTGGCCTCAGACGGGGTGAAGAGCTATGCCAGCAAGACCTATCGGGTGTTGCAGGCGGGATACTTCCCCTATGAACTCCGCACGCCTGAAGATGCGTTGCAGACAGCTGACCAAGCGCTCGGCAACAAGAGCGTCGCGGACATCTACCTCGGCTATTACCAACTCGATTTCACCGCCTTGGACGCGGAGCAACCGTTCGATACAGACCCAATGTATATTTTCCCAGTTTGGGTGATCGAGCTAAATAGCGGAGAGCAGCTGCTGGTGCACGCCTTCAGTCTGTCGAACGATCCCGGTGTCATTCGCCCGGAATGAACAACCTTTAGGTGAAGGAGTGAACTGACATGGATTGGCCGAAAGCCAAGACGATACTGATCATCGGCTTCCTGTTGGTTGACCTCTACCTCGCTTGGCTGCTCTATGACGGTACCAGAGTGAACGTGGTCACCAAGCTCGGGCCGGAGGATGTTCAGGAATTGGCGACGCTCTGTAGCCACTATGGGTTCGAGCTAGTCGGCGAGCCTGTTCCCCTGGAAGTGGGCAGGGCGGCGAGTCTGACATTGGCTGAGCCTGCGAACCAGGCAGCTGCGGCCGAGACCGCGGCGAACACCTGGCTTCAGGCTGGTTGGACGGTGACACGGCCAGCGTCAGGGGGCTTTCTTTATCAACAGGGAGCGCAGTCGCTCAAGGTCGTTCCAGACCGCTACCATCTGGAACTGACATTGGATTTGTCGGTTGGCGAGAGCAGAGGAGCACTCGGCGCCCCGGCGGACAGCACCAGGTTGGCACGGGAGTTCCTGACTGCGCATCTGGGACAGAAGGAAGCCCTGCTTTATCAGGCGGGCCTCGTGACCTCGGATCAGGGCAATGGGATGACCACTATCGAGCTCAACCGCCTGCAGCAGGGGCTGCCTTCCTTTATGGACTACTACCGCATTCGAGTGCGTGGAAATCAAGTGGTGGGCCTTCAGGCCCGCCAGAGCTATGCTTCAGATGTCAGCGGCAAAAAGCAGCAACTGGTGGCCTCTGATCGTCCCTTGACTCGTTACTTGGCCCAGGCAGGCAGGCAGACCGAAGACTCACAGATCCTTGACTTGCGCCTCGGCTTCGGCCTGCTGCCTGGCGATGATCAGACGCTGCAGCCGGTCTGGCGACTGATCACCTCGGCCGAGGAACAAGGGCAGGCGGAGGTGTTCCTCCCGGCCGGAGTGCGCTACTGGGGAGGCGGCAGTCGATGATTCGGGTTCGCAAAGCATCGTTGATGGACTACAGCCAGATTTGGCAAGTTCATGCTAGTGACATCGACCAATGGGTGGATGAACTCGGACGAGTGGACATGGAGATTTGGCAACGGACCTCCATGGCTGAGCGTTGGCTAGCGGGCGGCCCTTGGATGAGCCCCGAAACCTGCGCTATTCACCTGAACGCATTGCTTCTGGCCGGCCAAACCCCTTTGGTCGCCAGCCGCGGGCAAAAGTTGCTTGGGGAGGCCGAGCTCTGGCTTGGTCAGGACAGAACATTTGGCGGTCTCGCCCTAAACATATCGGTCCTCTATGTGCATCGCTTGGCTCGGGGGCATGGCGTCGGCTCAGCATTGCTGACCGAGATCCTGCGGCGAGCCAGAGTTTATGATTGTAGTGCCGTCACTGTGCACAACCCGAGCACTCAGGCGGAGCACCTCTACCGGCGTTTCGGGCTCAAGGAAGAGCAACTGCAGAGTACGTTGGTTATTTCAACCCGCACTGAGCCGGTCAGCGTCGGCGTGGATCTGGTGGCGGCCCCTTGGCCGAGGACGCATCAGCCTTTGGCTGAGCTATCGTTCTGGGCTGGGACTTACCAGACGAGCCAGCAATGCTGGCAGCAACTCACCTGGGCGTTGCAGCCTGGTCTCTATGCTCTGCCGCTTAAGCCGGTGGAAGAGGGCATGACGCTAGCCTGCCAGAGTGTGGACAACCCTGCTTATCTATGCCTGCGGCCGTTGGGCAATGGCCAGAACGCAGAACTGTATATTTGGAGCCGCCACATTGACGGCGATCTGGTGGCCGCAGCGATGCCCTGGGCACGCAAATTCGGCATCCAGCAATTGCAGATCGTGGCTGGGCAGGAGGTCACCAACAGGCTGGAGACCCGTTTTGGAGGTCAGGCTGTGCCTGGGCACAAACGGCTGATCCTGCGGATGCATTAATATGCGTCCTTCCGAGAAGTTTCCGATTATTACGATTCCATAACAAAGACAAAACGGACCTTGCCAGTTGCTTTTGGGTCGTGCTAGAATAGCAACTGTAATTACTTAGGAAAGGTGGTGGGAACATGATCAAGCTGAGACTGGCTGTTTTCGACAGCAATGCATCTGCTCTCGTGACCAACGTTCTTGATCTGCCCGCCGCCGAAAAGGGTGTTCTTTAGGCTTTAAGGCCGTGCGCTCCAAAACGCGGATTAACCATGGGCAGGTCATCACCGCCCATGGTTTTTTGTGTTCCGATTTCGTCGGAACCTGAAGATATTCGCGCAAGGAGGCAACGTGCATGAAGTACCAGAATGCCGAGGAGATTCTGCCAGCCAGGCTGGTGGCCGAAATTCAGAAATATGTGCAAGGCACTCAACTCTATATTCCAAAGCCCACTGGCGAGCGCGTTGGGTGGGGCGAACGAAACGGACAGAAGCATGAGATTCGGTTGCGCAACCAGAAGATTCGGCGCTGTTACCAGGATGGACACAGCATCGAGCAACTGATGGACGCCTACCATCTCGGCTACGAGAGCATCCGGAAGATCATCTACCGGCGAGACATCTAGGAGTGCTTCGGGCGAATTTTGGTGGCCGTGCGCCCACGACAGGCAACGAACGTCACTCCTGATTCCGAAACGCAGTGGGCCGGATGATTGCCTCCCATGAAAAGGATATTCAACAAAGCTTGACGCCCAGCAAAAGTGGATGCTATAATCAATCTTGCTGTTGGGGATTCGTCTAATGGTAGGACGGCTGACTCTGGATCAGTTGGTGGTGGTTCGAATCCATCATCCCCAGCCATTTCATTTTGGCGCATTGGTCTAGTGGTTAGGACGCCGCCCTCTCAAGGCGGTAGCACGGGTTCGACTCCCGTATGCGCTACCAAATGCCAGCAAAACCAGCTCTGTAAGAGCTGGTTTTTTGTGTGACTGGCACAGCTTTTCATCGTTTTTTCAAAATCAGCTGACAGTCCCGCCGACTTTCCGCAGGCAAATTGCCGGATGGGGAATGATATAATCTGTATGTAACGGCCTGATTTGGCCGATAGATTAGACTAGACGGGGGTGTTCTTCTTGGACGAGGAATTCAGGGATAGGGAACGAGAGCAACCAGCGGAGGAGCAGCCGCTGGTAGAGCCGACACGCACCTATGCAGAGCAAACACCATACGCTTCCCATCGCTCCTACTCGGGACGAGCTTACTACGAGCCGCCGCGCAAGTTTGGACTAACCATGTTGTTCGCTGTGGCCGTGCTCAGTGCGCTACTTGGGGGCATCGGCGCCGCCTATCTGGGTCCGGCGTACCTCTACGGCAAATACCTGCCCTGGCCGCAAGCAGCTGGCCAGAGCAATTATCAGCTACCACCGCTCACAGGCGAGAGCCCGGCAGATCTAGCGGCCTCTGGGGTGGTGGCGCAGGTGGCGGCCCTCGTGGAACCGGCCATCGTAGGCATTACCACCAAAATTGTGACGCAGAACGGTTTTCGGATGTACGAGAATGAAGCGGTCGGTTCCGGCGTGATCTTTGACGCCCAAGGCTATATCGTCACCAACAACCACGTGGTTTCCGGAGCACGTGAACTGACCGTGACCCTAGCTCCTGGAGTGGAGACGACAGCCCAGTTGGTCGGCAGCGACTCCGTCACCGACCTGGCCGTGATCAAAATCAACCCAGCCTCGCTGCCAGAGGAGTACCGCAACTTGACCGTAGCCCAGTTCGGCGATTCAGACGCAATCCGCGTCGGCGAACTGGCCGTGGCCATTGGTAACCCGCTCGGCCTGCAGTTTCAGCGTTCCGTGACCGCCGGCATCATCAGCGCCTTGAACCGCGATTTGGAGATGGAGGGCGTGCAGTTGAAGCTGATCCAGACGGATGCGGCCATCAACTCCGGCAACAGCGGCGGTGCGCTCGTGGATAAGAACGGGCGCGTGATCGGCATCAACCAGGCCAAGATTCAGATGGAGGGCGTGGAGGGCATGGGGTTTGCCATTCCGATCAACACCGCCCGGCCAGTGATCGAGCAACTGATTCAGTCCGGTAAGGTGGTGCGACCGTTCCTCGGCGTCACCATTTCGGCTGAAGTGAGCGCCCAATTAAACCGCACCTACAACCTGGGCACCGATTACGGCATCTACATCAGTGAAGTCTCCGCCAGCAGCCCAGCCGCGCTCGCCGGTTTGCGTCAAGGCGACATCTTGCTCAAGATCGGTGACAACGATATCCGTACCTTCAACGATTTGCAGCGGGAGCTGTTTGCTCGTAAAGTCGGTGAGAAGGTTGAGCTGCTCATCGTGCGCGACCGGCAACAGAGGACGCTGACAGCCACTCTGGCCGCCACGCCGTAGCATGCAGTTCAGTATCATTGCCGTCGGCAATCTGCGTGAGAAGCACTGGAAGCAGGCCTGTGAGGAGTATCTGAAGCGCCTCCGTCCTTACGCGGACACCAAGGTGCTGGAAGTCACCGAAGAGCGGGTGCAGAACGAGGATAGCCCGGCCCTGCTGCTTCAGGCCAAGCAGCGGGAAGCAGAACGCATGCGCAAGCTGATCCGCCCCGGGCAGGCGATCATCGCGCTCGATGTCGCCGGTCGCTCCATGACCTCGCCCGAGTTGGCAGCTTATCTGGAAACTGAGGAGACATACGGTCGCGGCAACTTCGCCCTTGTCATCGGCGGATCCTATGGCCTGGATGAAAGCATCCTGCAGGCGGCCAGCCTGCGCCTCTCCTTCTCGGCCTTTACCTTCCCTCATCAGTTGATGCGGGTGATCCTTTTGGAACAGCTCTACCGGGCGATGAAGATTCGACGCGGTGAAGCATATCACAAGTGAAGGCGTACTTTTTTGGCATCGGCCGCTCAGGAGACTTCCTGGGCGGCTTTGGTTTGCGGGGGATGCCGGGGGGAGGTAGCCTCCGAAAAAACGGCCAGGGGGGCGTTTGCGGTTGCCGTGTGCGTTGTTCCAGGGGATCTCCGATTCGTTCGTGTCAACTGTACTTAAGCCTATCCTGACGGCGCGTCTGGAGGGCAGAACGGTCTCATGTTTGGCTGGAGTACGTTGACAGGCGGACATGTGTTCGGTACTATTGGTGCAGAGTCCTGAGTCGACCTGTAGAAAGGGGTATGATGAGTGTGCTGAAAGAGAACGGAGAACAACTGTTGAGAAACTATGGGGAGACCGCGTTCCCGCCATCCGTTACGGAAGTAGCAGGCGGCATCCACCATGTAGTGGGATATGCACACAGCAACTCCATCATCATTGAGGCGGAGAGTTCTGTTATCCTGATCGATGCCTGTGAGACGGACTCAAGAGCTGAAAGACTGAAGGAGATAATCGCTGGCATCACTGAGAAACCCGTCAAGACCCTGATTTACACTCATTGGCATCCTGATCATCGAGGTGGGGCGGGTGCTTTTGCCGATACAGTTGAGGAGGTCATTGCTTTTGCGCCGATGAGACCGATGCTGGGGCGTTCGGAAGAGCTGAGCGACGTCAAGCGGCTTCGGAGTACGTATCAGTTTGGCTATTGCTTGAGTGACGCCGAGGTCCTGACACAAGGACTTGGTCCGAGAGAAGGTATCGCTGTGAATGTCAATCGAAAAGTTGACCACCGCGCTAATCCAAAAGTTGACCACCCCAGCATGGGTTACGAGAGGTGATGGGACCCGTCAGGGTCCCGCAAGCAGGGGCAATCGAATCGATCTGCT
>JAEZJZ010000030.1 GCA_023436245.1 Bacillota bacterium | reverse complement strand
GTGTTATTCACCTCGTTGGCTGAGCAGCAGTCTGTCACGGTATTTGAGCACTCTTTACAGGTCAAGTTGGGCAGAAACAGGCGCCGGATCAAGGAAGCTGATGAAGTTAATCGTTCTAAATGAACAGCTCGGCGTAGCCAGTAGATGGGTTTATCGCTTATGTTCTCCCTAAGCCACGGCGGCATGAAAGAGGCGGCCCGCTCTTTGGCCGCCGTAGCTTAGTATAGAATCCCACCAGGCGCTCTGGTCGCCCCCCGGCGTTGCCTTATCCTCCTGGTGGGCAAGAGCCATTACTGTGCACGGTGTTCCACGTCGTCATAAGCTGCCTGCACCATTCCCGCATCCACACTTAATGTCCCCTTCTGGCAGGCGATGAGGAGAGATCTTTCAGCAAGCCTATTCAGCTTCCGCGGCAATCCTCCCGAGAGGCTGGTCAAACTCTCCACAGCATCCGGAGCGAAAATTGGTTCAGTGCGGCCAGCCTGTTTGAGCAACGAAGTTAGATACCTCGGAACCTCGTCGCGCTTTAGTCCGGTGAACTCGAAGTAAAGAGAGATTCGTTGTCGCAAGGCTTCATGCACATGCAACCCTAGTGCATTTAGGAGATATGGTTGAGCAGAAAACAGCACCATCGCGTAGTCCTTTGAGTCCAGATGGAAGTTGAACAGCATTGGCAAATCGTGTAGCACTTTGGGAGAGAGGAACTGCGCTTCATCCAGAATGATCACCGGCGTGATCCCTTTCTGGTGGCTGAGGTTGGCAATCTGCTCTTGAATCTGGTGGAACATGTCCACTTTACGGAACGCCGGCACTAATAGTAGCCCCTTGGCTAGGTGCCGGTAGAAGTCTATCACCGTCAATGATGACAGAGGCAAATAGACCACAAGGTGAGTCAGCGGGTTCAGCTTTGAGACAAAGGAGCGGATACTGGTGGTCTTGCCGACCCCTGGCTCTCCATAGACGACGGCAAACCCATGCGTCTCCTTGAAGTACTCCATTCGTGAGGAGAACTGCCGGCAGTCGTCAGATTCGTAAAGATGCTTGGCATCCAAGCCCTTTTCGAACGGGTTGAAACTCAGGCCGAAGTGGCTATTCAGAATCATGCACTTTCCCTCCGTAAAGCGCTTCGTAATCTATGGCGCGTGGTCTTGTCCTCTCCCGTGGAAGTTTGGCGTTATCCAGTGGCCTTACCGGGCGGTAGGGTACTAGCACTTCACCTTGCTCCAAGTAGATGACCTCTGGCTCGCCAATCCGGTAGAGAATAGTCACCTGTTGCCCAATGAGAGCTGACGGCAGTTCGTAAACCAGCTTTCGCAAGGATACGGTCGAGTCATTATTCACGCGGCGCCTATCCGTCAGGAGGAATGCTCGATCCAACACGTCTTTACTCGCGAAGCGCAGCTTATCCTGATCTTGCAGGAAACGTTGCATGGGGCTTTGACCAAGTGCAGCATGGGTCGCCTGATGGTAAGTTCCCTCAAGGTATGCGTGAAAAAGGTCATTTAGCTCCCTCAAAGAGGAGACATTCTCCGGCTGTAGTGGGTCGAGAAACTGCATGCGAACCGTGCGGAAGAATCGCTCAACCTTGCCCTTACTCTCAGGAGAGTAGGCCTCTGCATGAGCAAGCACGGCTCCAAGCTTAGCTGTCACCGTGCGGAGGGCAAGCGACGTGAAGACTCGGCCGCGATCGGTGTAGAGCATCTTGGGGATCCCTCGTTTCTGAACAGCTTGCCGGAGAAGAGACAGGAAGGTTTCTTGGTTGTCTGCGAGGAAGAACTCTGCCGCCGGAATCATGCGAGATGCGTCATCAATGAACGCGATGAGATAGGTCCGCTGCTTCTTGCCCTCGATGCACAGGTAGGGACCGAAGCAGATGTCTGTCTGCCAGCAGTCATTGGCATGAGCAAAGCCGAAACGTTTTCGCTCTTCAATCGGAGGGCAAAGTGGCAGCACCCCTCGCACGTAGCGTACAAACGTAGACAAAGCTGGCGGGTCCTTTCCGAGTAGATTGGCAGACAGCAGTTCGCGGTAGATAGCTGATGCAGTGATGCGTGGAGCTTGCCGCTTGCGCATCACTACATATTCGCGCACCTCTAGGCCAAGTTTCTTTGGAGTACCCTTATCCGACCTGATCTTTGGCACTAAGCCATCCAGCCCTCTTCTCCGGTAGAAGAGTAGCCACCTCCGGATTGATGCAGCCGAGATCTGCCTTGGGCCAACCCCCGGGATCTGATGCACTTTAGCTTCAACCGCCGCCAGATACTCACTCCTCGGGCCAAGGTGAGTGCCATTGACCAGCGGCGCGATCAGCGAGAAGCGAAAAAGAGCTACTTCCTTGGCCAGTCTGTCATCCAAAGCAAACCACCTCCTAGTCCATTTAGGCTAGTACTACCCACCAGACCCCCTAGGGTTACCACAAGAGGCCTGTGTCATCACCTAAGGGCAAGTAGGAGCCGGTTCTCGGCCAGAGATAGTTGGTCAAACAGCACGGTCAATACAGGTTCAGATGGCCAAAAACAGCGCGACGGGCAGACTGGTGCCTTGGGGCAGGGCATGGTGATTCAGGATGACAGGAAGGACCGTCTCCAGATTCGGTGGTGGTTTAGATGAAAGGAACTGATCTGCTCATGTGTGGCAATCGCTGAGGCCCACGCCCTGACCCAGTCCTCGCCGCCACTTGGCAACTCAACTCGTAGCTCGGCCAAAGTTGCGGTGATGCTGCCTCGATTCAGAAGCAGCCGTTTGCGATAGAAGCTGAGCAGTTGGTAGCTGAAGGCGGCTTGGCCGCACCCGCGCAAGAACTGAGCTAGGCTTTCCATACTGCACTCCGTCAAGGTATAGCAGCGGAGCAGCAGGTGGATGACTGCCAAGACGTACTGAAACCTGGGCAACAAGAAAGAAGGGAGAATAGAACAGGTGCGACCGCAGACTGGGCAGAGGTACCGGGGGATGAATAAGCGATAGGAAGCACCGAGAGAGAGTGCGTTCCGTTCGTAGTGACCATGGCGGCGCAACCGACCACCATAAACGCAGGATCTACACCCAACGATTTCGGGGTATAAATTCTCTTTCCCGCGGCGACAATATTCATGGATGGTTATTCCATAGTGGTGTGGAATGATCATGTTGAGGAACGAAGGCGCGGGTGCGATCCCATGGCGCCTTCTTTCTTTTTCCCTCCCGTCAATTAGCGCGGTCATCTTTGCTGCTCTAGCTTGCCCAAATGTACGTTTGGACAGACCAAATATCTCGGCAAAGAGCATCAAAAAGTGGCTCACTCAGCGAGCCGCTTAACACTTGAGATTGCACTTCAGTTGCAGACATATCCACTGGCCGCAAGAAAAGGCGTTGCAGAATCGTCTTATAGGTGTCGAGGTAGTAGTTCGGAACGGGACTACATTTGAGTGTTGAAGTGCGAGGAGGTAGTGGGGTGATTGTTGTCGTCTTGGTAGGGCTGATGATTATCTTGAGCTGGTTTAGGAGATTTCTGCCGACCTGGAAAAGTGACTTTCTAGCCTTGCTGCTCTTTGGAATCGGACTGGTGGTTCTCTCTTGGCCCGCGATCCTGTCCCATTATCTGTCAATTGGCGAGTATCGCTTGTGGATTATCCAGGGTCCAGCGCCTTTTGACAGTATGGGTGGAGGACCCTACATGATCGCAAAGTATCTGATCTGGATTGTGATTGGTTTTGGGATGATTATTGCAGCATTGCAGACGAAACGGAGATCTCTGAACAGGCAAACGAACGGAGAGTCCGAACACGAAGAGAGCACTAATCTCTTCTAGTAACGCTTCTGGTAATCGGTAACCTTCAGTTTGGGCTTGCTTTGCTAACGCTTCAGACAGCAACAAACTTGGAACAGTGAGTTTGTGCGTCGGCGGCGGCATAGGCACCGCTCTGCTGGTGGAACGGGCGTAGCCATTACGTCTCATACTAGTGCAAATGAGACGGGCTTCTGCAATAGGACCCCACGAACAGGGCAAGAGAGACGACAGCTGACGTCTCTCTTGCCTTTGAGTGCGCAAATGCTGTCCATAGGTTGCGATGTGGCGCAAACGCGGGTCGCATGCATGCGACCCTTACGGGCGAGCGGGAAATGCCTGAGCTATCGTAGGGGCGCCATGCATGGCGCCCGCTTGCCGACAGGCTTCTGCGACAGCCCTGTTTGCTGGTTACCTCACGATCTTCAGCTGTTTGTAGGTGCCATATAGCCGTTGATACTTCACGGGGTCGTCCGAACCTTGACCGTTTATCTTTGCCTCTAGTCGTTCCAGGGTCAACTCGGGATCATCAGATAGGTACACCGATCGTCCATTGTCGGTCTCAAAGACATGCAGGTAGGGGAAAGCGAACTCCTGATAGTAATCCTGATCCAGGCTGAAGCCAGCGTAGAAATCCCTTGATCTGTCCCTGACCCCGAAATAGGTTTCGCCATCAAAGACGAGACTGGTGATGTAAACGTCACCTTCGTACCCGAATCTCACGAACTTCATCTCAGCTCTGTGGCCCTTTTGGCACGCAGCGAGGAAGGCGTCTGCCAGCCGGGGGTCCGACTGCATTTTGCCCCAGAGGACCACGACATGTCCGTCAGCCACACCATCCTCCGCCGAGTATTTCCTCGGAATCTCGGCCGATGACTGCTTGAGATGCTCGTAGATCTCCTCTGCATCCATCGCCTCAGACAACCACGCGGGCTCGTTCAGCTTAACCTTGCGAAAGCCCGGAATCCTGCCGTCTTGGACGCAGAGCGCGAGTACAACCAGCAAAGCTAGGATGACCAACCAGATTATTCTCCTGCTACCCTGTCTCATTTCCTCACCCCCTACATCAGGTAGACGTCCCGGGGGTAGGATTGGCTTCACTGGCCGAATACTTTTTTAGCTTCCTGCATGCGTTCCACGATGCGCACGCCGAAGGGGCAGTTCGTTTCGCAGATACCGCAGGCCACACAGTCGGCGGCTTTGGCCGGCAGCACCCGATAGTGCTCGCGCACCGTCTCGGGCAGTTCTGGCTGCGCCTGCGCCAAATCCAGATACTTGTTGACCAGCGCGATGTCGATGCTGGCGGTGCAAGGCGCGCAGTGTCCGCAGTACATGCACATGCCGCTGAAGGAATGCTTCGGTGCCTGGCTCAAGGCAAGGGAACAGTCCATTTCCGCAGGGCTGGCCTTGGCATACGTGACGGCAGCCTCGATCTCTGCCGGATAACTTGCTCGGCATGCGTGATCATACGCTGCTGCTTCTTGGCTTTGCTGGGGCGTTTCGCCGATCGGAGCTCGTCGGCTTGAACATCGAGGACGTGGCCGAGGTAGAAGAAGGGCTGCAGGTCTTGGCAAAAAGGAGCAAGACTGACCAGGAGGGCGAGGGCGAGCTCCATACGGTGGACAGGGGGGACTTGCCCGGTCCGAAGCTACAAGGCCTGGCTGCAGGTATCCGGCATTACCGAGGGATCCATCTTCCGGCCAGTGGACCGCCATGGCTAGCTGCTACCAGGTCGGCTCACCGATCGTTCCGTGGCTAGGATCGTCAAGCGAGCTGCCGAGGCTGCAGGGCTCGACTCGGCCAACTATTCCGGTCACTCGCTCCGGAGCGGCCTGGCTACCAGTGCTGCGGCTGCGGGCAAGTCAGAGCATTCGATCATGACGCAGACTGGACTCCGATCGGTGGCCATGGTCAGAAGATACATTCGGGAAGGAACGCTGTTCCGGGATAACGCGGCGGCGAATATAAGGCTGTAAGGAACTGGGAGAGCTAAGTGGGCGTCTCTCTTTGTGAGAGGCGCCCCTTCTTGAGATTAAAGCTTCGGTTTCAAAAGACATATCCATAAGCTGCAAGAAAAGGCGTTGCAGAATCGTCTTATAGGTGTCTGTATATATGAGCCCGTGCTGAGGAGAACTATTGTCGATCGAATTCCAGAACGCGAGGAGGAATGGGATGCTACTGTGACTTGAGCGCTGGGACATAATGCGGCCGTAACGTCTGATGGTAAGAATACGGAGGGAATACAGGTGAAAAAGGTATTGGCATTAACGATGGCCCTAATTATCGCAGTATCATTGGGGTCAAACCCTGTGGTGGCGCTACAAGGGCAAAACACACAGGTTGTTCAGCAACCCCTAACCGACCGGCAGGTAAGGATCAACGCAAACGTTGCTGATATCAGTGACAGACATCTGCAAAGAATTGGTGAAATGCGGCTTGCCGCCGAAATGAACAATGTCACCCTCGACGAACAAGCAGCTGAGCTCAATGCGCAGAGAACGCTCAAGGAATGCTTGGCCGAGATCAAGGCCTACCTGAAGTCCGAAGGACTTGTTGAATGCGGGAAGTACGATGGCGAATCATTCGTATTCGGTGAGGAATCCACATCCTCCGTTGTCTCGCCCATGTCCATGTCTAGTGAGCTTACTGTATATCCCGACGCGGTAATGGATGTAGATGGTTCAATCTACTATTACGCGTACTGGGACTGGACACCACAGTATAACTATGACGTTTTTTGGGATACATACGACCTAGTATCAGCACAGCTTGAATCAGATAATGGCTGGCGATGGAGATCAATGGAGTGCCAGACATGGGATCAGAACGGAAACGAAACTGGCTTTACAGACGGTACCGCAGGGAACACTCGAGGAGACGCTGTTACTCTGCGGGACGATTTTTGGCAAGGTAAGATCTACAATCTTCATGATGAGTGGAACCCCTTGATGTACAGGTACAAGACCGATATGGTTCGCATTGCAGGCTGGATCAACAAAGGAAGTACGGCCACAAATCGCGTAAAGACCAACTTTGAGCACAACTGGAAGACCGTTACACCATCCGCATCGGCGTCCATCTCATCTGCTCAGTTTGTTGGCTTTGGTCTGTCTGTGACGTACAACACCGTTCACCACAATTGGCTACGGGGAAGCAACGCCCTCACCATCCCCAAATGAGCTCTCGTGCGGAGAAGCACCAAGCTCATCTTGCTTTTGACATTGGCAGCAGTGCTGGCATTTTTGCTTCTTGAACCCAGGCTACGATCCAAGGAGCAAGAAGTGGATTTCGCAAGTTTCCGTGTAGGAGACTGGAAAGTGTACGCAGATAAAGGTAATCGAGGTGTCCTAACGGCAATAAACGCTCATACGAAGGAGAAGAGGATCCTTACAAACGGTAACGCACGTATACTTCACGTCTCCCTGGGAATGGTGTACTACTACGATTGCTTCATGCAAAGCACCGTTCGGGTCGGTCTATCTGATCGCATCGGTACGGCGGAAACCGTTACATCAGAGCATCCAGAGAGTCTGGTTGCGATCGACAACTATTTGTATTACGTGAGCAGCAATGATCACCTTCTGTATGCACTTGAGTTAGGAAAGCCGGAAGCCAAACTGGTCTCTTCCGCATCCTGCATTAGAGTGAAGACAGACGGACTCTGGGTCTATTTCGTCAATGTCTCTTTGGATTACGCACTCCAGAGAGTTCAGGCCAAAACGACCCAGCCAGTGGACATCATTCATCCGGGCATCGTTTCTGAGTATGAGCTAGGTCAAGGCAAGGTGTTTCTCATTCTCCCCGGCAAGGGTGGGCATATCTTCCGTATGGCGCCAGATGGATCCGAAATGACGGAGCTATACGATGGGGTTGCTTACGACCTTCACATTCATAACGATGAAGTATACTTTCGGGTTGGGCCCGCTGGTAGGCTGTTCAAAATGGGTCTAGATGGTAGCAACCTGGCTGAGGCACCTCCTGAAAGGCGGTAGCGCCTCAGAGGGCTCGTTAAGGCGATCAGGGCGATGTGGTCGCCATTTCTTGCGCATGGGGAACTGCCGCCGTGGAAATGAGAAGGCCATAGCGGATTCCTACGCGGCCCGGAGAGCGCGGTGCGATGGGATAGGGGAAGCGGCGTAGGGGAGCGACAGAAAAGCGCTCTAGAGGGTTTTGAATAGCCCAAGAACCGGTAACTACGCGAGGGGGCCAGAGAGTTCGCAAGCGCATGGGATTTTTTGCTGGAATTGAAGACGCCTGGCCATGGTCAGGCATCCCTGCTACCCTGTTTCATTTCCTCGACCCCTATACCGGATAGACGTCTCAGGGGCAGGATTGGCTTCACTCTCCGAACACTTTTCTAGCTTCCAGCATGCGTTCCACGATGCGCACGCCGAAGGGGCAGTTCGTTTCGCAGATGCCGCAAGCCACACAGTCGGCGGCTTTGGCCGGCAGCACCCGATAGTGCTCGCGCACTGTTTCGGGCAGTTCTGGCTGCGCCTGCGCCAGATCGAGATACTTGTTGACCAGCGCGATGTCGATGCCGGCGGTGCAAGGCGCGCAGTGTCCGCAGTACATGCACATGCCGCTGAAGGAATGCTTCGGTGCCTGGCTCAAGGCAAGGGAATAGTCTTTTTCCGCAGGGCTGGCCTCGGCATACGCGACCGCAGCCTCGATCTCGGTGCAATCCCGCGCCCCCACCAGCACCGTCGCCACCCCTGGGCGATTCAAGGCATAGTGCAGGCATTGTGTGGTTGTCAGCGCCGTGGCGAATGGCGATTTTGCTTCTGACAGTAGGGCGCCCGCTGCAAAGCTTTTCATCACGGTGATCGCCACGCCCAGTGTTTCGCAGGTGCGGTAGAGATGATTTCGCTCCGGGTCGATACCGCCTAGAGCATCGCTTTCGTATGTCTTCTCCTCAAACAAAGCATAGACGTCATCATTAGCCGGGAGCAGATCGTAGGCCGGGTTAAGGCTGAACATGAGCACGTCAATCAGGCCCGATTCGGCCGCGCGCAGCGCCACGGTGGGGTTATGCGAACTCATGCCTATGTGTCGAATTGCACCCTTGGCCTTCAGTTCCTGAGCGTAGGCGATGATCGGCCCGCTCATCACCGCATCGTAGTCTTCTTCGGTGTCCACATAGTGAATCATGCCTACATCGATATAGTCGGTCTGGAGGCGGGTCAGCAGATCCATGAACGCTCCTCTCACCACGTCCATCTCGCGCGTGCGATAGTATTGCCCGTCTTTGAAGGCGGAGCAAATATGTCCCTGGATGATTACCTGGTCCCTCCGACCGAGCAACGCCTTGCCCAGATTGTCGCGCATTACCGGGTTGGAGTTGTAGCAGTCGAAGTAGTTGATGCCGCCGGCAATGGCTGTATCCACCATTTCCTTCACCGCATCAAGGCCCGCTCCCTCAAAGCCTTCGCTGCCCATGCTGATCTCACTGACCCTGAGTCCCGTCCTGCCCAGCACTCGATAGTTCATGATGACCCTCCCTGCTCTTGCGGGCGCCGCCGCCCGCAGTTGTTACTAGAACATTCAATAGTGGAGTCGTTGGCTCCTGCATCGTCTGATGTAATGTGTTTCCACATCAGGGAAGGCTCTCGTAGCCGCAAGATACCAGGGCACTCGATCCAGGTGGGTTCTCGCGTGGTTGGAGCGGTGGGCATTGACCTTGCCATCTTGGCTGGTGAGTCGTACACCACCCTAGACCAATCATCTAGTCTCGACAAGGAAGTGCACAAGGTAATTGTCCCGCTGCAGATCGGTAGAGCAGCGACCCCTTGGGCTTTTGCCGTCGTGGTCCCGACCGCCGAGGTACTGGCAGGGGTGAGGCACACCCTGAGTACGTTAATGATCGTTGCCGTTGCGGCGCTACTCATTCTTGCCGCAGTGACGGTCCTCATTGGTCGAGGAATCGCCAGACCGATTACGACAGTTTCGCACCAGTTTGAATCCACCACTGCCAATGGGGACTTCACTGGTTCGGTCGCGGTGGAGTATGCTCGCCGCCGTGATGAAATTGGGGGACTGGCGCGGGCCGCAACTATCCGCAACCGTGCAAGAAGCGAGCGCACAGAGCGAGCACATTGATGACGCTGTCCTGCAGATCGCCGCAGGCATGGAGGAGAATAGCGCGGCCACGGAAGAGGTCGCCGCGGCCGGGGCGGGCATACTCAATCTGGCTAAGCAATTGGCGGCTCGGACTGTCGATGGACGCGCTACTGCCGGCGAGATCGAACAGCGTGCTTCCCAAATGATGCAACATGCGCAAGCCTCCAAAGAGACAGCGCTGCAAGTGTATCAGGACAAGCAGATCGGTATCAGGCAGGCTATCGAGGAGGCGAAAGTGGTCGAGGAGATAGCTGCTATGGCCGACGTGATCACCAGCATTGCGTCGCAGACCAACCTGCTGGCGCTGAACGCCGCGATCGAAGCGGCTCGGGCAGGGGAACAAGGCCGTGGATTTGCCGTGGTCGCCGAGGAAGTGCGAAAGCTGGCCCAGAACTCAGCCGAAACGGCGAGCGGTATTCAGCGCGTGATTGCACAGGTAAAAGCGACGGTTGACCGCTTGATGAATAATGCGGGGCAGATTCTGCAGTTCATCGATGACAAGGTCACTCCTGACTATGAGATGCTCGTGCAGACAGGCGATCAATACGCATCTGATGCGCGTGCGGTGAAGACTCTGGTTGAGGAGTTTGCGGAGGTCGCTGATCAGATATCATCCTCTGTCACTGAGGTGAACATCGCCATCGAAGGCGTGGCGGCAGCAGTTGAGCAATCCACTGCCTCCTCCCAGGAGATCAGCAATAATGTCTCGGAAACGACCCAAGCCTTGGACGAGATGTCGAAGACGGCTCAAGCCCAGGCAGAGATGGCCGAGCGACTCAGTTCCCTAGTGGCCAAGTTCAAGATTTAGTAGGCATGACCTCGCAAAGGCTCACGAGCGATCTTCGGAGGTCTGAATGTGCTATTTGCCAAGGCACGCCCTGTTACGTCTTCCAGACGACTACGAGCGACTAAAGGCCACACTCAGCCGCCCGGAATGATACCGACTTGACAAGGGGCACTCCAGGCGGAGTGTCCCTTTCATTGTTCTATTCTGGCTTGACTCCGCCTGCCCGTGCTAGAATAGGGGTGAGCGCTCGTTGGCAGCATAGAGTGAGCGCTCCTAGAAAGAGTCAGCCGATGAACAGCCCTAGTTGATCTTGATCCCGAAGCCATAATCTAGGTTTCATCTGTAGTCGTGGGACGATCGTTTCGACGACTATTTGTGTTTCCGGATATGCTCGCCCTCCTCCTTGTCTTTCCTAGTTGCTCGATGCGGGAAAGACAAAGGAGGATGGAAAATGTCATTGATTGTACATGTCAGCCGGTTGGGTTCGGCCTGTTTGCCAGAGAAGTTTTCCGGTGCAGCCGGCGGGGAGTTTCGCCTGTTCGCCATGGACAAGGATGTACTCAATCAGGCGCGCCGCTACCTGAAGAATGGTGGCAACGTGGTTTTTGACGGATCCCTGGAACTAGCTCAGCAAGTCGTGTCCCGGTTGTTGGACAGTGAGTATGAGCTGCTGCCTCGGACTTCTGACGCGCGTGGACGCAAGCTGGCTTCACGCCAACTGCGGCAACGCATGCTCACGCTCGCTGGGCAGGTCTCAGCCGGTCCAGGACTGGATATCGCTGGATTGCTGGGAGAACGCGACTTGCCCCCTTTGCCGCTGCTCATCCCGATACAGGAGGCCGCGGTGATTGCGGGAATGTCGGAGACGCGCTGCGTCGTGCCAACCATTGCCTCCGACCTGCTGGTTCATCCGGACGTGCTGGCGCCGAAATCGGAGCCGACACTGCAGCTAGTCTGCAGCGCGATCCGCCAAGCCGGTTGCAGTCTGCCGGTGAACGCGCGCGTCTTGGACATGGGTTGTGGGTCAGGGGTGCTGACGATTGCTGCCTGGCAGCTTCTGCGGCATCTTGCCCCGCAGATTATGGCCTCAGATATCCTGCCTGAAGCGTTAGCCACCACTCGCCTCAATGTCGAGCGGCTGGCAGGCGGGGGGCAGCCTGGCGCTTCCGCCGTCCAGATCGGCGATCCAGGAGACCTGTTTCAGCAGCTCTCCGGCCAGCGGTTTGACCTGATCATCTTCAATGCCCCCTGGGTGGTGGCTCCGGCGCATAACCGGGCCGAGTTGGCACTCAACGATCCCGGACAACAAACCATCAGGCGCTTTTTGGAGCAGTGCCCCGGCCACCTTAACTCGGGCGGTCAGGTGGTTGTGGGTTACGCCGATAACTCGGGCAGTCAGGCGATCATCAACCTGGAGCGACTGATCGACGGCGCCGGACTGCGCCAAACGGCGGTGCTGAAGGATCGGATCAAGACCTACCGGGCCAAGCGATCATGGCAAAGCATCTACGCATATCTGTTGGAGAGCAGATAGCTGCAGAGACAAACAGAGGAGAGGCTGGTGTCGCCAGCCTCTCCTCTGTCCTCAGATACTAGCAGCTTCACTCCGTACGCGGCGCGGAACCTTGGAACTGGGCCAACCACTCCGCCAACAGCGCCTTCAGCCCCGGGTGTACCGGCTGTGTGGCGCAGACCAGGAAGGAGTCCTTCGCCTTGAGCACCGAGGGACTGCTCTCCTCACGCAGAGCGTGATTCATCTGCTCCACGATGTGCCAACGGATGTTACTTTGCTTGATTCCACGCAAGCGCTCGGGGTCGGCCTGCAGATCGCTGGAGCCGGTAATCGCCAGCACGGGGCAGGTGACATTGGCTAAGTCGGTCTTGATGTCATGCTGGAAGTGCTCGCGGAACCACTTGGCGTTCATAGGCTTGAACTGGACCCTGATCACATCTTCCTTGGACGCGACCATTCTGTTCAGTAGCCCCTGTGCTTGTTTCTCACCCTTGATGTCAACGCGCAACTTGCGGAACAGCCAGCCCTTCAGGCCCGGCCGGCTCATCAGTTCCGCGTAAGCGAGTTGCCGCTGGCGTGCCGTGGCTTCCGCCAGGCTCTCGTTGGCTCCCGCCAGCAGGATCGCGCCCGCCAGCTCATGTCTGGCAGCATAGACTGTGGTGAGCATGCTGCCTTCGCTGTGTCCAAATGTTGTTGGTGCCCTACAGTCGGCTTGCGGTTGGATATCCACATCGACGTCAAGTGCAATAGTCAGAAAACGGTGGTTGACAGCAACGCCAGAACGGCTATAATACCAAATAACAAAGACGTTGACCGAGAACCAGTAAGAGCCAAGCGCCACCTGACAGAAAGCTACCGGTTGCTGAGAGGTGCGAGGGGGCCGGCTCTGAATACATCTCGCGAGTTGCAGGCTGAACGGGGTCCCCCCAGTAGGCCGTGCCGGGGCCCGCGCCCGTTACAGCGCTAGGGTATAACTGCCGCAGGCAGCGTACTTGACGAGGTTGGCACTGTGAAGTGCCGATGAACATTGGTGGTAACGCGGTTAACCCCGCCCTTTGAGTTTTCAAAGGGCGGGGTTTTTGCATGAAGGGGGTGGTTCCATTGGATGTCGACTATCCGTACGTTACTGGCAATCTAGTAAAAAAACGAAGGAGGAATCATCCAATGAGTAGAGTAACCTTTTGGAGCGGCGAATCGCTGCCCCTGGAAATGCACAAGGTGCGAATCGTGCAGAAGCTAGAGCTGCTGCCGGCGAAGCAGCGGCTGCAAGCCATCAGTGCGGCTGGAAACAATACCTTCCTGCTGCAGAATCGCGACATCTTTCTGGATATGCTCACCGATAGCGGCGTAAATGCCATGAGCGATCGCCAGCAGGCAGCAATGATGCTGGCTGACGACAGCTATGCCGGCAGCTCAACCTTTACGCGTCTCGAGGAGAAGCTGCAGGAGCTGTTTGCCTTCCAGCACTTCCTGCCTACCCATCAGGGTCGTGCCTGCGAGCACCTCTTGGCACAGGTGTTCGTCCGCCCGGGTATGGTTGTGCCGATGAACGTGCACTTCACCACCACCAAGGCGCATATCACCCTGCGCGGAGGGTGGGTGGAGGAACTGCTCCTGCCGGAGAGCCTGCAGGTGACCAGCAATCACCAGTTCAAAGGCAACATTGACGTCGCCGCACTGCAGGCGCTCATTGAACGTGAAGGTAGGCAACAGGTCGCTTTCGTGCGCATGGAGGCGGGCGGTAACCTGATTGGCGGCCAGCCCTTCTCGCTGGAGAACCTGCGCGCAGTGCGCCAGGTTTGTGACCAGCATCAGCTGACGCTGGTGCTTGATGCCAGTCTGTTGGCCGACAACCTCTACTTCATCAAGCAGCGGGAAGCCGGCTGCGCCTATTTGAGCATTCGCGAGATCACACGCCAGATTGCCGACCTCTGCGACATCCTCTACTTCTCGGGTCGCAAGCTGGGCTGTGCCCGCGGCGGCGGCATCTGCCTGCGAGACGAGCAGACCTTCCTGCAGCTGCGCGAGATGATTCCACTCTTCGAAGGCTTCCTCACCTATGGCGGGATGTCAGTGCGCGAGATGGAAGCGATGACGGTCGGCTTGGAGGAGACGATGGATGAAGACATGATCAGCCAGGGGCCCGAGTTCATTCGCTACATGGTGGAGCAGCTGCAGGCGCAGGGCGTGCCTGTGGTCACGCCGGCTGGAGGGCTGGGCTGTCATCTCGATGCCAGCGCCTTCTTGCCTCACGTACCGCAAGGCCAGTACCCGGCCGGGGCGCTGGCCGCGGCGCTCTACTTAGCAGGCGGCATTCGCGGCATGGAACGCGGTACCCTGTCTGAGCAACGCACTCCCGCCGGAGATGAGGTCTTCTCTGCTTTGGAGTTGGTGAGACTGGCCCTGCCGCGACGCGTCTTCACGCTCTCCCAGGTGAAGTACGCCATCGACCGCGTCGTTTGGCTATTTGAGAATCGACAGATGGTGGAAGGGCTAGTCTTCACTGAGGAGCCGGCCACTCTCCGCTTCTTTTTCGGGCGCCTGCAGCCGGTCTCCGATTGGCAGGTGCATCTGGTGGCCAAGTTTCAGAACGACCTGGGTGAGGGCGTTTAGGCCATTGCCAGGTTGGCGCCTGCCTAATGCGCAACTTAGCCCGAACTGGTAAGCTAATGTTGAGCGGGATCGGTCTGCAAGTCTCGATCAGGGAGGTTGACCTGTGGAGAACATCCGGGTGAAGATTCTGGGCACGGCCCAAGATGCTGGGGTGCCCCAAGCAAACTGCTATTGCGATCACTGCCAGGCAGCGCGGCAGCACACGGCGAACCGGCGTTACGCCGCCGCCATGGCTCTTATTCTCCCGGGAGAAAAGCGATGGTATCTGCTGGAGGCGACTCCCGATCTGCCGGAACAGCTAGCCTTGCTGCACGCAACGTCTCCGGAACTCGGGCTGATGAATGGGGTCTTTCTTACTCACGCCCACATTGGTCACTACGCGGGGCTGATGTACCTCGGGAAAGAGGCGATCTCCGCCCAGGAGGTTCCCGTCTGGGCAGGCGCAGGCTTGGAGAACCTAATCCGCTCATCTGCACCTTGGAGTCAGTTGGTGGACCTAGGCAACATCAGCTTGCAGACACTGCAACCGGATCATCCTGTTCGGTTGCCGTCAGGACTGAGCATCACGCCTTGGTTGGTCCCGCACCGCAACGAGTTCGCTGAGACTTTCGCTTTCCAGGTGTCCGGCCCCAGGCACAGGCTGCTCTTTCTGCCGGACCTGGATCGGTGGGAGCAGTGGGAACGCTCGTTGCTGGACGTTGCGAAGGACTTTGACTATCTCTTCCTGGATGGCACCTTCTTCTCGACAGACGAACTGTCCGCGCGCGGCAGGGATTACTCTCAGATTCCCCACCCACTGATCCGCGACACCATGGACCGGCTGCAACCAGTGGTCGACGCTGGCCACACCGGGATTTACTTCTTTCACCTGAATCACACAAATCCTCTGCTTGCTGCACACGGTCCCGAAATGCACGAGTTGCTCGGACGCGGGTTTCATGTCGCACGCGAGGGAATGGAGTTGTCTCTCTAGGGAGCTTAACAACGCCATAGCCGGTCCAAAGCGAGCCTTCCCCTGAGTTTCGGGGAGGCTCGCTTTTTGACGTGGCCGACTAGGTGGCGCAGGGCACGGAGAAAGTGGCGCGCGATGAGGGCAGCGAGTATTTGGCCCGGCGAGCGGCTGGCGATCCGGTGATGACCACCTCCTGCTGTCCTGCGTTCTTGGGATTGATCAAACAGCACTATCCCGAGCAGGCCGGCCTCATCTACCATACTCCTTCCCCAATGGAGCAACTGGCTGCTGCTGTTAAGGCGGCTGCCTAGGGCAGCCGCTCATAACCCTGCCTTATGCTACAATCGCCCATGCATTAGGATCAGTCATGGTTCACATTAGTCATTGACATACACATCTCTCCATACCTATAATCAGCACTATCGAGCCCAATTGGCGGTAGGAGGTCGTTAATAGATGACTAATGAAGAGAAACTGGTCCTGGTGGACCAGGCGAGAGACATGGCGGAGGAGTACTTCCGTTCCGGCGGCTACTTCTGTTCAGAGGCGGTCGTAGCCACCATCAATGAGCTGCTGGGCTCACCATTCCCCAAGGAGATCGTGCGCATGGCTTCTGGGTTCCCCATTGGCATCGGCAAGTCAGGTTGCGTCTGTGGAGCGATCAGCGGCGGCGTCATGGCACTGGGGATGAAATATGGGCGCACCGAGCCAGGCGCTCCCATGCCAGACAGTTTTCCGGCTGCGGCAGACCTGCATGACTACATTATCTCCGAGTACGGAGCCACCTGTTGCAGAGTGATCACCTCGAGCTTCCCCGAGTTTGGCAGCCCGGAGCGCAAAGCACATTGCGTCAAGATCACCGGTCAGGTTGCTGCCTGGGTGATGGACCGCTTCCTCAGCTCCGAGGCAAAGTAAGCATGCAGACACTTGCACTCAGTCCATTGCAGACCCTTGCGGTAGCGCTGCTGGTACTGCAACTCGGCTATTGCCTGACCAAGCGGGTGGACTTGCTCCGGCGCTACTACATACCCGCCCCAGTGGTGGGAGGATTGCTGTTTGCAGCAGCACGCTACTTGCTCGGCAGTCAAGGGATAGTCTCAGTGCAGTTGGATGCGACTTTGCAGCCCATCTTCTTTGCAGGCTTTTTCGCTTCCATCGGCTTTCGGGCCAGCGCTAAACTATTGCGGGAGGGGCTGCCGAAGGTGCTGCTCTTTCTGGTAGTAACGGTCGGTGTGGCATTCCTGCAGAAGCTGTCCGGCTTGCTGCTCGGGCCGCTGGTCGGTCTGTCGCGCACTGCCGGTCTGCTCGTCGGCAGCGGACACATGGGAGGAATGGCCCTCCAACCCCTGGCCGTCCCCGTGCTGGCCGGACAGGGAGCAGCGAGCCAATTGCCATTGCTCGGGGCTGTCGCTACTTTGGGCCTGCTGCTCGGTGGGTTCCTGGGAGGTCCGCTGTACGCCCTCTTGACCAAGGGCAACCGTCAGCGGCCAGCTAGCCCACCGAGCCCGTCCCCGATCAACCCGCCGGCGCTGCTGTCGCATCTGGCCGCCTATCTAGTGGTCGTGACCATCGGACAGTTGCTCGTGCCCAAACTGATGCCTTACTTCCCGGCCTTCGCCGGGGCTTTGGCGGCGGCGAGCGCCTGGCGCATCGTGGATGATTTATCCGGTCACCCTCGGCTTGACTTGAATTACATCAATACGCTGGGCAACATTTCCCTCTCCATCACTTTGGCCATCGCGTTTATGAACCTTGACCTCAGCAAGCTGGGTGTGCTGACGGCCGGGGCGTGGATGCTCGTCTTCCTGCAGATCCTGCTGGTGCTCGGGATATCCCTTTTTGTGGTTCCCGCTCTCTTTGGGCGGGACAGGATGGCGGCGCTGATAGCTGCCGGCCTGCCGGGGTTTGCCATCGGCATGCCGCCGAACACGATGGCCACTCTGCAGAACATCCAGGAACAGAACTCGCCAGCGCCGCTGGTTACCTTCGTTGTTCCTGTGGTAGGAGCCTGGATGATCACCTTGATCAATCCCCTGATCTTCAACTGGGTCAGCAGCCTGCTCTAGCAGAGGGGGCTTGGTCGCAGAGCGCTTACTGGCCACCACCTCCGCAAGCGCCGCCGGCATGGTGCCCTTACGATAGCTGCCCCGGTCGCGTTCGTAGGGGTCGCATACCTACGACCTGTGCTGAAGAAGAGCTCCCAGAAAGTTGGGAGCTCTTTCACTTTGCTGCCAACAGTGAGCACAACTTTGTGAACAACGCTGGATGAACATGGTATATAATCAAGTACATGAGTCGATTTGGGATGGGAGGAATGACCATGGACTTGATGGCAGTGAGAGATCTGTTCCCCGTGACCAAGCACGCAGTCTTCCTGAACAGTGCCGCCGAGTCACCACTGAACACCCGGGTGAGGCAGCGGCTCGATCAGTACCTGGATCTGGTCAGCGCGACGCCACAGCGGAAACCGTCAGTGCGCAGCGCCGTGCGCCGGCAACTGGCAGCGCTGATGGGTGGAGACCCGGACGAGTATGCCTTGGTGACCAGCACCGGGGTGGGCATCGGCATCGTCGCTGCCGGGCTTGAACTTCAACCGGGAGATAACGTGGTTGTGCCGGTGGAGGAGCATTGGAACAACACCTTTCCTTGGTTGGCGCTCGCGGAGCGGGGAGTGGAAGTGCGCCTCGCCCCGACGGAGGAAGACAACAGCATCTCTCCTGAGCGCGTCGCTGCCATGACGGACAGCCGTACCAAGCTCATAGCCACTGCAGCTGTGCGCTTCAACTCCGGCTTCCGCACCGATTTGAAGCGGCTCAGCCGGATCGCCCATGACGTCGGTGCGCTGTTCCTGGTAGACGGCATTCAGGCTAGCGGAGTGGTGCCGATGAACGTTGATGAGGATGGCATCGATATTCTGGCCTGTGCTGGATTCAAGTGGCTGCTCGGTCTGCCCGGGACAGGCTTCCTTTACGTGCGGCGACAAGCACAGCAGCTGATTAAGCCCGCTTTACCCGGGATGTTCGCGGCTGAGGACAACATGCGGGAGTTGCGCTACTGGCCTGATGCTCGCCGCTACGAGACGGGGTCGATCGCCTATTCTCTGTTCCACGCCTGGACGGCCGGGCTCGAACTGCTGCAAGAGGTAGGCGTAGACAACATCTATCAACGGGTGCTGCAGCTGACGGACCGCCTAATCAGCGGACTACAGGCCGCACGGCAGACGATCATCAGTCCGGTCAACGACATTCAGAGTAGATCGGGCATCCTGCTCTTTTCGGCTGGCTCACCCGATGAGAATCGTCAGCTTTATGAACGCTTGCAGGCACAGAACATCATCATCACCCTGCGGGGTGGTGTCTGCCGGGTTAGCCCCTCGTTCTTCAACACCGAAGCGGAGATCGATCAGTTCCTGAACGCGATCAGTTAGCTTACAGCCCAGAGGGCGCCGCGCACGGTGCCCTCCGGGCTGTATTGGTAATCGTTCACTCGACCTCGTAGCGGCTGAACTGCACAATTTGCACACTTTCACCGCTTCTGGCTGAGAGCGATTGTACCAGGCTCGAGACTGATACGTCAGGGTTCTTCACAAACGGCTGCTCCATGAGGCAGCTCTTGCTCAGGAACTTGCGCACTTTGCCTGCCTTGATCTTCGGCACCGCCGCAGCTGGTCTGTCAAGCGCCAATGCAGCTGCCTCGGCCTCCGCCTCCACCGCGGCCAGTACCTCAGGCGGCACATCGCTCACCTTGACATAGCAGGGCGCCTCCGAGGCGATGTGTAGGGCTAGCTCGTGCACCAGAGTGCGAAAGTCGGCGCTCTTCGAGAGAAAGTCCGTCTCGCAGCGGGCCTCAATCATCACGCCCACTCGACCATCTCCGTGCACATAAGCATAGACATAACCGGCCTTGGTGGCATTCTGCTCCTTCTTCTTGGCGATCTGTGCTTGCTTCTCCTTTAGGATGGCCAGAGCCTTGGCCATGTCTCCGGCCGTTCCTTCCAGCGCCCGCTTGCAGTCCATCACCCCCGCGCCCGTGGCCAGGCGCAACTCCTGAATCTGCTTTGCCTCGATCTTCATCACTTTCTCCTCCTTTTTCTGCAAGCTGGCAGGGCGCCGCAACAACACTAGCCTGGCAAAATAAAAAGGCCTCCGTCTCTTACCGAGACGAAAGCCTAAGCTTCCGCATACACACTCCGATTGCCATAGCCATTATCGATGCGGGCAATCCTGCCGACATCTATCCCTTTTAACGGCGGGCCTCCGTCCGAGCCTACTCCCAGAGATGGTTTCGGTCGGCGCCTCCAAGGCCGGTTCGCGTTGTCGTCTGCACTGCCTTGCACCACCCGGCAGCTCTCTGGATAAGACGAAACAACCTACTGTCCCCTGTCATCGGCATTTTCGCTTGCTAGTTGCTCACTAGCATACACCATGCCGATTTCCCTGTCAAATCGCCCATTCGACCTGGCGGAAACGCGAAAGGCCCTTGACGCAGAGACCAGCAGACGCAAGCGGGCGGGCGGTTGGCTGTTAGCTTCTTTTGAGGGCAGGCCATCTTCAGTCTGACAGGCCAAATAAGCACTCCGAAATGGATGCATCGCACCTCTCTGCTAATCGGCATAGATCATCGATCACCGGGACCCCACACTCCGCCAGTTTGCCTCGGCTCTGGTGGCCTCTCGCCACCAGCAGACAATCGCAGCCGATAGCCTTCGCTGTATCGAAATCGTGTGTCGTGTCCCCAATCAGGAGAACCCTTTTCGGCAGGAACGGCTGTTTTGCCAGCCAAGTCTCGGCGAGCTCAATCTTGCTATGGGCCAGGTGGTCGCCCAGACCGAGCAGTGACTGAAAGTGGGCAGCTGCGCCGAAGTGAGTCACCAGCTGCCGCAACGTATGCCGCTGAGAGGCAGAGAGCACTGATTGCTTCACCCCAAGCTTGCGTAACCCCCACAACACCTGTTCTGCGCCGGGCTGCAGTTGGCAATTGCGGTACCCCGCAGTGTAACCGGACTGGAACTCTGCTGCCACTTGCGCCACAGGCATCACTTCAGGCCCTAGGCCAATGGCACGATAGAAATCCATCACCGGGTGATCAAACAAGGTCAGGTATGTGGCCATGCTAATCGGCGCTAGGTCGCGTTTGCCGAGCATGTCATTCACTATGCTCAGAGCAAGATCGCGGTCGTCAAGCAAGGTTCCGTTCCAGTCCCAGAGGACGTGGCTATAGTAGGAGGTGCTCATTCTCTCACTCCCGATCGTCGTTGCGGCAGGATGCTGCAGCTTCCAAACTAGACTATCACATGGGCAGGGCCGATGCCTAGCGCCGCAAGCCTTGACCACTCACTGCGAAAAATGCTAACGTCAGGAAGACATCCGCAACTGGATACCAGAGGAGGAGTTGGCGCATGAGCAATAGCAAGATCACCACTCTACTTTTCGATCTCGACGGCACCCTGATCAACACCAACGAGTTGATCATCCAATCCTTCCGCCACACCTTTGCCACGCATGGGCTGCAGGTGACCGACGAAGAGATTTATCGTTACTTCGGCCAGCCGCTGCACGACCAGTTCGCGTTGTTCGCTCCCGGGCAGGAGGAACAGCTGATTGCCACCTATCGGCAGTTCAACTCGGACATGCATGATCAACTCACCCAGGGCTTCCCTGGCATTGACGCTCTCTTGGCAGAGCTGGAGCAGCGCGGTTACCGTCTGGGTATAGTAACCTCCAAGATCAGACCGATTGTGCTGCGGGGCCTGCAGTTGTTCAATCTGGAACGGTACTTTGAACTGTTGGTTTGCGCCGAGGACACGGATAAGCATAAGCCCCATCCTGCTCCGGTGCAGAAGGCGCTGGAGCTGTTCGGCGTGGACAACCAGGCAGCCGCTATGGTTGGTGACAGCCCTTACGACCTGCTTGCGGCGAAGGCGGCTGGCGTGACCGCAATTGGGGTGCTCTGGTCCAGCTTCCCACGCGAGTCGCTGGAAGAGTGCGACCCGCATCATCTGGTCGAGAACCCAGGAGGCTTGCTGGAGTTGTTCCCGCCGCTTTCTTAGAAGAGGTTTCCCATCCGCGACGTCTTGGATATTGTTGTGGCTTCCCGAGAACCCGGGGGCCATTTTTCGTGTTGGGAGAAGATGAGTTACACACATTTTCTGCCTCGAGTGGACCGCTGCGCAGAGATACAATCAGGTCAGTAGCGGACGGGAGGGAGTAGAGTATGCAGATCAGGCCATATGCGCCACAGTACCTGGATAGTCTCTGTCAACTGATCAATGCTGCCGATCAGGTGGATCGGGCCAACCTAGGGACTTCCCGCGAATCACTCTCGCTGCTCGTCGCCAGCACCGACCCAGAGGACATCCAACTGGCCTTTCAGTCAGATCAGCTGGTTGGCTACGCCCGCCTGGAGTGGGGAGATGCGGAATCGACGAGGGTTGGTTGCTGCGGAATCATCCTGGTTCTCGGCGGCAGGGAGTGGGCACGGCGCTGGTGCAAAGGGCGATGCAGCGCGCCCAACAGGTCAGGGCGGGTCGCCCATTTACGTTCTTCGTACCGGTCCGGCACAGTGTACAAGGCCTGGAACAGTTGGTAACCAGTCTGCACATGCAACCGATCACCTACTTCCATGTACTGCAGTATGGCCGGCTGCCCGAACTGCTCCCGGCACCCCAGCTTGTGCCCGGCATAGAGATTCGGTCCTACGGCGGAGAAGCCGACATCGAGCCGATGCTGGCTGCCCATAATAGCATCTTTGCGCGACCGATCAGCCGGCGGGAACTGGACCAAGCGGTAGCGCAGAGTGAGTTTCCCCCGGAACTCTGGTTGCTGGCCTTTCTTGAGCGCACCCTAGTCGGCTTCTGCACCTGCGCTGAGTATGGGCAGGAGGCGGAGATCTCTTACCTGGGGGTGCTGCCGGAATACCGGCGTAGCGGCCTGGGGAGTTCTCTGCTGGCTCTCGGCGTACGAACGCTGGCAGCACGAGGTCATCGGAACATCCATTTGGCCGTGAACGTGGAGAACGAGCGTGCGCTCTCGATTTACCACCGCGCTGGCTTTGTGCCCTGGCGCCGCTCCACAACATACGCACTTCAGTTGAATAGCGAGGAGGAAGATGGAAATTGTTGATTAGGGAATTCGCAGAAGCAGATCGGTCGGTCGTTCTTTCCTTACTGCAGCACACTGGGATGCCGGAAGACGAGCAGGTGCGGCTGCTGGAGCGAGGGCAGCGCCTAGTCGCCCTGCGGGGAGATGATCTGCTTGCCCTTGGCACCCTCACCCCTGGTCGTCGCCCAGGGTTCTACTCTTGCGGGATGTTGGTCGCCCCAAGCGAGAGGCGCCAGGGCGTCGGCAGCCAGCTTTGGGCAGAACTCTTGGCCAACAGGCCAAGCGATGTTCGTCAGATCTCCTGCTTCTGCCCCGCCACGGACCAAGCTGGCCAGGCTTGGCTAAAGCGGCACGGCTTCCAGCCGTGGTATGGCCTGGAGTTGATGCATTACTCCGGCCCCGCGCTTCCTGATCCAGACTTGGTGGTGCGCGGATATCAGGATGCCGACTACGAGGATTGGATTCGCTTGATCAATGAGGGTTTCTTCCCCATGCGCCAGGCCATGGATATCCAGCCGAATCTCGTCTATCCCAACGAGGTTAGGAATGACCCGGCAACGCGGCAGAAACTGCTGGGATTGGACCCGATCAATAACCTTCTTTTCTTCGATGGCGATCGCCTGATCGGCATGGCTGAACTGGAGGGTACAGAGATTGACACTGTGACTGTAGACACCAGGGAGAGGCGTAAGGGCTATGGCCGCCGCATCATGGCTTACTGCACCAATCTGATGCTGACGAGAGGGATCGATCCCGTCACCCTGCATGTCGTCAGTTGGAACGCAGCCGCGCGTCAGCTGTACGAGAGCATGGGCTGGACGTTTGTGTCCAAGCATGATGCCTGGCGCCTGCAGCTCGCTGACTGAGTCAAGGGGACGGACTTCTGACTCACGTGTCGTTCCCCTAGATCACTTTAGGCATGCTACGCATTCTTGCACTAACTGAGATGGCGTTTGGCCTGCACTTGCGTTTGGCAGAGCAACAACCCAAAGAGGACTAAGTCTGTCCCCCATTATTCAAAGTGAATAATCAATATTCATGTAAAGGCACCTTGACATCGGCTCCCGTACGGAGTATATTCGATGTAAAGGTACCTTTACTTTACGTCGACACTCTGAGGGGGAAGCAGGTGTGAAAAATATGGTGCGAGATTTACGCGGTCAGCACGGGCTGACGCAGGAGGATTTGGCTCAACGGGTGGGCGTTTCGCGGCAGACGATCATCTCCATCGAGAGTGGCCGGTATAATCCGTCCATCATGCTGGCCTACAAGATTGCACAGATTTTTGCGCAGCCGATTGAGCGAGTCTTTCTCTGTCAAGAGGAGCTGGAGGAGGAGAGCAAACATGAGTAAACAAGCCAAGGCGAAGCCGCGGCCGGCAATCATGATCCTGACTATGATGTTGACGTTTGTGTTCATCGTTTCCATGAACGCCCTGCCTGCGATGCGCGCCGGGGAGAGCACCTGGGAGGCTCTGCGCGCCATCGTACAGGAGCCTGGCTTTTGGCGGGAGCAGATGCTGCCTCTCGGCCTGATGTACATCCTGATGCTCTTTGTCTTTCCCGCCGTCTACGAGAGGCTGCTGCGCAAGCGCTCAGGTGACAGCTATCGCCTGAGTTGGAGCATCAACCGCTGGCTGATCACCGTGGGCGGGCTGGTCTTCATCGTCGGTACCGCCGTGCCGATCACGCTCAAGCTGCTACGCGGTCAGGCCTTCAGCTTCGATCAACTGGCGTTCACGGGCATCCTGTGGTTGCTCTATGGCGGCTTCATTCTGGCGCACTGGTTGCGCAAGCCGAGCAGCGAGTGGGTGGAGGGTTTTGAGACCGGGGATCACAGCCGCAGCATGGATGAGCGCTACCAGGTGGTGATGGGTAAGTCGGCAGTCACCACCCTCTACTGGACGCTGGCGCTGCTCTTGGTCGGAGGATCGCTCTACGAAGTGCTGGTCAATCGGGTCTGGCCAGCCAGATCCCTGGCCGAGACTGCGATTGTGTTCGTGCTTTGGAACGTGATCTATCGTCGAGTAGACCGTACAGTCTAGATAGAGCTGAAAGCCCGCCTGCGGCGTGGACCGTGGGCGGGTTTGCCATGGGCGGCGTCGCTGCTTTACTTCCGCTCATTCTGATAGAATGGTCTCAGAACTACCTGGGGGAACGGGGGGTCTCGCATGAACCAGATGAGGGTCCTGCTGGTTGACGATGAACAGAGGCTGCGGCAGATGCTGGGGGAGTATATCGCCCACGAAGGTTACGAGATAGTGGAGGCAGCTGATGGGGCGGAAGCGCTTTGGCTGTTTGCTGAGCAACGCTTCGATCTGGTCATCCTGGATGTGATGATGCCGAAAGTCGATGGCTGGACCGTCTGCCGGGAGATGCGCAGAACTTCAACTGTACCCATCATCATGCTCACGGCTCGCGGCGAAGAATATGATCGCCTGTTTGGCTTCGAACTGGGCGTTGACGATTACTTGGTGAAGCCGTTCAGCCCAAAGGAGTTGCTGGCCCGCATGAAGGCGATCATTCGCCGTAGCGACCAGTTCAAGGCACAGCAGAAGCGCATTCAGGTGGAAGGCTTGGTACTTGAGATTGACTCCCGCAATGTGACGCTGGACGGCGAGGCACTCACCCTCACTCCCCGGGAGTACGACTTGCTCAGCTTCTTCATGCAACATCAGAATCAAGTCTTCTCTCGCGAGCAGTTGCTCAGTTCAGTTTGGGGCTATGAGTTTGAAGGTGACAGCCGTACAGTCGATACGCATGTGAAAATGCTGCGCGAGCGGCTGGGTGAGAACCGTCGGATGCTGGTCACCATCTGGGGTGTTGGCTACAAGTTTCTGGCGGTGAGCAAGCCGTGAGAAGTATACGCGGGAAGCTCTGGCTGGGGATGATGACCCTGGTCGGGGTAGTGCTGCTTCTGCTCTGGCTACTTCAGATCGTCTGGCTGGAACGATTCTACGCCAGCATGCGCGTCAACGGTCTGCAGAAAAACCTGACCTCGCTCGCTCGCCTGACTCAGTCGAGTGATTATCAGGACGTAGTCTATGAAATGGACCGGTTGGCCTCCACGCAGAATCTGACTATTGAGTGGCTCAATGCCGATGGCAGCGCCATTCACTCAAGCACGGGAGACTCCGGCAGCCAGATGCCGATGATGCGCAACATGATCAGAGCCGATCTATACCGGCAGGTATTGGCGGGCGAGGAGGTGCAAGCGACGGTCAGCCATCCTAGGTTTGGCACGGAGTATACTCTGCTCGGTCTGCCGCTGCGCACTGCCGCTGGGTCAGTGGTTGGGGCCTTGATGACCACCCTGCCGATGGCTGCAGTCGCCGAAACGGCTGACATTCTGAAGCATCAACTCGTCTATGTCAGCGCAACGCTGCTCGTGGTGGCATCGCTCTGCTCCTTCTGGCTGGCACGCGGCTTTGCCAAACCGATCCTGGAAATCCGGCGGGTGTCAGCGGCCCTGGCCAACGGTGACTTTTCGGTCAGAACGAATCACCAAAGCCAGGATGAAATCGGCAGGCTGGCTGAGTCAATCAACCACCTTGGCACCGAACTGGCGAAGATAGAGCAGTTGCGACGCGACTTGGTGGCCAATGTCTCGCACGAACTGCGCACGCCGCTCGGCGTGATCCGTGGCTATGCGGAGACGATTCGGGACATCACCGGGAACAACCCCGAGCAACGGGAAGCGCAGCTCGCGATCATCATTGAAGAGACCGAGCGGTTGACGAGCCTGGTCAATGACAATCTTCACCTTGCGTTGCTGCAGTCTGGGAACGTTGAACTGAAGCTGCGGGATTTCTGCCTGGCTGACCTGCTGCAAGACGTGGTGGAACGCTACCTGCTCATAGCCGAACAGAAGGGCGTGAAGCTGCTGTTGCGCGGTGAGGGCGAGGCGAGAGTGGTGGCAGACGAGGCGAAGCTGGAGCAGGTTGTGCGCAACTTGCTGCAAAGCAGTCTGCAGCACACCGCTCTCGAGGGACAGGTAGTGATAGAGGTGGTGGAAAACGCGGACAGCGTTCGGGTCGCGGTGGCAGACACCGGCGCCGGTATTCCAGCCGCAGATTTGCCACATATCTGGGACAAGTTTCACCGGGGAACAACGGCCAGCGCTGGAACCATCCGCGGCACTGGTCTCGGTCTGGCGATCGTGAAGGGCATTCTGGACGCACACGGCGCCGAGTACGGCGTGGACAGCGAGGTCGGCGTCGGCACCACGGTTTGGTTTAAGCTGAAACGCGCCAGCAGCTGAAGTTTTTTCATGGAGATTCGCTCACAGTCTGATCACAATTGACCTGTATAACAAGATTGTAAGCGAGTAATCGCAAGAAAACGAAAGGCAAGGTGAACAGAGTGAATTTGAAGAAGTTGGTTGGCAGTGCTTTGGTGGTTGTGGGCGTGCTGGGCGTAGGGGCCGCTGCTTACGCAGCGACAGCCACGACTCCCGCCGAGATAGTGGCCGGGTTGACCGGACAAACAGTGGAGCAGGTAGTTGAGCTGCGCGCGACTGGCGTTACTTATGGAACGATCGCAGCTGAGGCCGAGGTGCTCCCCGAGTTCCAGCAGGAAATGCTCGAGCTGAAGAAGGAAATCTTGGACCAGCGGGTTAAGGACGGGCGGCTTACTCAAGAACAAGCCGACGAGATCTATCAGGCGATCAAGGATAACCAGGCCACCTGTAACGGCACCGGCTCAGCCGGGGTCGGCCAGCAATATGGAGCAGGCTTCGGCTGTGGCGCCGGAGTCGGCGCGGGCCAGGGACTCGGAATGGGCGGCGGAATGCGTCGTCAGGGCGGGCTCGGTAACGGTGCTGGCTTCGGCAGAGGCCGCGTGCGCTAAGCTTAAACATGAGACAAGAAGGGGCTTCCGGTAGGAGGCCCCTTCTTGCATGCTGGTCATCGGTCGCTCAATAGGTAGTTATGTAGCATCTCTGCGGCAGCAGTGAAGACGTGAGTCTTTCGATGCACCAAATAGAAGTTGCGTTCCATGTCCAGTTCCGGCACTGGGCAGGCCAAGATGTCAGCATCTCGCAATACGCATAGCTCTGACAATACTGCAACACCCAAACCGGCGTGCACGCAGCTCTTGGCTGCCTCCAGGCTGTCAACCTCGGCCACGATGTCCAAGTCACTCAGCTGATGACCGATCTGCTGTAGCGCGTTGAGAAACGCTTCCCGGGTCGCCGAACCAGTGTGACGCATGACCAATGGATAGCCAATCAACTCTTCAATGCCCAGCGGGTGGGCCTTTGCCTGTGCTGGCGCCCAGAGGCGCGGAACAGCAGCAACCAGGCGATCCTTGGCAATGCGGGAGCATGCTAGCGTCGTGTGTTCGGGGAGTTCTCTGCCAACTAGGCCCATGTCAGCTGCGTAACTGGACACCAAGGTAGCTGCCTCACTAGAGTCCACGATCTGGATGTCAAACGTGATGGACGGGTGCTGCTGCCGAAAGGCGCTCAACCGGGCAGGCAACCAATGGATGCCTGGCGTTGAGCTTGCAGCTAGTCTGACTTCACCCCGCAGTTGATCGGCATGGAGTTTCAGGCTCTGTTTCCCTCTTTCCACGGAACGCAATGTCTCCAGTGCATGCGGGTAGAACACGCGTCCTGCGGCGGTGAGAACGGCTAGCCGACTGCGCCGCTCAAACAGGATCACGCCCAAGCTCTTTTCCAGGCCATCGATATGCGCACTCACCGTAGGCTGCGACAAGTAGAGCGCCTCCGCTGCCTTGGAGAAGTTCCCCTGATGTACCACATTCACAAAAACCTCCAGTTTTCGCAGGTCCAATATCGATCACTCCTCTGCAGCACAGCGCCACTATTGATGTGCTCTATACCCACTATCGCAAGCATAGGCAGGAACTTAGATTAGATAGGATTATTGTATGTATAATATAGCATGATTACTGCAGAGGAGAGATCACAAATGAAGAAACGGTTACTCAGTTTGCTCCTGATCCTACTGGCGGTGGCCTCCCTGATTTCGGGCTGCGTATCCAATCCTGCCACAAACGGAGGACCTCGCATCCTGCGGGTGGATGAGTCCGATCTCGGTTATCCCGCGTTCTATACTGTCTCGACGCGCGGGCGGGGTTATCTACTGACTAGCTTGATGTTCGACACCTTGGTCTGGAAGGACGCCGATGGCGTCGTTCCGCTCTTGGCGACTGCCTGGCGTAATTCGGACGATCACCTCACTCTTGAGTTCGATCTGGTTGAGAACGCCAAGTTCACCGATGGACAGCCGCTGACCGCACGCGACGTGAAGTTCTCCTTCGACTACGTGAAGGCGCACCCGCACCCATGGGTGGCGCTGGACATGGTCAAGAGTGTGGACGCCGTGGAAGAGTACAAGGTGAAAATCACACTGACCGACATCTATGCTCCATTCATCACTGAGGTGGCCGGCAATGTCCCCATCCTGCCGGAGCATATTTGGAAGAACGTCACCGTGCCAGGTGAGTTCAACACTGCGGAGGCAGTGATCGGTTCCGGTCCCTTTACCCTTGAGCAATACGATGTGACCGCCGGCAGCTACACCTTTGTTGCCAATCCCGATTACTTCCTCGGGAAGCCTCAGGTCGATCAGTTGATCTTTGCTCCCGTGGACGATGCAGCCGCTGCTCTGCAAAACGGCGACATCGATGTTGCCCAGAGAGTCAAGTGGAGCGTCTTTCAGGACATGAAGACTGCGGGCAAGTTTGGCACAATGGAGGGCCCCGGCTTCTGGGTCTATCGCCTCTACTTCAACTTCAACCAGCCGGCACTGCAGAACGTCGCTCTGCGCCAAGCCATGTACTACGCCATCAACCGGGAGGAACTGGTGCAGAAGGCGACAGGCGGGGCTGGAGTCGCCGGCAATCCGGGCCATATTCACCCCGACTCGGAATGGTTCGCCGCGGATGTAAAGCAGTACGCTTACGACCTAGAGCAGGCGAAATCCATGCTAGATCAGGCTGGGATCAAGGATAAGAATGGTGACGGTACTAGAGAGTATCAGGGCAAGGCCCTCAAGTTCGAGTTGCTGGCCGCCAGCGACCGCTCCAAAGAGGCTGAACTGGTACAAGGTTACCTGGCTCAGCTGGGTATCGCGGTGACGCCCAAGCTGGTGGAAGCCAAGGCCTTCGAGTCGATGATCAATGAGGGTAGCTTCACCCTTGCGCTCAATGGACACGGTTCCTTTGGCGGTGACCCGGTTCTGCTTGCCCGCTTTGTCAGCGACAGCGGCAGCTTGGGTGCGACGCCGGGGTCCACTACGCAAGGAGGCGGCAAATGGGGTAATGCTCAGTTCGATCGGCTGTTTGCCAGCCAACTGCGCGAGCTCGATCAGGCCAAGCGCTATGCGATGGTGGCAGAAATGCAGCAACTGATTGCTGACGAACTGCCCACGCTGACGCTCTACTACACCCTCACCACCTTTGCCTATGACCAGAGTAAGCTGAACGGCTGGTTCTATACCAAGGACGGGGTAGCCAGGGCAGTTCCGACCCTGCAGAACAAGCTGGTCTATGTTCGGGGCACCTGGGGCAAGTAGGGTGTTCACGAGAGTTCGACGCAGATGAGGGCTGTGCTCCAGGTTTTGGCCAGGAACTTGTTGCTCCTGGCCACTCTGGTTTTGCTGGGCTTCCTCCTGCCACGAATACTGCCTGGCAATCCGCTTTCTCTCAGCCCAGAGGAACTGAGCCCCGCCAACCTGCAGATTACTGAAAACGCCTTTAACCGCTTTAGCCAGTACTACGCCCCCGAGCTTTCTCTGCCGCAGCAGTTGACTCGCTACTTGGGTCAGCTGCTGCGCGGAGACTGGGGCTTTTCCTTCTACTTTGGCTTACCGGTGAAAATGCTAATCAGCAGCAAAATAGGCTGGACGCTAGGGTTGTCCCTGACCTCTCTGATCGCCGCGACCGCATTCGCCCTGCCTCTCGGCAGCCGGTTGGCCTTATCTCCCCGCAGGCGACGCTCGCAGTTGGCACTTCTTGGGTTGGTAGCGGTGCAGACGGTTCCGACCTTCCTGTTGGCGGTCCTGGCTCGCCTGTTTCTCGCCTATGGGACCAAGTGGTTCCCAGCCACCGGCGCCTATCCGATGGGGATGACAGCGAACACGCCTGGCTTTTGGGCCCATGTGATTCGACACGGAGTACTGCCCACGTTGGTGTTGATGTGCAGTCAACTCCCTCCGCTCGCCATCCTGACGCATAACATCGTCGCCGAGACTAAGCGCCAGCCATACGTAGAAGCCGCTCGCTATAACGGAGTGTCTCCGTGCATCGTAACCAGCGCCTATATTCTGCGCAACAGTTTGCCCGAGATCTTTGGCAGGCTAAACATCCAGTTCCTCTACGCCATTGCTGGGTCACTCTTCGTGGAGATGGTATTCTCTTACCCTGGAATAGGGGTACTGCTGAAGACGGCCATCGCCGCCCGAGACTATCCGCTTGTACAAGGCATCTTCTTGACGATCTGTCTATACAGCATTGTCGTCAATGTCGCTTTTCAGTTGGTACAGCAGAGATACGACCCGAGGCTAAGCCGATGAGCCGCCCATTTTCGCAACGAGCCGCTAGCTTTGTTCTCTGGCTCTTTGTTTTGGTGGCTTGTTTTGCGCCTTGGTTGACTCCCCACGACCCAGGGGACTTTGCCAGCCCAGCCGCCCAGTCTCCTAGCCGGGAGCATCTCTTGGGCACCAACAGCATCGGTCAGGATAATCTATCGAGCCTGATTGTCGGATTCAGGTTAACGGTCGGAGTGGCACTGGCGACAGCGCTCCTGACTTGCGTCGTGGGAGCCATGGTGGCCATGATTGGGGCATACGTCGGCGGTTGGCTCGAACGACTGTTGCTGTATCTGACTGACGTGTTCCTGATAGTGCCTGAAACGGTGGTCATTCTCACCTTCGCGGCCTTCGCCGGGCCGGGTACGCTCAATCTCGTGCTGACGATGAGTCTCTTCTCTTGGGCCAGAGTTGCGCGCCTGCTGCGCGGGAAGGTGACCTTAGCCATGCAACAAGACTCCATCCAGTACACGCTGCTGCTTCAAGGCGGCCTTTTCGAGGTGTTGCGCAAGCTGCGAAGGCCCCTCTATCCAGCGATGATCACGGCGTTCATTCAGCAATGCAGCCGGGCAGCGGTTAATGAGGCCAGCATCGCTTTCTTCGGCATCGGCGATCCGACAGTCAAGTCATGGGGGAGAATGATTCGGGCGGCTCTGGATTACGATCGCATCTTCTTGGAACGTACATACCTCTGGTGGCTCCTGCCCCCAGTGGTCTTGTTGCTCGTCTTCGTTCTGGCACTGGCTATGCTTGGTTTTCGAACTTCACAGGCAAAGGACGGTGTTGAGCAGTGATGCTGCTCCGCGTGCGTCAACTGCGGGCGACCTATGGGTCGCTCGGGGGCTCCTTCCACTTGCCCAGCCTTGATCTTCCGGTGGGAACAGCCATCGCGCTCACCGGGCCCACCGGTTGCGGCAAGACGACGTTGGTGAATGCGCTTTTTCAGTGGCAGTTCCCCGGGTTGGTCAGCTACGAGCGGGCCGAGTTCATGGGAGTTGACTTGCGGTCGCTGCCACGACAGATGCTCTATCGGCGAGTCTCGTACATGCCGCAGTTCTCGCTGAGCGGGCTCAATCCTACACTGACCGTGGGGACTCATGTTCGCCATATTCAGCAGAGCGTAGGTTCCAGCCGTGACCGCGCTTACCTGGGCTGGTTGCAGGCCCTGCAGCTCGATCAGGGCGCGCTCAACCTCCGCCCTCACCAACTCAGCGGCGGGATGAAGCAGCGGGTGTTTCTGCTGCTGGCTTTGCTCAAACAACCTGATCTGTTGATTCTGGATGAGCCTTCTACGGCCGTTGACGTGGTCACTCTGCGATTACTGGTGAAGTTGCTGCTGGAACTGAAAGAGAGCAGCGGGCTGTCCCTTCTGCTGGTCTCCCACGACCGCGATCTGGTGAGGCGATTGGCCGATCAAGTCGTTTCTTTGGAGAAAGGGCAGGAGAAGCATGCTGCTGCGAGCGATTGATCTGCACAAGAGCTACCTCAGCTACGGTAGAGAGTACCACGTGCTCCAAGGCGTCAATTTGGAGATTGCTGCCGGCAGCGTGGTCGGTTTGGTGGGCGAGAGCGGTTGTGGCAAGTCCACCCTGGCCAGGATTATCACTGGACAGCTTGCTCCTGAGCGGGGGCAGGTTTGCTGGAGCGGGAGTCAGTTGCCAGAGCTGCGCAGGCGAAGCTTCGCTGAGGCCAAGGCTATTCAGTACATCTTTCAGGACCCATACGCTGCCTTGGAGACGGAGCGCACTGTGGAGCAAATACTCCTTGAGCCGATTCGCATCTGTGCTAGACACCGACAGCCGCCAAGGCTGTCCGCGGCAGAAGCTGTGCGCTTGGTTGGGCTTGGCGCTTGGGAACAGTGGGCAAAACACATGGTTGGCCAGCTAAGTGGCGGGCAGCGGCAGCGGCTGGCTCTAGCCAGGGCACTCATCCCGGGGCCTCGCCTGATCATCGCCGATGAAAGCACGTCAATGCTAGACGATGAGACGGCCGCCAGTCTACTGGGAATCCTGCGCGAGTTGGTTGCCGGAGGGGACCTCAGTGTGCTGCTGATCAGTCATCAACTGCGACTGGTGCGCCAGAGTTGCGACTACATCTACATCATGCAGAGTGGGCGGATAGTTGAGCACGGTCGGAAGGAATCACTGCTCACTCATCCAGCGAGTGAATATGGACGTGCCTTGGCAGATAGCTTGAGGTACTTCGAGGAGGAGTAGAAAATGCCCAGAGTAGTCTTGGTTGACTTGGACAAGGGGACGGTCATATCTCAGGAGCACCAGTTCGAGAGCCTTGATCAGAGCGGTAGAAGCCTTTCTGCACGCCTATGCTACGAGTACCGCGGCCAGGGCGGCCAGCGCGGGTGTCTGGTGCTTGCGCCCGGGTTGTTGAGCGGTACCCCTGTGCCGAGCACCTGTCGGCTGAGCTTGGCGGGCATTGCACCCGCCAGCAATCAGTTGCATCTGGCCAACATCGCGGGCCCGCTTCCGCAGAAGCTGGCTTCGCTGGACATCGCCGCGCTGGTTGTCGTGGGCGACCGACAATCGCAGCGTACCCTCACGGTTCAGGCATCTGCAACCGGAGTGCAGTTGGTTGCCATCCCGGAACTGCGTGGGGCACCTGTCGGGCAGACGGTGTCCGCTCTCCGTGCGAAGTGGGATGCCGAAACGGCAGTTGTTGGCATTGGCCCGGCTGGTGAGCGCTTACTGGCCCTATCCAGTGCGTTCAGCACCTATCCCGCGAGCGGCAGCCCTGTTTACCATGTCGGTCGTAATCGCCTCGGGTCTGTCTTTGGAAGTATGGGGCTGAAGGCGGTTGTTGTCAGCGGGAGGGCGCACTTCTCTGCTCCTACTGCTGATTCCGCCCTGATTGCGCAGCTCAACAAGCAACTGGGGCGGATAATCGTCCAGCACCCGGTCTGCGGTGGAGCGCTGCCAGCCTATGGTTCGATCACACTAATCAAGATGCTGCGGCATGGACACGATTTCGCCGTCAGCCTGACAGCAGACGGCAGCAAGCGGCCAGTAGGGGTTCAGCCGGGACTGAACCGCAATTGCGGACCCGGATGCGTGATCGGCTGCCTGAATCGGCACGCAGCCAGCGCAGAGGAGGCATACAGCTCACCAGCCGAAAGCGAAGTCCTAGCTGGTTGCGAGAAGCACTTTGCCATCAACAGTCCTAGCTTTGCGCGCGCCCTCAATCAGGCCTGCTTCGAGCTTGGGATTGACAGCCTGGAGTTCGTGGCTAGCGCTGCCATGTTCCTACGGGCGGAAAGGCGACCAGCCAGCGAGGGGGCGATCTGGGAGCTGCTGAGCGAGGTGACGCACTTGACGTCCACCGGCCGCATTGTAGGCAGCGGCACCGGTACGATTGCCAAGCTATATGCGGACCAGACCGACCTGGCTGGGCTAGTCACTCGGCCCTCAGTGCAGGAGGCAAAACACTTTCAGGTTGCGATTCCTCATAAGGCTGAGGGCTTCGCCTCACTATCCGATTTAGACTACCTACACGCGTATATGCTGGGTACTGGGAACCTGGGCATTTGTCTGTTCACGTCCTTCGCCATCTTGGAGCACCCCGAGGGGCAAGATTTGCTTGCTCGTTTGGCTTCGGCCAAAGTGGGGAAGACGTTTGCTTCGGGGGATATCATCCAGTCCGGACTGAATGCGCTACAGGCAGTTAAGGGATATGAGCTCTCTCTTTTTGAGCAGTCTGTTGATGCCAGTGTGCCAGAGTTCGTGAAGGTGCTTTATCGCTACTTCGCGCAAGGAAGCGCCGCCAGGAGTTGATTGCTCTGGGGGAGGTAGCGAAAGTCGGTGCACAAGTTGCGCCCCTGGTGTGTTTAGGTCACAACACTCCAGGGGCGCTATTTGAGATCAGAACCTAGATATGCAGGATCCTAGGCCTCAGGCTTCCATACTTCCCAGACGCGACCGGTCAATGCCGTTGACGGCTTGAGCGTCGGTTTGCCCGGTTGCCAGCCGGCCGGAATCACTTCTCCGGTGGCGCGCTGGTGCTGATACGCCTTTACCTGGCGGAGCAGTTCAGCATCGTTGCGACCAACCGGAGGAGTGAGCACTTCCATGGTCTGCACCACTCCGTCGGGATCGATTAAGAAACGACCGCGCACATTCACTCCAGCCTCTTCGTTGTACACGCCATAGAGCGAGCCCAACTTGCCGCCCTGGTCAGCCAGCATCGGGTACGGCACACCGCCCTCAACCATCTTGGACAGTTCCGTCTCCTGCCAGACCTTATGTGAATGAACACTGTCGACACTGCAACTCAACACTTCGACGTCAAGCGCCTGCAATTCCGGATAGCGAACCGCTATCGACGTTAACTCCGTTGGTCAGACGAAGGTGAAGTCGCCGGGGTAGAAGCAGAGCACCACCCATTTCCCGCGCAGTTTTTCTAGCTCAACCGAGGTAAATTTGCCCTGATGGAACGCCTTTGCCGTGAACAAAGGAGCAGGCTTGCCAACCATGACTGTCATCTACATTCCTCCCTTTGCTACATAGTACTGGAAACGAGTTCTGTCTATTCCCATCATAGATCACATGGCAACTACAAATCAATAATAGTTATTAATATACTAACTGAAAAATAAGTTAATGACCGCTGCGGATATGGGAAGGCAGGTATGCCGACAGGCAGACGCGAATAGAAGTAGTAGACATTGCACCATTCCCGGTGCAAGAGAATGTGCAAGGGGGAATAGGAACATGAAGGACAACACCACTGCTGCCAACCTGCGCTCCGCTTTCGGAGGGGAGAGCATGGCTCACATGCGTTATCTGGCCTGGGGGGCAGATGCCAAGCGCAAGGGATTTCCACAAGTGGCCAGGCTGTTTGAAGCAGTAGCCTATGCCGAGCAGGTGCATGCCCATGCCCATTTTGGCGAACTACGCACAGTGCACGGAGATTTTCTGGTGCCGGCGATGGCCGGTTTCGGCATTGGCTCGGTGGAGGAGAACCTCACCTGGGCAAAGGCGGGCGAGGACTATGAAGTGGCCGAAATGTACCCGTCATTCCAGGTGGTAGCTGTCGCGCAGGAGGAAAAGGGTGCCCAACGGACCATCCGCTATGCGCTGGAAGCCGAGAAGAACCATAGCGAGCTGTTCGGCAAAGCGGCAGCCATGGTAGCCGCCGGCAGCGATTACTCTGATGTGGCCATTCAAGTCTGCCCGGTTTGTGGGCACACTAGGGAGGGCGAGGCCCCAGACAAGTGCCCAATCTGCGGCGCGCCAAAGGAACGGTTCGTGCAGTTCTAGACACGGAGAAGCGGCGGCCCTCAGATCATCGAGGGTCGCCTTGTCATCTGACCTGTGATTCTGCCTGCAGGAATTTGCCTGGTTGCGTTGCTCTCAGATTTGGTGCACGGAGGGATGCCTGTGTTTCAGGGCAACTTTTGGCTAGCCTTCTTGCTCACCCTGTTCGCTGGTCTGGCGGCTGGCATCGGCGGTGGGATTGCGCTGGTCAGCAAGAAACTGAACGACCGCTTTCTGTCGCTTGCGCTGGGCTTCTCGGCGGGAGTGATGATCTATGTCTCTTTTGCTGACATTCTGGTCAAAGGGCAGGAATCCCTGATGGCGGCCAAGGGTCAGGCAGTTGGCGCCTGGCTGGCAGTTGCCGCTTTCTTTGCTGGGATCCTGGCCATCGGGGTAATCGACAGGCTGATTCCAGAGGACAACAACCCGCATCACGTCTGCTCTGCCGAGGACTTGCGGTGCCCCGCAGAGACCAGGAGTGCAGAGAGTTTGCAGCGGATGGGGCTGATGGCCGCGCTGGCCATCGCCATTCACAACTTCCCCGAAGGTTTGGCCACCTTTGCTTCAGCCTTGCAGAATCCGAAGTTGGGCATTGCCATCGCTATTGCCGTAGCTATCCACAATCTGCCGGAAGGCATCGCGGTTGCAGTTCCAATCTACTACGCAAGCGGCGATAAGGGGAAAGCCTTTCGCTATGCCCTGCTTTCCGGTTTGTCCGAGCCGGCGGGAGCTCTTGTCGGTTACCTGCTGCTCAAACCGTTTTTCAGCGAGGTCGTGCTTGGCCTATTGTTCTGTTTCGTCGCCGGCATTATGGTCTTCATCTCGCTGGATGAGCTGCTGCCGGCAGCGAGAGCTTACGCTGAGGAACATCTGGCTATCTACGGCGTGGTTGGCGGCATGGCGGTGATGGCGATCAGCTTACTGCTCTTCTCCTAGATAACCGGACATTAGAAGCGGGACGTGAAAGTCCACCCAACAGGGGTGACGGCCACGTCCCGCTTTGCTATTCGCCTAACTCACGCGCCAGAATGGCTGCGCCCAGCGCGCCGGTAAACTGCCGCTCAGGCGGAGTCAATAGCTCGACCCGCATTTCCACAGCCAAAGCCCTGCGGACACCATCGTTTAGGGCGACCCCGCCGGTGAACGCCACCGGCTCAACCACCCCTAGTTTGCTGGCCATGCTGGCTACCCGTTTGGCCACCGACTGGTGCAAGCCAGCCACCAGGCCACCTTTGCTCCTGTTCTGAGCCAGATGGCTGATCAGCTCCGATTCGGCGAAGACGGTACACATGCTGGTGATTGGCACCAGTTCCCCTGGCCGTTCGGCGGCAGCTAGTTCGGACACGTCCAGACCGAGCGTTCCGGCCATCACTTGCAGAAAGCGACCAGTGCCAGCGGCACACTTATCGTTCATGGCAAAGTCAATCACCCTGCCGCGCTCATTCAGCTTGATCACCTTGCTGTCCTGACCGCCGATGTCGATCACCGTCCGCACCTGAGGCAGGAGAGCAATCAGCCCGCGGGCGTGACAGGTAATCTCAGTCACCGCCTTGTCCACGCCCGTAACCGCAACCCGGCCATAACCTGTGGCCACTATCCTGGACACGTCTCCTCTGTTTAGGCCCGCGGCGGCCAGCAGTTCCTGAATGAGCCCTGCCCCAGCATCCCGAGGGCTCCAGCCGGTCGGTCGCAGTAGGGTCAGTTGCTGGTCTTCCGTCAGAAGCAAACCCTTGGCTGCTACCGACCCGATGTCGAGCCCAATCGTGATCACGCGTGCACCATCTCCAGCAACGCCTCGATGCGCACCCGCAGAATCTCGATGTCGGACTGAGAGTAGTCACTCTCCAGATGGAGGAACGGGAGGCCATGTTTGCGCACCAATTGACCCACGCTGTAAGCTTCCACGTTATAAGTATGGCAGGCCTGCCAGGTCAGGTCGATCACCGCATCTACCCGAAAGTCCGCCATCATTCTCTCAAGCAGGTCAAGTCGATAGTCATTCGGGCTCATGCACGAGCAGGGAATCTGCAAGTACTTCGCAGCCAGCGCCTCAATCGGATCGCTGTGCTCGTGGCTCGTCATCAGTTCCAGCGTCTTGTAGCCGCTGCAGTTCTCCATCGTCACCATGTCGGCGCCAAGCTGATCGAGCAGAGTGACCACCTTTTCACTGCCCAAGCCCACCGGGCAGCCGGTCAGCAACACGCGCGGTCTGCTGGACGGGGTGGTAGACACGCTCGACTTGGCCACGTCAATCAACTGCCTGATGCGGTCAATCACTTCCCGCTTATCCGCTGCGAATGCTCGCAACCAGCTCGCTTGCAGCAGCTTCAGCCCGGGGATTGGCGGCGGATTGGATTGGTTGAGATCATGCAAAGCCTTGATTGCCCGCCGCTCCTCATTCACCAGATCGATTGCCTCCCAGATCTGATCGTCGCTGATAGTAACCGCCAGCTCCTGCTCCAGACGTGTGCGCAGGCGGCGCATCTCAGCGACCCAGAACTGCACCGCATCGGCTCCAGTCTGCGTGTGGGGCAGGGTCATCACGTGTACCGGTTTCTTCTGCTGCATGATTTCGAACATCTTCTTCTTGCCGTCACAGGTTGTCTCCCCGATGATCAGGTCCGAGAAGAAGAAGAAAGGGCAGGTATCGGTGACGGCGAATCCATAGGACGATTTGATCATCGGGCAGAGATTGCGGGGCAGCGTCTCTTCGGCTGCAGCAATCGGCTCCTCCTTCGTGCCGCAGAGGCTGATTGGCACTGCGCCGGCGGCCAGGATCAGCTCTTGCGGACAATAGGTGCAATAGGTTCCAACCACCTTCAGTCCCTTCTTCTTCCCACTGATGATGGCAGACAAACCGGCCTCCCGCAGCCGGTGGAATTGCTCTAGCGCTTGGTTGAGGGCATCAGACATGGCAAGGCCTCCTTCGCATCAGATCACCCCACTATAGCATTACTATGCTTATGGCATCAATTATAAATGTTCATAATTGATGAGTTGGCTCAATATACTCACGTGAGTTCATAACAATGACTCATTTGAGCGATGCGTTCAGATTATGCTATGGTCGCGCCGCAGCGCCGACCCGGAGTTCGGCACCCTGGTTGACCATCTGATGAACATGAAATGAGCGACGGCATAGTTCTACAAGAAGACCCCCATGAGCCGCTTTCGGTCATGGGGGTCTTGCCGTACCGGGTTGGCAACCTATCGGCCTCTCTCGTCCAGTAACCTGATGAATTTCTTCTCCGAGAGAATCTCATTGGTGACGAACTCGCCATTGTGAAACAGCCCGTAAGTGGTGAACGGCGTGGGTGCTTGCTGTGCGTCTTTGGTAGTTCGCAGATGCACCAGCTTGAACTCGACTCCTTGTTCTCGGGCCATACTCGCTATCAGCGGAGCGTACTTCGCCGTGTGAGGACACTGGCTGGAGTAGAAGAGCACAAATCCTTGGTCCTCTATACGACCGGTTCTGGCACATTCCCGGAACACCGGCTGCTCCGCCTCCTCCGCAAACGGAAGATAGAGCAGTTCAAAGTAAGGGGCTGCCGTGTCCGCGACCCGAAAGCCCTTATACTTCAGGTACTTGGGATCGGACAGAAACGGCATCTTCTTCGCTGCGGAGAGCGCCACCAGGCCCTTCATCCCGCGTGCCTGAGCGTCCTTGCTACACAGGTCAAGCAGTTGGTTGGCATATCCTTGTCCCTTATACTGCCCGGACACCCAAAAGCAGTTGATGAACATGTACCCATCTGCGACGATTGGGCACGAGGCATTCTCTGCCGGGATGTACTCAATGAACACCTTGCCCCGTGCGTCCAGCTTCTGAAAGGTCAACCCCTCCGCGAAGCGCTCCTGCATCCACACCTTTTTGCACCGAACGCCAGAATCCCCCTTGCTGTCCGAGATCGCGCAACAGATATGTTCCCGATCAATGTTGCTCTGATCAACCCGAATGATCTGCATTTCCTTCACCGACCTTCCGTGCTAGTCGCCCTCACATTACTGGCATACCGCAAGTAACCTGACAACTGAACGTCAGCTTTCTGGCGCACCCTGCCCGCGTACTTGTTTCCGTTCGTCCTCCAAAATAGCAAAGGCCCTCGGCCAGCCCCTGTGGCTGCCGAGGGCCTAGCTGACCTTATCCTAGAAGCTTCATGAACTCCTCGCCGGTGATCGTCTCTTTCTCAAACAGGAACTTGGCCAGTTCATGCAGCTTGCTCATGTTCTCCTGGAGGATGGTCTGCGCTCTTTCTTTGGCCTCCCGGATGATCGCCATCACTTCGCGGTCGATGCGCGCCGACGTCTCGGGAGAGCAGATCAGCGAGGCATCTCCACCCAGGTACTGGCTGTTCACCGTTTCCAGAGCGACCATGCCGAACTCGTCGCTCATGCCGAAGCGTGTGACCATCGCCCGGGCTAGCCGAGTTGCCTGTTCGATGTCGTTGGAGGCTCCGGAGGTGATGGTGTTGAAGACGAGTTCCTCTGCCGCCCGGCCGCCGGTCAGGGTGGCAATGCGGTTCAGCGCCTCTTCTTTGCTCAGCAGCCGCTGCTCGTCGGCCTCGACCTGCACGGTGTAGCCCAGTGCGCCGGATGTGCGCGGGATGATCGTGATCTTGTGCACTGGTGCGGACGCCGATTGCTTGGCGGCGACCAGCGCGTGCCCGATCTCGTGATAGGCCACGATGGCCTTCTCCTTCTCAGACACTACCGCATGCTTTCTCTGGTAGCCGGCGATCACCACTTCCACGCTTTCCTCCAGGTCGCTCTGGGTGACCTCTGTGCGGCCGCAGCGCACTGCCCGCAAGGCGGCTTCGTTGATCATGTTGGCCAGGTCCGCGCCGGAAGCGCCCACCGTGGCTCGGGCGATGGCATTGAAGTCCACGTCCCGGCCCAGACTCACTTTTTCAGCGTGCACCTTGAGAATAGCTTCGCGACCACGCAGATCCGGCAGTTCCACTGGGATGCGGCGGTCGAAGCGGCCGGGACGAAGCAGCGCTTTGTCCAAGGTCTCCGGACGGTTGGTTGCAGCCAGAATGACCACGCCCTTCTTACCGTCGAATCCGTCCATCTCAGTCAGCAGTTGGTTCAGCGTCTGTTCGCGCTCATCGTTCCCACCGATGCCGCCGGTGTCGCGTCGCTTGCCGATGGTGTCTACCTCGTCGATGAACACGATGCAAGGCGCCTTTTCACTGGCTTGCCGGAAGAGATCGCGCACCTTGGCCGCGCCCATGCCGACGAACATCTCCACGAACTCAGATCCGGAGATGGAGAAGAAGGGGACCTTGGCTTCGCCGGCCACCGCCCGCGCCAACAGCGTCTTACCGGTGCCGGGCGGGCCAACCAACAGCGCCCCCTTGGGCAAGGTGGCGCCGATGGAGGAATACTTCAGCGGGTCGTGCAGGAAGTCGATGATCTCCTCCAATGCCTCCTTGGCTTCATCCTGCCCGGCCACGTCCGCGAATGTCTTTCCGGTCTGGGCCTGCACGTAGATTTTGGCGTTGCTTTTGCCGAAGCTCATGGCATTGCCCAGCCCGCCCATGCGCTTCTGCACCTGGCCCATCAACATTTGGCCCATCAGCGCAAATATGACCAGTGGCAGAATCCAGGTGAGGATGAAGTTGAGCAGGGGAGAGAGTTCTCTCGGGATTACCCGGGAAAAAGAGATCTTGCCGCCTTCACCCTGACCGGCCGCTGTCTGCAGTCGCTTGACCAACTCGGGGTCGTCCATGACTCCCGTCTTGAAGAGGGCCTCTGTTCCATCAGCTTGCTTGGTGGCGAACAGGATTTGATAGTCCTGAATCTCCACCGCGAACACGCTGCCGCTATCCACCTGCTGCAGGAAGGTCCCATAGTCAACCAGGGTGACCGGCTGTTGCATGAACAGCGGAAAGACAAATGCGTTGAGTAACATGGTGACCAGGATCACCAAGCCATAGTAGAAGAGGACGGGGTTCCTCGGGCCTCGCCTTTTTTGCACTGCTTATACCTCCTTAGCTGCTTTAACTATATACTCGAAATGGCGAATGATTGTTGCGGCTTAGCCGAAATTTGATGAGAAAACTGCTTGCATTGTAGCATGTTGGGCAACAAAATAGTATGGAATCAAAAGTATATCGGACTGTGACCAGGTAGAAAGGAATAGGGAGTGCGCTTGCCTGGCAGGCATTTACCCGCAAGGGGAAGAATGAAGGAAGCAGAGAACGATGGGAGGGTTTCGGATGTTTGACTTGTTGATCAAGAACGGAACATTGATTACCGTCGATCCAGACCACCGGGTGTACCAGCCTGGTTTCGTGGCAGTCAGCGGAAACAGCATCGCGGCCATCGGGCCAATGAGCGACTTGCCTGCCGATGCCTCGGCGGCACGCACTATTGACGCCAGCGGACACGCCGTACTGCCGGGGCTAATCGACAGCCACGGTCATGCTGGTCACTGTCTGACCAAGACGTTGGGGGAGCACCTGGGTGACGAGTGGGAGCCGATGGCGGAGGGGATCTATCATCGGTTCTCGGATGAGGAGTTCTGGCGGTCGGAGGGCGCCCTGGCTGCGCTGGAGCGCCTCAAGTTTGGAGTGACCACCGGCGTTTCCATGCTTGGAAACACCCCGCGTGTGGATCGGCTGGAGCTTCTGGATGCTCATTTTGCCGGCGCATTGCCCATCGGTATCCGTCAGGTCAGCGGCATTGGCTCGCCCAACCCGCCGTGGCCGAAGCTCGCACGAGTCTGGAGCGGTGATGATTATCGGGAGTATGCGGTGAACCCGGAAGACGCGTTTCCCCAGACTGAACAGGCCATACGTCAGTGGCAGGGCAAGCATCCGCGCGCCTACTGCTACGTCATGCCATCACGCATCGGGCGCGCGCCCAGCATACCGTTGGAGTTGGCCATCAAGCAGAATCGGGAGATGCGGCGCATTGCCAATAGCTACGGCGTGCCGATTCACGCTCATGCCTTCGGCGGAGACATGGAGTTCGTGCAGCAGACAAGTCCGGAGGTGTTGGGTGGCGACATCTCGCTCAGCCACAGCACCGGGATGAGTCCGCACGAATGGCAGATCATGGCCGAGAAGGGGATCAGTGTCTGCCACGGGCCATCCACCCACTCGGTGATGCGGCAGCGCTGCCCCGCCTTTGAGATGCTGGAGGCCGGTGTGAATGTGGTCATAGCCACCGACGGCACTGCTCCCGACCGCAGCTTTGACCTCTGGCGGGATTTGCGTGTCGCCCAAGTGTTGCATCGTGGTCACTTTCACCACACCGGGTTGCTGCCGGCCGGCCTCGTCCTGGAGATGGCCACCATTCGCGCTGCCCGGGCTCTGAAGCTGGATCATCTGATCGGTTCCCTGGAGGTGGGTAAGCGCGCGGATATCATTCTGGTAGATGTGGAGCAGCCGCATCTAGCGCCGTTTGGCGTGATGCCCATCCAGCGGCTGGTCTATCATGCCTCCGGGCAGGATGTCAGTCACGTGATCGTCGACGGGCAGGTGCTGATGCAAGATCGTCAGGTACAAAGCGTGGATCAGCGGTGCGTGCTGAGCGATGCCCGCGCGGCCTTCTTGCAGATGATGCGGAGTAGCGGCAACTGGGACAAGACCGAAAACCCGAACCTGTACGCGCTGCGTAGTTTCTAGCTGCGTGAGCTGCCGTGTAGATCATGAAGAGGCCGTTCGGCATCACGTCCGAGCGGCCTCTTGAGGTACAGAACTAGGGTAGCTGAAGTTGACTCACTGCGTCACTTTGCCGTGCTGCCTGCTCGGTGCACGCAAGCGACGGTGTTCGAAAGTCGCCTTTCTCTTCACCGTAGCTCCCCCAGCATGCCTGTGGTGCCGGGATTGGCTCGGCATGCCGAGCCTCTGCAGAGCGCAAGCTGAACAGTCTCGCCAGTCGGCTGTCTGTTGTTCAGCGCGAACTCCTGCCGCGTTTTCCGCGACGCCTTCGGGTCGAGGGTTTCGCCTCGTTGTCAGTCAGTTCCTCCCAGAGCGGTTCCTCGCCGTCCTCCGGGCTCTCTTCTTCTGACTCCATGTCCTCGAAGCGGTCTTCATCCGGAGGATCGTCGTTGAAGCTGTCCTCATCAAAGTCGGCGTCGTCATCCAGATCGTCGTCCAGCTCCAGCTTCTTGCTGGATCTGTCAAACAAGCAGAAGGGAGAGGCTCCCGTATCCGTGAGGCGGCTGTAGAGTACTCCCGCATCCAACTCGCCCGGCCAAAGATTGTGTCTGACCCCTGGGCTAGCGGTGACTATCAGCCAGGCGAACTTGCCCAGCGTCAGCCCGCAGCCATTGACGTTCTCTGGATCAACGACAACATAGAAGGTTCCCAGGCCGTAGTTCGGCACGTTGAAGGCGCCTATGTACAGCGGTTCGTGGTCCGCTGCGGTCAACCACACGTGGTACTGGCTATAGGAGGCAGGTCCTGAGACATATGCCAGTTGGTTTTCAGGTAACGGCTCTAACCGGCGCAGGTTTTGCGCGGTCAGGCTGATTTCTGCCAGCCCTTCTGCGAGCTGGCAGAAGGCTGTTCCTCCTGCAGGGGATGTGGAGATGGAACGGTAGAACTTACTCGCTGCCGAAAGCTCATTCAGTGGGAACAGGAGCTGCTGCACGGTACTTTCACACCCCTCTCAGAATGGTTGTGGCTACTACGTGACCTTATGCTGTCACCATACTATTACGTCAGTCCAATGGAAATGATGACAACTGAGCATGCGAATAGATCGCTTCCGCTCACTCGTGGTCAGGCCCAAATCCGGCCAACCCTTTGGCGTAGAGCAGCGGCGCCAGCTTCAGGCGCCTGTAGAGCTGACTATCGTTGGCGTCCAAGGCAATGGTGGGGTCGGGATCGCGGTTGTTTGCCTCAATTAACCACCAGCGCCCCGATTGATCCAGCCCAAGGTCAAGTCCAATGGTTCCATTGTTCCAGCCCAGGGTGTCGATCGCTGCGCAGACGCGCCCGGCTACCTGTTCGGCTTGCTGGCGCCATTCCTGCGCTGCCTGTTCAGTGAGGCTTAGGCAATCCCGGAGGAACAGATCGACCTGCCACGCTACTCCCCGGCGAGAGATGTTGCTGACTATGCTGCCCTGCATGCCCTGCCGCACGACCATGCCCTGGCAGTGCCACCTGCAATCATCCTCTTTCTGCATCAGCACGCGCAGATCTATCACACAATCCTGCCACTTGAGTAGCGGCAGATACTGCTGCACCAAGTAGCCAGTGCCGATTACCTGCTCAAGCAAGAACCGGGTGACTTCCTCCTGTCTGGCAAGCAGCATGGAGCCTGCCATATCCGCACGACGAACGCTTACCCCTGCGCCTGACTGGGCGAGTTGAACTGCCCCCCTGCCGCGCATCCCAGCCACTGGTTTCAGAAATACCCTGCCATGTTTGGCCAACAGGCACTGCACGTCCTCAACGGTCAATGCCAGGCGAGTCTCAGGCAGGTAGTCCCTGATGGCTGGCAGGGTGGAGAGGCGTTGATGCAGTTCGAATTTGTCCCAGTAATAGTCATTGAACCAGGCTCGCCCGATCGTCTGGTGGAAGAAATCCCGCCAGGATGGCGGTACCCCTATTCTCCGGTACATGGCGGCCGGGAATGGGTATGTGCCGGCATCCCAGCTGTCACTGGTCGGATTGTACAGAAAACCGTTCACTGTTAGCTTCCTGCGGTTGATTTGGTCCAACGAGAAGACAACTATGCTGCAGCGCAACCTGGGGTATTCCCGTATGTAGCTCTGCAGCCTGCGCAGACGACGGCTGGTGAGGCGATCCCTACGCCGGCAATATAATATTCCGATCAGGGGACCAAGCCGGATCTCCTTCCCTATCCGCCGCAGTAGGTAAGCGGGGGCAGCGCTGAGCACAAGCTCGCCCTGCGTGTGTTCAGAAACGGCCAATACAGAGGCTGGCTGACTCTTGTCGAGTCTGAGTCTTGCCTTGGTGGAGTGTGTACCGAAGCTGATTCTGTAGATGCTGCCGGAGCCGAGGCCATGTCGCTTGCCCAACTTCGTTTCGATGACCAGCAGTGGCCGGCGCGAGCTGAACACTTTCAGCCGCAAGTGATCAGTCAACTCCACTCACCCCCTTCCGGTTGGTCCAGCCCGCTCAGATGGAGCGCATAAAGCAAAGGCGCATGGCGGATGGCAAGGTATGTGAGCTGGCTGGTGCGCTTGAAGCCCTTGAAGCTAGGAAACACATTGGCCTCGATAATCCAGACCCGGCGGTGAACATCTACTGCCAGGTCCAGCCCCAGCTCGGCGAAGTGCGCCCCCAGTTGATCTAGCCTGCGGCAAATCCCCAAGGCCACGTCAACCAACTGACGTGCGAGCAGCGGGTTGTTGGTCTGCCCCGGGAAGGACAGCGCCAGAGCCTTCGGCAGGGTCAGGGCGTAGCCACCGCGCGAGATGTTGGTCAGCAGGCTGTTGCTTTGCCCCACCCGGCATTCGATGCCGGAGCACTCCCACTTCAGCGAGAGCCTCTTCTGCATCACCAACCGCACATCGTAGTGCGCCCCAGCAATGGTGGCCAACTGAACATAGCCCTGCATTAGGTAACGATTGAACAGACCGGGGTTCTGGTCAAGCCACTGCCGGAATCCTAGGTCGCCTGCCAGCTCGCGCCTCACTGGCAGATGCGCTCGGTAATCGTGCACCAGCACACAGTCGTCTGCCTTCTCGAGGATGCAAATACCGCGGCCTCGGGACAAATCCATGGGCTTTAGCACTGCTTTCTGGTGTCGGTCCAGGAAGACGGACACTTGGACGGGGTCGCTGGCTACGTCCCAGGGAGGCAGGTATTGCCGCAGAGTCTGATCCCCGGCCAGAAAAGCGTAGAGCTCTGCCTTGTCAAAGCGATAGGAGTTGAACAGACGTCCCTCAGTTAGGCCGACCAGTCTATCGATCACCTGCTGGCCTGTATGGAAATTGCGACGATAGATCACTCCCGGCAGCGGGAACTGTCCATATCGCCAGTTATCCTCCTCCGGATCGTAATACAGCCCGGCGGCCATTCGACTGGTGAAGTCGATGGCTTCCGCGGAGAAGGCGCAAATTAGCCCACCCACCTGCTGATAGACGCCCAGCCGATCACTGAACTTCTGCATGAAGGCCGGGCTGTAGCGGTGCGTGTCTCGGCCAAGCAATAGTCCGATGATTGGGCCAAGCAGCAGGCGGTTACGAGCGTACCTCAGTCGGTAGCATAGCCCATCGGGCAAGGACAGGTTGTCCAGCAAAGCGGAGGACACATCAACTTGCAGCGGTTGTTCCAAAGCCACCCCGCTCCCGGTCAGTTGGTTGTCTGTCTGCTGGATGGTCACTTCCTGCGTCCGGCAGCCGACCGTGAGCGTGGCGGAAGGCCCCACCTCTGCACATAAAGGGCTCGGGAGCCCGATCGCCGTCTGTTCCATCGAGATTCTGTGCAGCCTAATCCACATCCGGCGCTACCTCCTGATGGCTGAGCAACCAATAGGCGTAGTTGAACAGATTGTCCAGCAGTGGCTGATGTAGTTCGGAAGCAAGCAACAGGCGGTAGTCCCAGCCCCCTGCATGCAGCAGGAACGGCTCTCCTTGGATGCTGAAGACGAAGTCCACGAAGGCAAGCCCCAACGTCGGCAGGTATGTGGACAACGTATGAATGGCTTGCAGAGCCAGGGTGGAAACCGGGCCAGCCAAGTCTCCCGCGCTGGGCTGCCCATTGAACTGGCTCTTGCCGAGCACGGTCCAGAGACCGCCCATGCCACGCTGCAGGTAGATACGAGCAACCAGGGGTCGCTTGCCCGTACAGAGCAACTCTGGGACCTCGCTGGACAGCCAACGCTGGTGAAAGGAGATCCTGAGCAGCATTTGGTCAAGCCACTCGCTTTGGCCTGGCGCTCCCAGCAGGGCCGCCTTCCGACTGTCCGGGAGGTAATGCAGCCGCCAGGGGCTGGTACTCTGAATTGGGGTGAAGAGTAGACCTTGGGCGCGGATGACCTGAGCATACAGCTCCCGCTGGTCCGAGACCTGCATCGGCAGCTGGTTGTTTGCCAAGTTGAGGGAGGAAGCTAGCATCTGCTGTACGGTCCATTGGTTGAAGCGATTGGCAGGGTTGATCAAGTGCACATTTGGGTTCAGCCGCAGGGCCTTCAGCGCTCGTCGGCCAGAGCTGTTGGTCTGCACCGAAAGATTGAGGATTACGCGCGGTAGCTCTGCCCGCACAACCTTGGCAGGTGCGCCTGCCGCCAGGCCGTCGACTAGACCGCTCTTGCTGTCATGGTCAGTCGCCGAGAAGAAGAGCAGCGGCAGGGTACGGCCGCCTGCAGGGGCATGCCCGGTTTGCAACGCACTGGCATAGTCATGCCGTTTCCCATCGGAGCAAAGAACCCCAATCATGCTATCACCCCCTTCACATCCTATGCAGGAGTGAGCCGGGTGCATAACACCAGCCCAAGCTAAGCTGACAGAGTAGGTCGCGATTGCTCCTTGCTCTCCAGCATGAACGAAGGTTAAGAAGGTCTGTTTGGCGAAGACGGATCAGAGATGTTTGCATCGGTAGTAATAGATCAGCTTACCAATGTGGGATGGGAGGGGTAGTCAGGTGAGAGTTGTGGTCGTGAGCGAACATCACGCAAGATGGGCGCAGTTGTTCGAGCAGGAGGCAGCCAGGCTCGGGCCGGTCTTCGGCGATCTCCTGTTGGAGATTCATCACATCGGCAGCACTGCAGTGCCTGGTTTGCCAGCCAAGCCGGTGATAGACATCATGCCGATCGTCAAGAACATCACGCAAGTCGACTTACTCAATGGGCAGATGCAGTCACTCGGTTATGAAGCAATGGGCGAGTGTGGGCTGGCTGGAAGAAGATACTTTCGAAAAGGCGGCGATGACAGAACCCATAACATACACGCCTACCAGTGGGACAACCGACAGGCTATCGAGCGCCATTTGGCCGTGAGGGACTATCTCCGCACCCATCCTGCTATGGCCAGGGAGTACGGAGAACTGAAGCAGCGCCTGGCCAAGCAGTTCCCAGAGGACATCTACGGCTACATGGACGGCAAGGACAGCTTCGTGAAGGCTTTGGAACAGGAGGCACTGCGCTGGAGGCAGGAGCAGAAGTGATGTGTTCCGGGGAAAAACAGAGCCCGGCAGTTGACTGCGGCCAACTGCCGGGCTCTCTGTCTTTGCGATGTGGAAGGTCTCATCCAGTTGCGTTCCATAGCTCCGATTAGAGGTGTGGGGTGCTGCCGCGCAGAATTCAGATGCTTGGGGCGCTGCCCCAAACCAAGCGAACGGGGGTTCTGAAGCATGTCCATGATCGCGCCTTGCGGTATTGATTGTGCTGAATGTTCCATCTATCGCGCCGCCAACTCACCCGCTGAAGCAGCCAAGTTGGCCGAGCGCTGGCGTAACGCCGGCCATGAGCAGGCGTTGCCTGCCTGGTTTCGCTGCCAGGGCTGCCGCGGGGCCGCAGAACTGCTCTGGTCGGGCGACTGCCAGATCAGGCAGTGTTGCTCCAGCGAGCGACGCCAAGAGGATTGCTCTCTCTGCGACGCATTTCCCTGTGAGAAAGTCATCACGTTTGAGGATGACGGCGACAGGAACCATCAAGTTGCCGTGCAACGGCTGCGCGCCCGGAGACAGGCGCTGGGCAGCAAGGTCCAGTCGTGAGTAGCCCACTGATCACTGCCATTAGGAACTTGTGGGCGAGAACAGGCCAGGGAAGGATAGTGACAGCAATGAGGCAAAACCCATTTGATAGTCCATTCCAGGGCTATCTGATTCGCGATCACATTACCAACCCCCATATCATGGTGGGGGATTACAGCTATTACTCGGGTTACTATCACGGCAAGCACTTCGAGGAGAATGTCTGGTACCTGAACCCGGAAAACGCAAACGAGGACAAATTGATCATCGGTCGATTCTGCTCCATCGGTACCGGGGCGATTTTCATCATGTCCGGGAACCAAGGGCATCGCTTCGACTGGGTCTCCACCTATCCGTTCCATGGTTTTCCGGAAGACAATTGGGGTGAAACCCGGGATGGCTACATCAGCAAGGGTAACACCGTCGTCGGCAATGACGTCTGGATCGGCGCTGAGGCAATGATTATGCCCGGCGTTCATGTCGGAGACGGCGCCGTGATCGGCACCCGGGCCCTAGTTACCAAGGATGTTGAGCCCTATGCCATTGTGGCCGGTAATCCGGCCAGGGTGATTCGCAAGCGCTTCAGCGACGAGGAGATCGCCAGTCTATTGCAGCTGCAGTGGTGGAACTGGCCGGTGGAGGAAATCCGCCGGCAAATGCCCTTGCTCTGTAGCGGCAACGTATTCGGTCTCTGTCAATCAGCGCGGGAATAGCCGAGCTGCTTAGCCGGCTGCTTCTTCCACTGGCCCGCCAGGCAAGTGGCGGATAGGTTGGCTTGCCGGCAAAGGTTATAGCGCTTTCGGCGCAGAAGTAGATTGTATCAGCAACTGGAAGAGTTGCGGGGAAAGAGGGGATCCAATGGACACTCGTTTGCAGCGCCTGCAGCAGGCCATGCTGCAAAGCGGCCTCAACGGCCTGGTCTACGGTTTGGGTGCTAACTTCCAATACTTCAGCCGGCTGCCGATCAAGTGGCAGCGCGACCATGAGCCGGCTGAGTCGAACTGTCTGCTGGTCGTGACAAGTAATCAGCCTGCGCTGGTCATTCTTGGGCCTGATAATGCCGACCAGCTCACTGCCAGCGAATGCCGGGTAGAGGTGGCGGCCTCTCGCGCAGAGGCGGTTGCTCTCCTGCGCAATCATCTGCAGGGTGGGCAGATTGGGGTCAGTCGTCGGGCAGAGAACTACTTGCGCGACCTAATTGGTCAGGCTCTGCCGGACGCCGTCTGCCGCGACGCGGAAGCGGTGGGAGCAGAGCTTCGCTATGTCAAGGATGAGGCCGAGATTGCTGCGCTGCGAAAAGTCGTGGCTCTCACGGACGGCGTGATGGCACAGGTGCTGCCGTTCATTCGCCCAGGCATCACTCAGCCTGCGCTGCAGGCGAGAGTAGCCGCAGCCGGCCTTGCCCTCGGCGCTCAGGATGTATCCTTTCCACCCGCGTCGCTGTATGTGAAATCTGGCAGCCAACCCAGCGAGAACCCTTTCGTCTATCCCGCCGAGCAAGGGCTGGTCGCTGGCACTTCCGTCGCCTTTGATTTCGGCTTCGTGCTCGACGGCTATTGTTCGGATTTTGGGCGCTCCTTCTACTCGGGGCCTGCCCCGGAGCATATCTCTGGCGCTTATCGTGCGCTGCAGGATGGTCAGTGCCATCTGATCAGCCAGCTCAAGCCGGGGCTTCCGATCAGCCAGTTCTATCCCATCCTGGAGTCATTCCTGGATGAGCGGGGCTACGGTGACCGTCTGCGCGCCCGGTTGCCCGATGGCACCCTCGGTCACCAAATCGGCGTTGACCTGCATGAGGACCCGTGGCTCAGGCCGACCATCGACCTGCGGCTGCAGCCGGGCATGGTCATGGCCATTGAACCGAAACTGTGGCTGCCCGGGGAATACTACATGCGGGTGGAGGACATCGTCCTGATCACCGAGCACGGTGCTGAGTCGCTCACCCAGGCGGACCGCAACATATTTGAGTTGCCCCTATAGAGGCGCCTTCGCAGAGCGCGCTTCTTTGTAGGGGCGCCATGAATGGCGCCCCTACAAAATGACCGCTTTGCGACAAACCTCTAGTACAAGCCGATTCTTGACGAGCAAGAATCGCTTTATTGAGATCGCAGTCTTGCAGACTGCTGGAGGTACAAGCCGATTCTGGGCAAGCAAGAATCACTTTATTGAGATCGCAGTCTTGCAGACTGCTGGAGGTACAAGCCGATTCTTGACGAGCAAGAATCGCTTTATTGAGATCGCAGTCTTGCAGACTGCTGGAGGAGTTGATTGTATGACGAACCATTATGTCCGCTTTGCGGTGAATGGCCAGACCCACTTCGGGCTGCTGTCAGATGACCAGGTCGCCGTGCTTCAGGGCGACATCTTCGGCGAGCACCAGCCGACCGAGCAAACGTATCCCTTGAGCGAGGTCCAGTTACTTACCCCCTGCCAGCCGAGCAAGGTCGTCTGCGTCGGTTTGAACTACCGTAAGCACGCCTTGGAACTCGGCATGAAGTTACCGGCGGAGCCGGTGATCTTTCTCAAACCGACCACTGCATTGCTTCCGCCCGGCGGTGACATCGTCTACTGGCCGACCGTTGGCCAGCTCGATTACGAAGGCGAGTTTGCCATCGTGATCGGGAGGAAGTGCCATCAGGTTGCAGAAGCGGACGCCGCGCAATACATCTTCGGCTACACCATCGCCAACGACGTCACCGCTCGTGACCTGCAGTCCAAGGACATTCAGTGGAGCAGAGCCAAGTCGTTTGACACCTTTTGCCCCCTCGGGCCCAGCATCGTCACCGGAGTAGACGCCGGCGATCTAGCTCTTAGGACTTTCCTGAACGGCGAGTTGAAGCAGGACGGTCGTACTTCAGATGTTATCTTCTCGATTCCCTACATGGTTAGCTTCGTCTCGCAGGTGATGACGCTCTATCCCGGCGATGTGATCCTTACCGGCACCCCCTCGGGGATCGGTCCGATGCAGGTCGGCGATGAGGTGACCATTGAGATCGAGGGCCTAGGCGCACTGACTAACCGGGTAGCTAAGCCCTGAGTGCATGGTTCCCCGTCCTTTCTCGTTCTCTGGCGCCAATGGAGCGGTCAGCGGACCCACAGGCACCCTGTGACCCGCTCGTCTCACAGCCGGCGCATGGATATACTAAACAAGGCGACCGCTCCTGAGCCCAGGGGGCCAACGTGGTGCGCGTCGACCGGAGATGTGCTGGAGGTAACTGCATGAACAATGAACAGCTCTACGAAGCGATCTTCCGCCGCAGGTCAGTCCGCAAGTATGACATGACGCCGCTTTCTGCCACAACGCTGGCAGCGGTGCAGGAATTTGCGCGTCAGGCTAAGCCCCTTGATGAGAGAATCAAGTATGAGCTCACCTATCTCGGGACCTCTGACGTGAAGAATCTGCTGCCCATCAAAGCGCCGCACTATCTCTGTCTCTATTCTGAACAGCAGGATGGCTACTTGCTGAATGCTGGGTTCGTGCTGCAGCAGGTCGATCTCTATCTTTCTGCGCATGGGCTAGGCAGTTGCTGGCTGGGCATGGCCAAACCGTCCAAACAGGTCCCGCAGCAACAGGATGGGCTGGAGTTTGTGATCATGCTGGCGTTCGGGCAGAGCAGCGAACCGATTCACAGGCATAGCTCGGCCGATTTCAAGCGTCTTAGCCTGTCGGCCATCACATCAATTGTTGAAGCCGATGAGTTGCTCGAGCCTGTGCGTCTTGCTCCGTCCGCCTCTAACACCCAGGCTTGGTTCTTCAGTGGAACCATGGATGATATCGTTGTCAGCCGCAAGAAGCTCAACTTGATCCAGGCATCAATCTACGGAAAGATGAACCAAATCGACATTGGCATCGCCCTTTGCCATCTCTATTTCTCGTTCTGCCACCAGGGCAAGTCTGTCGCCTTTGATTTCTCCCCATGCCCCGCCCCGAGTGGATATGAGTTCATGGCCCGCGCGACGGTCACTGATTAATTGGTGCTGCCACTAGGCATCATCAAACAGACCACCAACCTGCTCGAGGTCGGTGGTCTGTTTCATTTGAGCGAGGGGTTGAAGCTAAGGCCCTGATCACCCCTGATATGTCTCGGTTCGTTCCGCATCAGTCAGCCCTGCATCAACTGCCTGCCAGCAAACATTCTTCTCAGTTCGCTTTCCGGCTCCTGCACCGGACTGTACTCCAACCCAACATGTCCCTTGTACTCCGTCCCCCTGATCGCCGCAAACACCGCCTCATAGTTGATCTCGCCCAGGCTCAGCTCGTGCCGGCCTGGGTTTCCGGCTGCATGGAAGTGGCCAATCCTGTCGATGTTCCGGGTGATGCGGTGAATCAGATGGCCCTCCATGACCTGCTGATGATAGATGTCGTAGAGTACTTTCACGTTGTCGCTCGCAACCTGATCAACTATGGTGAATGCTTCTTCGCTGCTCCAGAGGTAGTAGCCGGGGTGGTCGACTAGAGTATTCAGCGGCTCAAAAACGAGGGTCTTGCTGGCTGCCGCCAGCAGGGGAACAGCTGCCCGTAACGCGTCGATTAGGCTTTGCTGCTGGATTGCTCTCGGCGTGCCCGGCAACTCGTTTCCGACTTGGGAGATGATTAGCGGACAATCGAGTTGGTCTGCAATGGCGATCGTCTCCTTCAGCCCGCCCAGATACTGAGCGCGTTGCCCCTGGTCAACTAGGCTGATGAAGCGCGTGCAGAGCGCCACCACCTGCATTCCCAGCTCGCGCCGTGTGCGGTCGATGGCATCGATATCCTTGTTCCACCAGGCCCAGAACTCGAAGTCCGTGATCCCCAATGCCCGCAGTCGGTGCATACTTTCCACCGTCGGTATGTTCGAAAAGACAGCGTCCGTACAAACGGAGAGCTTCATGCCGCACCAGCCTTTCTACTTGAATGAGAGGTCCACACTGTGATTTCTCCAAAGCCGCGGCGCATACCTCCGCCTTCCCGCAGGCAGTTTACTCCATGCCGCACCTGGAGGGCGGCTTCGGAGAAAGGGGTCATGCCTAATCAATACACAGGCAGGAAAAGGATGGATCTCGGTGGAATACTGGACTGGAAATCTCACGGTGTTAGATATGTGTGGAGAGGTGGCTAAACATGACCGCTGGGTTTGACGTAATCACGATCGCCGAGCTGACGCTGGATCACAGTCAGACTCTGGCGCGTATTCTGAGCACAGACGAACTGCTACACGCCAGAAACTCGCTCCAGCCCATCCGGGAAGTGCTTCCCGCCGATTACTATGCCACCTGCCAAGGGTGGGCGAAGCGTCGGAGGGCCGTCTGCTATGCCGTACTCCTGCAGGGGGAGGCGATCGGCAGCATTTCTCTCTGCGATATCGATCTGGTGCGAAAGAGCGCCCGTACGGGTTACTGGCTGGCCAGCGAGCACTGGGGGAAGGGCTACGCGACGCAGATGTTCTCTCTGCTAATCGAGGCAGCCAGCGAGCAGGGAATCGAGACGCTCGGTTGCAGTATCCAGGTGGGCAACGAACCGTCGTTGGCGCTGTGGAGACGATGGGGTGCGACCTTCACGGAAGCTGAGGGCCGCGTGACGCCCGAGCTCAAGATCGGGCCAAGGGGAGCACTGAGGGGTACTGGCGGCGTCTTGGACGATGCGCAGGAGGTAAAGCAATGAGGAAGAGATTTAGTGCATTACTGTTGGCTTCGCTTGTCCTGCTCGCTGGGTGTAGGCATAGCACCCCCGGCGTAGGCTCGCAGGCGGGAGACAAGAAGCATATCCCATTGGAGCCTGTTAAGTTGCAGGGTAGAGAGGTACTGGCAGTTTTTCCGGAAGCTGCGGTGAGTGACTATGCTATGGTTGAGCCACAGAAGCTGCAGTATGTGAGCGATCAGTTGCTTTGGAGCACAAGCCTCGACGGGGAGCATCTGTTGGAGCGAAACCCGGGCTATGAGGATTGGGGAGCTTCGGTGGCTGTGGAGAACGAAAGGTTGCGGACTCAATCGGATCAGCAGCCGAACGAGTTCGTCAGTGTCCCCGGCGATAACTTGCGATACAGTGAGGGGAATCGCCTGGTTGCCTACAGGCGCTCCAGTGCGAACGAGTTTGACCTGCTAGTGAGTACGTCTCTCGGTCAGGGGTTGGTGGTGCTATCCGGGCTGGAGCAATTGGAGTTGCTCGGATGGATCGACCACTTTACACTCGTCTTTTCCGCCAAGGCAGACGACATCCCTGCCACCATCTACCTGCTGGACTTACGGCAGGACTATGTTGAGCTGACAGATCGCCATCTGGATACCTTTTCGCCCGGAAGTTATTCATCCGCACCTTTGGCGCCGGGCTTAGTGACTAAGCGCATTTGGGCCTATGATGCCGGGTCTGTGGCCTACCATTCGGGCAACAAGGTCTATGCGCACGAGCTTGCCTCAGGCAAGACCCGCGAACTGGCTGATGTCGGTCGAGACGACCTGATCTGGGCTGAGGGCAATCTGTTTGTCAGTTCGCGTGGTGACGCGGCCAAGTCCATTCTCTGGGTTCAGGGCGAGACAGTGCAACTCAGCGGCAACACCGGTTTCGTGGCCGACTGGGATGGTGGCCAGCTCTATTACATGTCGCATCCAGCAGGGCAGAACCGGGTCTTCGTCTTCGATCTTGCTTCGCGCCAGGAAGCGCAACTGGCCGAGGCCAGTCCGAAATACTCGATCGGCGCATTTGCCCTTTCCCCGAACCGAAAGCAACTGTTGTATGTCGAAGCAACTGAAGCAGAGCCCGGCCCGATGGACCCAGTGTACGAATCACTGTTCCTGTTCGATCTCAACATCGGAGAGAGACGGGGACTGGGCGGGCTGCCCCAGGAGGCGCACATTCGGCATGAACAGATCGTCTGGATCGCGGAGGGTTTGATTGCACTTGGCCATTGCCGGCTGACGGCGCCTCAGGAGGCTCAGACACTATCCTTCTACAATCTATCCGGCGGCAGCATCAGCCTGAAACGACAGACGGTGTTCAATTCCGGTCTATTCACGTCAGACGGGCAGGGGGTGTATCTCTCTGACCGCGATCATAGCGACGGCTACGCTCAGGTCTTCCCCGCAAACGTTTGGTATTATAGTTTTGCGCACGACGATTTGCAGCAGGTGACCAGGAAGCCAGCTTGGCAGGTGCAGCAGGACCAGGCACTGGCCTATCATTCTGCCCGCAAGTTGCTGTTCATCAGCCGCTTCAAGGGCTCAACTCTGCCCGATGCCTCCGATAGCCTGGTGCACGGCGTGCTGATAGATCAGCAAGGTCGCGAGTGTACGTTGCTCAAGTTGCGGGGCACTGAGATCCTACAGGCCCTCTGGGTAGGTGAGCGGCTGGTGGTTGTCACCACTGAAGACGTGGTCAGCTTCCAGTTTGACGAGTAGGTCGTGATGCAGTGCGTGGCCGGTCAGCGCGCTGATGTCCAAGCCAAGGGTCAAGGCTTGAGCGTCGAAAGGAAGATGCCGCTCCTGCACTTGCGGGAGCAGCATCTTCCTTCTGTTTTCTCTATCTAGCCATAGTGGCCTCAATCTCTTCGATTGTTCTGGGGATGTCCCGCGACAGGTTTTCGCAGCCGTCTTCCGTGATCAGGCAGTTGTCCTCCAGCCGGAAACCGATGCCCCAGTCCTCACAATAGATGCCGATGTCCACGCAGAAGATCATGCCGGGCTGTAGATGGCCGACGCGCACGACGTCGTCGTGAACATCCAAGCCGACATGGTGCGCTCCGCCGTGCCAGACCAGCCTTCCGATCTGCTCATAGCTTTCGACTAGGCCAAGTTGGTGCAGCAGCTGATAGTTGTACTCGCGCGCCAGGCGATCCACATCTTCGTGCAGCATGCCCGGTTTGATGATGGAGAACATGTGATCTGATGTGCGCAAAGCACATTCATAGAGCAGACGCTGTCTCTCCGTGAACTTGCCATTGCAAGGCCAAGCGCGGGAGACATCATTGACCATGCCCTGGCAGCGGGCGCCGACATCGTTCAGGATCAGATCCCCATCCTGCGCCTGCCCGCTGTACGCATAGTAGTGGATGCAGAAGTTGTTTGGACCAGCGCTGATGATCGGCTGAAAGCCTGGTTCCAGCACGCCGTTGTCCGTCAGCACGTGATCAAAGATGGCCTTATATTGGTACTCCCACATCCCCGGGCGGGAGGCTCGCATCATCGCCAGAATCGCCTCTTTGGTGATGCGCACGGATGACCGCATGGCGGAGATTTCGCACGGCTGCTTAATCAGTCGTAGCTGGCTGAAGCGCAAATGGATGTTCTGCAAGGGCAGAGCCGGATATTCCCGCTGGCAATAGTGCGCGAAGCGGTGTTCCTCGTTCGCCGGTTCCTCCGCCGTCAGTTTGGTCAGATCGAGGTAGATCTGCCGGACATCATTGCCGCTGGCTCTAGTATGGAACTCGCGCCGAAATGCATCGAGGTAGGAGATGTGAGAAATGCCGGAGATGGCTATCGCTTCTTCCGCCTTCAGCCGTCGGCCCGACCAGCGCTCTGCCATTGGGTCAGGGCGCTGCAAGTAGAGTGTCTCGGTGACCTTGCCCCCGCGCTTCTCGGCCAGCAGGGCTATGCCCTCTTCATTGCAGCCGGTGGCGTAGAGGAAGTTGCGGTTGCAGAAAAAGGTATACATCTGGTCACCGCTTTGTCGTGGTGCGTGTCCCGCAAACAATACCAACAGCGAGTTGTCCTCCATGCCCTGATAAAGACGCTGACGATTGCCGCTGTAATAGGCTTGCTCCATGTTCATGACCTCCTTCTTACTTGTCCATTTGGAGATGCATCTGCGCAATGAACTGCTCGGCGTCCTCCGGCGAGAGCAGTATCGGCTTTGGCTCGCCCGTGGAGCGGATCAGCACTATCGGCCGTCCGATATCTGAGATGTATGCCTTGACCTGGCCAAGTTCATCTGACCGGAAGTCGCCGATGCGAGTGCGCGCGCCGTCAAGTCCATATTCCTTCTTGATCCTGACCGGCTGCGACAGCAACTGAATCTCCGTGATGCTCGAATAGGGGATCAGCTTTTCTTCCGCTGGGAGCAGCGGGCGGGAGCCCCTGTGTTGGATCTGCAGCCCCTCCGCAGTCAACTCCCAGACCAACCCCATGTCCCCAAACATCGCGTGGTAGAAAATCAGTGCAGATGGGATCAGGATCAGGATAGCCAGTATCGCCCCAATCAGCGGCGCGGGGTTTCTTTCCTTCATGCACATCACCCTATCTTGTTCATGGTAGAGCACCTGGTAACGAATTTCGGCCCGCTCGTCTTAGGCTCCTGCCGTTGGCCTGAAGGTTTCTTGCCAGAAGTGGGCGATGGCGGCCTTTCGCGTACGCCAATCTACTCATTGACTAGTTCCATTATCGGTATTATAATCATGTTTGGAACTATTAACAGGAGGGCGATAGCCAATGAGAGACATGAATGAGGTGCTGCTGCACCCGGTCAGAGCTAGGATCGTGCAACACCTCTCCGTCTGTGGGACGGCAACGCCGGGTGATTTGGCTCTAGCGATGGGCGACGTTCCTCGCACCACGCTTTACCGCCACATCAACGTCCTCACCGAGCATGACTTGCTCAGTGTTGTCTCGGAGGCGAAGGTGAGAGGGACACTGGAGCGCACGTACGGGCTCAACCTGGCCAAGTTTGCGACCGAGAACACGGTGGAGCATGGCTCCAGGAATGCTTTTGGCTTTCTGATGCAGATTTACGCCGGTTTCGACCGCTACTTCTCCCAGCCTGATGCGGACCCCAAGCGGGATCTGTTGTTTCTGCAGAACATAGTCTGCCTGTTGACCGATCAGGAGTTCCACGCCTTGCTTGCCGAGTACAGTCGGCTGCTCAGCCGCCACTTGGACAATCGGCCGGCGGAGGACAGAAAGCCGCGCAACCTGGCCCTAATTTCGTGGCCAACAGAGAGATAGCCGATTTTGGTCTGTTTACTAAATAGGGAGAAAAGAGGTTAATGAGCTATGTATGTTGCTGGAATTGTCTTTGCATCCTTTGCCGCGGCTGCGCTGATCGGCTATCTGGTTAACAGCGCTCGCTCCAGAGGAGAACTGGATGACATTCGGCCATATGGTCAGTTGGTTGAGGTAGACGGCCGGAGGATGCATGTGCACACGCTAGGCAGTGGCGGGCAGGCGATTGTACTGCTGCCGGGCTTTGGTGTAGCGCTGCCCTCGGCTGATTTTGGGCCCTTGATGAGGGCACTCTCCCAAGAGCATGTGGTGGCCACGGTGGAGTACTTTGGCATTGGCTTCAGCGACCAAACGGACGTGCCAAGAACGAACGCCAACTATGTACATGAGCTGAGGGCTGCTTTGGCAGCGGCCGGATTGAAACCGCCCTATATTCTGATGCCACACTCTGCCTCTGGTATTTACTGCGAGTACTACGCCAGCACCTTTCCTGAGGAAGTAGCCGCCCTGGTCATGCTGGACACCACCTCCACGGCCAAGATTGACGGAGGCAATCCTCCCAGCTTCCTCTTCCAGATAGCGAAGGCGCAGCAGGCCATCGGGTTGATCCGTCTTGCCTCCAAGTTGGCTCCGGAGACCAAGCTCGCCGCAAATGGTTATACTGCGAAAGAGGTGGCCGATTATTGGTTGTTCAATCTCCACGTGGTCAATGATACGCTGATCAACCAGGCCAGCTTGTTGATGGAGAACATCAAGCAGGTCAACCAGCTGCCATTCCCAGCACAGATCCCGGTGCTCAAGCTGATCTCAACCCAGTCGATCGCTGGCATGGCCAAGCGGGATCGGGATGACGGCATGGGCTATCAGCGGGCCCATCTCGCGCGTCTGGGCGAGAACGCGCAGCACCAGACAATTGATGCAACCCATTTCATCTATCAGACTAAGGCGGAGCAAATTGCAGATCTGACCCGAACCTTCCTGGCGAGGCTCAGTGTTGTTGCTTTGAATGACAAGCCGATCTAATCTCCCTCGGTTGACGTCTAATCTCTTGAGAGGGAAGGTGGTGAGTTGATGCGCTGGTTGCCTGCTTCGCGAAAGCCCATTTGGTGGTGGTTCGCAGCTGCGCTGGCCGTTGGTCAGTTGACTGTGATGGGTCTGGGGATTCATCTCTTGTTGCCTCATGCCAAGCCACGATATTTCTTCATAGCTCTCTTCTGCCTGATCACCGGTTTGGTGATTGGCGGCTTGGGCTGGCTCGGCGCGCGCTGGTTTGCGTTGTTCTCCACGCTGGGGCTGGCTGTCGGTCTGACCGTGATGATCAGCAGCTTCACGGGTAACGGCGGTTGGGAAGACTTGATCGGGTTGCTCAGTCTGCTGGTATTCTTGTTCGGAGGAGCAGCCCTCGGTCTGCTGGTGGAACTTGTCCTGCTGTTCTACCGGAAGCTGCGGACAAAATAGGTAAGGCCGGATGCGAGTGCATCCGGCCTTAGTCATGCTCTGGAGTCTCTTACTTGTATAGCTGCCAACCAATGATTGTCGCTGCCAGCACCAGTGCAGCCACACACGAAAGAACTATGAACAGCTTCTGTCGCTTGGTCAGCGCTTCTCTGCTCGCTCGCCAGCCGATTACGGCCAAGCAAATCGCTGTGAACCCGAGATAGGCGTAGTTGAGCAGGAAGTTGACGCGGAGGGCAGCATAAGGAGCATAACCCATCGCTCTGCTGAACAGGTTAGCGGTGTTCAGAACAGCAATCGCACCGGTCAGATTGAGCAGACCAGTCCAAATCAGACTCTTGTGAAGCTCGCGACCGCGATGCCGGAGCCGGTTGATCAGCATGATCACCAGTGCAGTCGCCAAGAACAGCAGGCAGACCGCCAATAGCCCAATTGAGACGACTGACCCGGTGAAAGACCCGGTCGATAGCGGCAACAGGTCCATGCACATCATGGACACCCTCGAGACGCGGCCATCCGCAAGCGAGAAATGGAGCAGCCCGTTGCCGTCTGCCTGCTGATAGATGTACGGCTGCACTTGCTGATAAGTGCTTCCTAACGCTGTAATGGTCTGATTGTCAATGGCATTGATGGTGACTGTCTGCAGGAGACCCATCACTTTAGTGAAGCCGTAGTATGGTCGTCGGCTGACCGTATATCTGCCGGCCACTTGCTGCGCAGCTGGCAGGTCATCAGCGGGGGGAGCGACATAACTGCCAAAGACCACCGTCGGCAGGCTGGGGCAGAGCGATTGATCGGCAGCCTGATTTGTCATCACCACTAGCCCTGCGCCCTCGGCCGGCGCTATCGCCAAATAGCTGGAGAAGCTGTCAGTATTGCCGCCGTGCCCCAGGATTCTCACTGCGGCGAAATCCTCCCAGAAGCCATGAGCGATGCCGGGGTAGTTGTCCGTGTAGCGGTAGCTGGTGGAGAGCATTTCGTTCAGGATGGTGTTGCTCTTGAACAGAGGACTGGACGTCCCTGTCTTCGGAAGCAACGCACTGATGAACTTGGCTGCGTCAAGGGCGGTGCCGATGGCGCTACCCGCCGGATAGAGGCCGATGAAGATCCTCTCACTCTGGGAGCGAATCAGCGTTCCCTCTCCCTTTGTGCGGTAACCGTGGATCTGCTCTCTGCGAGCGGCGACTCCCAGATTGTCTGCCTGAGACGGGTGGATAGCCGTGTCCTGCATGCCGAGGACCGAAAAGATGTGGTCATTCACGTACTGATAGAAAGGCTGCCCCGTCAGTCTCTCCACCAAATAGCCTGCCAAGGCAACCCCGTAGTTGGAGTACGAGACTACCGCCCCTGGCTCGGCAACCTGCACCGGTTCGCAGATGCGCAAGCTCTCCTCCAGGGATCGCAGATGATCTGCAGACTGGTAAAACAAGTCGGTCAGGTGGTCTTCCCAGCCAGCATTGTGGTGCATCAGGTTCTGCATGGTGATCGGTTGTGGAAACTGCAGTTTGGTCAGGAAGCCGGCTGGCAGGTAGTTGCGAACGTCCTCGTTCAGGTTGAGTCTTCCTTGCTCGACCAACTGCATCACACTTGTCCAGACCAGCAGCTTGGTTGCCGACCCCCACTCGAAGACGGTGTCGTCATCCACCGCCACTCCGTTCTCTCGGTCCGCCATGCCATACGCTCGGTTCAGTACAGCCTCTCCATCTCGAATAACAATCACAGCCGCTCCGGCTACTGTCCCGCCTATGTAGCGAGCGGCAAGCTCATCAACTTCCCGTCGCAACTCGGAGTGGGTCAAGCCCGAGGGGGCGACGCTTCCTTCATTTGCTGCCAGTGCAATCGAACGGCAGCTGGTGACACTGATCAGCAGGGCTAACAGCATAGCCATTTTCTTGTTCATTTCCGTTCCTCCCCTATAGCTTACATCCACCAACGCTACCCAGAGGCGGTATGTCTATCAAGTCCGGATCAAACATCTTCTCAAGCACAACGTCTCAATAGATCACAATCTCACAAATTACTCGGCAGGACAAATGGGACAACATGCATAATCCCATTATAGCGGTACAAAAGGAGGATCTGACATGCTGTATGATTTGATTAAGGAATACACTGAGTTGCCCGGTCCTGTCGGACACGAGGAACTGGTTGCGGCGCGCATGGTGGCTGATTGGACACCGCTCTGCGAGCGGGTCTGGCAAAACAGGGTCGGCAATGTGCTGGCGAAGGTGGGCGGCACCGGGCCGAAACTGTTGATCACCGCCCATCTGGACGAGATCAACTTCCTGGTGAAGAGTATTACCGCCGATGGCTTCTGCTGGTTGACTCAGGGCACCGGCGGGAGCGAATCTTCCATCGCCCCCAACCCCACCTATATCGGACAGCGGGTGCTGGTGAAGGGCAGCAACGGCTATCACTCTGGGCAGATCGGTGTGGCCACCGGCCATGTACGCACAGTAGCCCAACGAGCGAAAGACACGCTTCTGTGGGATGACTTCTTCCTCGATCTTGGCTTAAGCAGCAAGGCAGAAGTGGAAGCGCTCGGCATCCATCCCGGCAGTCCGGTCATCTTTCAGGCGGAAACCAGACGCCTCGGTCACCACATTGTCGGCAAGGCGATGGATGACCGCGTCGGTCTGGCTTTGATGACCGCGCTGGCCAGAGACCTACAGGGTCAGTCACTGAAGTATGAGCTCTACTTCGCCGCCACCATTCAGGAAGAGGTCGGGCTGGGCGGGGCGCTCAACTTAGCCAGAGAGGCGGACTTCGACTTGGCGATTGCGCTGGAGATTGGCCTGGTGGGAGATATCCCGACCGTCAAGGAGAGCTACATGCCCACAGGGCTCGGTAAAGGGCCGATTGTTGCCCACAAGGATGCTCGCATCCACTATAGCGAGCGTATCTCCGATTTGCTGATCGCCACGGCTGAGCGGCTGCAGATGCCCATTCAGCATGCCGTCTTTCACGGTTTCGGCTCCGACGGAGATCAACTGATTCGCGCCGGCATTCCCACGGCCCTGTTCACCTTTCCCACCCGCTACACGCATAGCGCCTACGAGATGATCAACGAACAGGATGTCGAAGACATGTACCGCCTGATGCGGGATCTGCTGGTAAACGGATAGAGCGACCCGAACATTTGCAGCAAGACCTGGTTCAATCGCTAGGTCTTGCTGTATCTCTGTTAGCCTATGTCGCGCAAATCTCTGGTCAGACCTGTCGCTGTCAGCCATATATTAGGCATGAGGGCGGAGGTGTTCTGATGCTGATCAACCACTATGCATTTCCTGCGTCGAGTAAGGAGAAGCGGCTTTGCGCCCGGGTGTTGGCTGGGTGCATTTTCCATGAGTTGCTACCGGCTAATCGATCTCTGATGAACGGCTTCCTGTTGCATTTAGGCCGGGCATACGAGATAACCTGCAACCATTCTGGCCAGCCGACTGATTCACAGGTGCCGATCATCCTGCATTCGCTGCATCATGATCTAGAATGCGATGCGCTCCGCATAGACCTGGCAGAGCATGTCTACCAGGCGGGAGAGACCGTGGGCTTGGTGGAATCGACCGATCTGCGCATCATTGGTAGTCAGGCCGTGGTCTCGCTGGACCTGGAACACTGGTTGAGCGGGGCTCTGACACAGGCAGCCGATTGTCGTTCGGCGACGGGGCAGCGGCCAGCAAGAAACCTGTTGCGGGTGCTGTTGGTGACGCGGCGCAGATGGGCAAAGGTCCATGAACAGCCCAGCGCCGCCGAGAGCGGATGCGATGCTGTTATCCAAGACTTGTCTCCGCCGGTCTGCCCCTCTGCCGTGGTTTTTTGGGAAGACGTTCTTGCTCTGGTCAGTCGCTTTGCCGGTCCTAGGCCGCTGATTTCTTATCTCTTTGGCCTGCTGGATTTCTGATTGCTTCCCGTAGTGGTTATACTAGCAGCGACATCCGCAGAGGAGGTAGCTGCTCATGGACAGGAATCTTGATGTGCGTGCCGTGGCCTTGCCCGAGCGACACCCGACCATTTTTCGCAATCTGGATGAGTTGAAGACTGGAGAGTCACTCACGCTGATCAATGACCACGATCCCAAGCCGCTCAGCTATCAACTGCAGGCCGAGCGGCCGGAGCAGTTCGACTGGCAGTATCTGCAGCAAGGGCCGAAAGAGTGGAAAGTGAAGATCACCAGACGGTGACGCAGGTGGCCGCTCCAGAAGGAGCGGCCATTGCCGTGCTGCCGTAGGTGTGTCTGGGTGGAGAGGAACAAATCCAGTCGATGTCGAAAGGGAGACGGCTTGGATTCACTTGGAGGTGGAATTATTGCCAGAACATCACCAGAAAGCCACATCGCCGGACGAATGTGGCATTTACCTAATCACAGGAACAATGGCATCGGGCAAGTCCGCAGTCGCTGAGCTCTTGGCCAGGAGGTTTGCCCGTGGGGTGCACTTGCGGGGCGATTCCTTTCGGAGGATGATCGTCTCCGGCCGAGAGGAGATGCTGCCAGAGCCAAGCCCCGAAGCCGAGCGACAGTTGAAGCTGCGCTATCGATTGGCGGCTGATGCCGCCGAAACCTACTTCGCGGCTGGATTCACCGTTGTGGTGCAAGACGTGATCGTTGGCCCTGTCCTGCAAGGCTTTGTGGATCAGTTTGTCAGCCGCCCGCTTTTTGTGGTAGTGCTGACGCCCAACCCGCAGGTGGTCGCTCTCAGGGAGGCCGGTCGATCAAAGCAAGGGTACGGGCTGTGGACGATTGCGCAACTCGACGACCTGTTGCGCAATCACACCCCGCGCCTCGGTCTTTGGCTGGACACTTCCGCCTTGACGGCGGAGCAGACGGTTGATCAGATTCTGCTTCGCGCCCAGGCTGAAGCTGCACAGCCACCCCGGCTTGGTTAGGCAAGTGGAGTAGGACAC
>JAEZJZ010000019.1 GCA_023436245.1 Bacillota bacterium | reverse complement strand
CCGCTACGGAACAGAAACTGCGCGCCCTCGCACTCAAGATCAGAAGACCACTTCCTCCAAGTAGAGCCCACAGGCATCCGCCATGGAGCCGATGTGGCCCCTCTCCCGGTTGGCAATCAGCTCCGGTATGCTCTCTGGCGGCAACTCCCCTAGTCCGACAGAGAGCAGCGCCCCCACCATCTTCCTGACCATGTTGTACAGGAAGCTCTTGCCCCGGACCCTGATCTGCACAAACCCCTCGGCCCGAGTAATCTCTATCGCCTCAATCTCCCGCACCATGGATTTCTTCTTGGACTTGGCGTTAGAGAAAGCAGTGAAGTCATGGCTCCCCAGGAAGTGGTGAGCGGCCGCTTGCATGCTGGCTAGATCGAGTCTCCGTTGCACATGCATACTGTACCTGCGCATGAACGGGTTGGGATACGGCTCGTTCCAGATCCGGTAGAGATAGATTTTGGACTTGGCCTGATAGCGGGCGTGGAAGTTGTCGGGAACAGAGGTGACTTCCGTGACGCTGATATCGCGGGGAAGATGGTCATTCAGATGGCGCCTGATCTCTGGCACGGACAGATCATGCTCGGTGTGGAAGTTGGCGATCTGCGCCAAAGCATGCACCCCGGCATCCGTCCGGCTGCAACCGATAACCTCGACCGAGCTCCCGGCCAGGGCGGACAGGGATGACTCCAGCTTCCCCTGGACGGTGTTCTCTTCGTTGCCCAATCGTTGCCACCCGCGGTACCTGCCACCGTCATACTGGATCACCAAACGATAGTTGCTCATCTGCTCTCCTCTTCCTCAGTCCTAATCAGGGAAAGCATTCGCTCCAGGCTCCCAAAGTCAATGAAGCGGCTCTCCCGCGTGAGTTCGCTGCCTGCCCGGAGCAGCAAGACAGTGGGCACGGTGAACACCAGCATCTGGCCAGCGATCTCCGGATTCTCGGCGACATCAATGCTGACCAGCCTAATCCCGTAGTCTGCCGCCAACTGGTGCAAACGAGGCTGCACAGCTTGGCAGACAGGGCAGCTCTGGGAGGCGAAATGGACCAAAAGGGGCTCCTCGCCTGCCGGCAGTTGCGTAAACAAGTCCCCAAGGGGACCATTCTTCTTCACAGTCTCCCCGACCTTTCATCTCTCTGGATATTATATCATGCGCTACCTCGCCCTAAGCATTGATCGGCGGATCGGGCTACTGCCCGGACGCAAAGAAGAGGCCCCCTACTGCACGAGCGGTGAGACCTCTCCTTGTATCTGGTGGAGTAAGCGAGACTATCATCTCTGCTGAAAACAAACAAGGAGCACAATCCTATGAGCCGACCAAGAGGCCAGCCTGCACCGGAAAGTGGACGCAGAAGGTAGTGCCAACCGGAGAGCTTCTGACGTCTATCTCGGCACTGTGGCGTTCAGCGATGCGATAGCAGACGGAGAGGCCCAGCCCGGTGCCGGCAGCCTTGGTGGTCACAAAAGGCGTGCCCAGCCTGTCCAAGACCTCTTTGGGAATCCCGGGCCCCTCATCTTGTACGGACAGGGTAACCCGCTCTCTCTCCGAGTAAGTCCTGATGCGCACTACCCCTCCCGGTTCCATAGCCTCAAGGCCGTTCCGCACCAGGTTGATGATCAGCTGGCGAATTTCCTTGTCATCATAGCAGATGGTCCCAATCTCTCCCGCCTCCACTTGGATACGGTGTCCCAGGCGGAAGGCATCCGCCTGCAGCAGTGGCAGCAGTGTTTGCACGGTGTTGTTCAGATTGCCGGGATGCAGCTCAACCGACTTGTTCTTGGCCAATGAGAGAAACTCGGTGATGATGGAGTTGGCTCGATCCAACTCCTCAATCATCAGCTCGAACTGAGGCAGCTCATCCGCATACTTCTGTCTATGCGTGAACATCTGCAGATACCCGCGCACGGTGGTCAGTGGGTTTCGCACCTCGTGCCCAATACCGGCGGCGACCTCGCCCACTATGTTCAGGCGATCCAGACGGGTGAGCTCCTCTGTCAGACGACACTTCTCTGTGATATCGGTGAACATCACCACGCACCCGCACAAACTGAGCCCTTCATCGGCAGTGATCTGACCGGCGCTGACCAGCAACATCAGCTCTCGCCCGTCTGCCCGACTGTAGCGGACTTCCTCGCCGTACGCTGAACTCGAGTTGATGGCCTGTTCCAAGGTGACCCTGGTGCCATCGCTTGTTCGGTGAAGCACCAGTGACTGGTCAAAGCCGCAACCAACGAACTGCCCGGCGAACATGGCCAGCGCCGCAGGATTGGCCTGGGTGATGCATCCCTTACGATCGCAGGCAATGATTGGCTCCTTCACCTGATCGAAAAGCAATTGAGAAAACTGTTCACTGCGGCGCTGCGCCGTCAGATCAGTGACCACCAGGCAGGCAAACCGATCGCCTTCCAGGTTGACGATGCTGGCCGAAATGATTGCGGGTTTGTGGAGGTTGACTCCGATCCTTAGCTGGCATTCGCCCTTGAAGCTCCCCTGCCCGCTCGCCAGGAAGGCGGTAAATGCCCTCGCCGTCGCTGGAGTGAGCAGGCGGCTGATCGACGAGCCAATCACGCGCTCCATGGGGGTCTTGGTCATGTCGGCAAAGTTGCGGTTACAGAACAGAATGGTCCCATTGGCGGAAACAGTGGCGCACCCCTCTTGCATTTCCTCCACCAGTACGCGATAGATGTGATCTGCACCCTGCAGCGTATAGACCTGATCGGAAATCAGCAGAGCATCCACTTCCCCACACTTGATGGCGTCAAGTGTGCTCTGTGCTGATTCCAGTTCCTGACGAAGTCGCTCAACCTCCAGAGACAGTTGCTCAACGGTCTGCGCAGTGTTGATCATTTCAATCCCTCAGTTCGCATCGACTTGTGACCGCCTAGCGGTGGTTCCTTCTCGCGGTGGCAAGTCTAGTTTGAGATTTGACGCATCGCTAGGCATTCAACCCTGCCAGAATTGCGTCTGTGTTGGACATGTCACCGATGAACAGCCGCTTCGGAATCGGCGACTTCTTCACCAGCGTGGGCAGAGCCACAATCTGCTCGGACTTGGCCAGCTGCGGCTGCTGAAAGACATCGATCACTTGCAGCTCGCAGGCGCCTTGCAGCGCCCCCATTTGACAGATGCGCTGAACATTGGCAACGGCGCGCCGGGAGCGTGGCGAAGAGCCTGCGATATACAGTTGCAGGACACACGCTTCATTCGACCACTCGCGAGCTTCTTGCCGGAACTTCTGCTCGGAGTACCGCAACTCATCCACTCTGGCCACCTCCTTCTAGCTAGGCTGAATGCTCAATCCCACCAAGACTCGCTCGGTATTTGACAAGTCGCCGATTATGCGCACCAAAGGAGGCGGCAGATGCCTGATCAGGGTCGGGATAGCCAGGATCTGGTCATCTCGCCCCACCTCTGGATTCTTCAGCAGGTCGATGATCTGAATGGTGTATTTTCCCGCCAGGTGGGTTTCACATATCTCCTGCAGGTTGGCCAGCGCCCGCACGCATTTGGGGGTTGCCCCTGCTACATAGAGCTTCAGTGTGTAATGGTCCGCCTCCTGCATTGTCTCATGCTTGTTCATCGTCCATACCTCCCGCCTCCTGCTGGGCTCTGTCTCTCCGCTTAAGGGCTACAATGCGGCGTCAAGCCTCAGCCCAGCTTGAGACTTGACGCCCCCTGCTAGTCTTGGTCGTCGGCCTGGCGCAGGGCCGCTACTTGCGACGCCCGCATCCTGCCGCGCGATAGCATCGACTCGCGCTGGAGGATCTGCTGCTCTAGACCCAACTTCTCCACCGCGAAGGTGGCCTCGGCTTGAGCGATTGTCAACTGCAAAAGTTGCTGTCGGCGCTCGATCTCGCTCTTCCACTGCTCGATCTCCTGCATGCGGACCAGTCGTTCAGCCTGCTCCTTCTCTTCCTGGACAAACCGAGACGCGCCGGTCACCACGCCGAAATCCCCGACATATACATCCAACAGCTGGATACCGGAGTCCGTTAGAACGAACTCCCGAATCTGGTTGGAATGGGCCATGCCGCGGGACTTGAGCAGATAGAGACCCCGATTGCGCTCGCCATTTGTCTCAATGTCTCTGAGCGCGATCCAGGTATCGATCAGAGAAGAGATACCAATGCTGGTCTGCTCAATGTCATGCCTACCCGATAGGTCCAGGAGTACAGCAGTTACCTGCCGCAGCTTCAGGTAGTCGAGCAGTCTGGTGAGCATCAGCTTGGCGTCGGCGGGGTTGCCGGCGGCTGTCATATTGGATACCGGATCGATGATCACCAAGTGAGGGTTGAACTCACTCACCAGCTTATGGATGTTCACGAGATGCATTTCCAGGCCGAAGAGTGTGGGGCGGGAAGAATGGAAACGCAGCAATCCCTGAACTATGCCCGTTTCCAGGTCAATGCCAATGGAGTGCATATTGCGGATAATCTGACTCTGCGATTCCTCGAAGGCAAAATAGAGGCAGCGTTCGCTACGGCGACAGGTCGCCTGAGCGATGCTGGCCGCGAGCGAGGTCTTGCCGGTGCCAGCCGTCCCAGAGATGAGCACGCTTGACCCAACATAGAAGCCTCCACCTCCCAGCATGGCGTCCAGACGCTCTATCCCGGTGGAAACCCGCGAGTTGGAAACCTCAGCGTTGAGACCGACTGATGTGATTGGCATGATGCAGATACCTTGCTCGTCGATCAAGAAGGGGTATTCGTTCGTGCCATGGGCAGAACCGCGATACTTGGCGACGCGCAGGCGTCTGGTCGATATCTGATCAACCACTCGATGATTGAGTAGGATGACGCAGTCGGAGACATATTCCTCAATTCCGTGCCGGGTGAGGGTGCCCTCGCCCTGCTCACCGGTGACGATGGCAGTGACCCCTTTACTCTTCAGCCAACGGAACAGGCGCCGCAGCTCGGCTCGAATGATCGACGTATCAAACAAGCTGGAGAACAGAGCTTCGATGGTGTCCAGGACCACACGCTTGGCCCCGATCTGGTCGATGGCATAGCCGAGGCGAACAAACAGCCCCTCCAGATCGTAATCGCCCGTCTCCGCGATCTCACTCTTCTCCAGCTGGACGTAGTCCAGGCTGATCTTACGCTCCGCAACCAACTGATCCAGGTCTATGCCCATGGAGCAGAAGTTCTCAGCCAACTCTATTTCACTCTCCTCAAATGAGACGAATACACCTGGCTCATCGTAGATAGTCGCCCCATTTACCAGAAACTGCATGGCCAGTAGAGTCTTGCCGCAGCCGGCTGCACCACAGACCAGGGCAGTCCGGCCAGATGGCAGACCGCCACTTGTGATTTCGTCCAATCCCTGGATGCCAGTGGGGCATTTTCTCAAGTGACGGGATGGTAGTGAATCCGTAGTCATAATGCCTCCTCAATGCCCAGCGGGTATTTTCGTTGATTTCATCCACATTGCCCTAGCCGGTGAGCGCGTTTTGGAAGTCCGATTTCCTTGGGGTCGTAGCACCACAGCATGCTGTGGTGCCGGAATCGGCTCGGTATGCCGAGCCTCTACGGGCACACAAGCCGAGCAGTCTCGCCTGCAGCGCGTCCTTACCGCAATGCTGCACTAGGGATTCCTGCCTGTGATCAGCCAATCGAGCACCTGCTGCAGGTTTCCGTGAAAAAGGCAATCCGCGAACTCACGGCTGTGGCGATTGATCAGACAGTCCTCAACGATCACCACCGGAACTCCCAGCTCCCTGGCTGCCATGTCTTCGTCCATGTCGTTGCCGAAATGCAGGCAATCGGCAGGGTCAGCGGAGAGCAGTTGCAGCACCTCGGCGAAGTAACTGGGATTTGGCTTGCAGAAGTGGGTCTGTTCATAGCTGGTGACCAGTTGCCAGGGCAGATCAGCAACACCCGCCCAGTCCATGCGTTGCTCAACCGCTTCCTGCGGAAAGATGGGATTGGTGGCCAGGACGATTCGATACCCTTGCTCCAGCGCAGCTTGCACCAACTGACGAGCCAAGGGGCTGGGGTTGGTGTGTTGGCTCAGTCCGCAGAAATGCTGCCGGTAGAAGCGCTCAAAGAGCGGCATCAGCTCCTCGGGCCGGCAACCGATCTTAGGAAAAAAATCGGCCATGAACTTCTCCTGATTTGTCAGCGCCGGGTCCGGGTTTCCGATGGTGGCGTAACTCGAGGCCATCAACTGCCGGGAGAAGAGACCGGGATCCACCAGGTGACTGAAGTGCGGAGTGATCGACCGCACATATTGCTCCAAAAAGCGATCCGTGTCCATTGGCAGCAAGGTGCCATCCAGGTCAAAGAGAGCGTATCTCTGCATAAACAACCTCCGAACATAGAAAGTGCTCATCTAAGCAAAGAGCTGCATCGGCATTGCGAGAGCGTTCAAAAAGTCCGATTTCCTTAGGGTCGTAGCACCACAGCATGCTGTGGTGCCGGGATCGACTCGGCATGCCGAGCCGCTACGGGGCACAACTTGAACAGTCTCGCATGCCGGGCAGCAAGCTAATCAAAGAAGCAAGTGTTGACGACTAAGCCTGCGACTGCCAGCCAGAGCAGAACGATCGGAACAGCAAAAATGGCCTGCTTTGGTTTGCCGTTTGGCCAAATGCTGGCCGACTGCTCCCGACATTCCCGCATAATCTCAGGCGGAATCAGCCGAATCGACCAGGCGATTAGCAATGGCAAGATGATCAGATCATCCAGATAGCCAAGCACTGGAATGAAGTCTGGAATGAGATCTATGGGCGAAAGCGCGTAACAGACGGTGATGGCCGCCACAATCTTGGCCCGCCTCGGCGTGTCTGGACGTCGGTAGGCGAGGAAGACTGCTGACAGCTGCTCCCGCAACTGCCGCGCTTGGTCTTTCAGTTTCATCTGGTTCACCCTTTTGCTGATGGTCAACCAACCGAGAGATCAGACTGAGGGCATGGCGGCAACTGGCCACCATGCCCTGATAATCTCTTGGAGGACCTTATTCTGCGACTGGGGCGACATTGGCCACCGAGTTACCCTTAAACAGGTAGGATGCCGGTCTGACGGAAGTGGTCACGCCATTCACCGGAGAGAAGACCGGTTGACCGTTGACCGTGCCGAGCACCTGGCCCTCGGTGATTGGCTCGCCCACCTTTACCGCCGGCAGGAAAGCGCCTTCCAACTTGGTGGTCACGGGCTGCAGTTTGCCATAGAACGTTGGATTCGGTTTGACGGCGTCTCCGGACACCATGCCGAGCTGCCGCAGCAGGTTGATCAGGGCTTGATAGCACTCTTCTGCTGCATCCAGGTCGATCACGCCGCCCTGTCCGCCTCCGGGCAGCTCGATGATCACGGCCGGAATGCCGGCATCGCAGGCATTGGCGAACAGCTGTCCGCGAGTGCCGCCGCTCTCGATTACCCGTGGGATGGCCAGCATGGCCGAGAGATCCTTGGCAAAGCCATATTCGTTGTAGATGGAGAGAGTGTAGCTCGCGCCATAGACGCCGCAGCAATGCAGGTCAACGATGTAGTTGGCATCCTGCGCCTCCTGCCAGATGACATTGGCCACTCCGAGACTCGGCGCGGAGTCGTCACGACCGGGAAAGATGCGATTGAGGTCAAGCTCGTCATAGGGTGACGTGCGCTGCAAGCGACGGAAAGCAGTCGGGTTGGAGATGGGCAGCACTTTCACCGAGCCCTGCAGGAGCCCGTTCTCCTCGATGAACTGCATCACGCGCTGCGCCACATAGATGCCAGTGGCCTCTCCCCCATGGATGCCTCCGGTGAAGAAGACGCGGGGTGAGCCTTCACCGTAGACAGTGAAGTTCAGTTCTGACTTAACTGTCTCGTCGACTGTGCGGGTATACATTTGTTTCTGCATCAAGATACCTCCGCTGTTTCTTAGTTGACTTGGTGCACTACCTTGCCGGCGACGATCACCGTCTGACAGGTGGTGAAGTTGGAAAGCGGATGTCCGCTCCAGATGGCCAGATCGGCATCCTTGCCCACCTCAATGCTGCCCAGGCGATCAGCCACGCCGATGATCTCGGCCGAGTTAATGGTGATTGCCCGAAGTGCGTCTTCCATCTGCATGCCTTCGCGCACTGCGATTCCAGCGCAGAGCGGCAGCCACTTGGTGTCGGATGAGCCGTCCATCTGAATGGCCACCTTGACGCCAGCCTCGGCCAGAACGCCTGGCGTGGACAGGCGCACATCCCAAAGCTCGTGCTTTGCCGGCTCCATCAACAGCGGACCGACTACGCAAGGCACCTGCTTCTCCGCCAAAATGTCCGCCACGCGGTAACCTTCAGTGGCATGCTCCAGGACAAAGTCCAGATTGAATTCCTCGGCAATGCGAATGGCCGTGATGATGTCATCTGCCCGATGGCAATGCATGCGGGCCTTCATTTCGCGCCGCAGCACCTTGCAGAGCTGCTCCATCCCCAGGTTGCGGTCAACTGTGCCCGGCTTGCCTTCGGCTTCAGCCCGATCCAGCTTCTGTTGGTAGTTCTGGGCATCGATCAAGGCTTGCCGAAGCACGGCGGCGTTGCCCATGCGGGTGCTGGGGCTCTTGTTGACGGCGCTGTAGTTGCGCTTCGGGTTTTCCCCCAGGGCCATCTTCATGCCCTCGGTGCCGGGAATGACCATTTCGTCCACGGTGCGACCGACCGTCTTCACCACCATGCCGGTGCCGCCAATCAGGTTGCTGCTGCCTGGCCCGGTATAGACAGTGGTCACGCCTGCGGCCAACACCAGCGGGAAGGCCGGGTCAGCCGGATTGAGTGAATCAATGCCAAACAGGCTGGCCTGGATGGGGCCGGTCTTCTCGTTGCCATCGGCAGTGGCCGGAACGCTCGGCTCACCGAACAGGCCGATGTGGCTATGGGCGTCAATCAGCCCAGGAGTGACGATCTGACCAGCGGCATCGATCACTTGCGCATCAGCCGGAATGGTCACATCCTGGCCGACAGCGACAATCTTGCCGCTCTCCATCAGCACTGTGCCGTTCTCGATCACTCCCTGGGTAATCGTGTACAGACATGCATTCTTGACTGCTAACTTCATGTTCATCCTCCTCACAAAACACGCCTTTTGTTTGCTACCCTAAATAGTTCGACTTCAGCCATGACAATTCCTGTCCCTCGGTTGCTTTCATCCAAGCATGAGCTATCAGGTGACAGCGTATAGATGGGTGAGGGCCAAGCCCCAAAGCGCCTGACCATGAGGGGAGGAACAGTCGTGTTGACTGAATTCTGGACAATCCTGCGCCAAAACTGGGTGCAGATCGGCATGATCATCCTGAGCCTGGTGATCGGCGGCAATTTAGCGCAGCAGTTCACGGTGCTGCGCCAGAAGTCGCTGGCCGCAAAGCTGGCTCGCTTTTCGTTGGCCTTGCTCTTTTCCGTCCTCTACTACTGCATCATCTTCTATCTCGGGGTCGTGTTCCGCGGGTAACGAGAGCGTCAGATCGTCTCAATCAGATCTCCCGCCTGAAAGCGTTGCAGCAGTTCCACAATTCGGTCGGTGAGCAAGGCGAAGATGGCTTCACCCTTGGCCGTGGTCGCCTTGGTGGCATCGCCAGTCTGCGCATACGCCAGGGTGCGCTGGGAGATGCCCGGAAACTTGACATTGGCAATCGCCTTGTTCCAGTTGATGTGAGCCTTACTCATGTCCACCAAGGCCTCGTCTATGGCCAAGACGGTGGAAGTCTCATCTTCCCCGGCGTGCCCCTGACCGTCACAGATCGTCCGAATTTCCGGAGCATAGTCCAGCCACCAATTGACGAGCAGCACAGTCAGGCCCAGGTCAGCCAAGCGCTCCATCACGCCAGCTAGGGCTGGCGCGTTGCCGCCATGCCCGTTGAACAACACCAGCTTGCGCACTCCCCATTTGGCCAAGCCCTTGCCCACGTGGAAGACATAGTCGGCGAACACCTCGGTCGGCAGGTCCACTGTGCCGGGGTAAGGGCCGAGGTTCCAGGAGTGACCATATGGTATTTCCGGGGCAATAATCAATTGATCCCCCAAGCGCTGATCAATCAGCTCCAAAAAGCGACGGGGGATGATCACATCGGTGCCCAGGGGGCAATGGTGACCGTGGGCCTCGGTCATGCCGATCGGAATGACTGCCGTCTCAGTCCGCTGCAAAGCAGCGGCAAACTGATCCATGTTCATGTACAGCATGTACATCGTGCTGTTGCCTCCTCGTATATTGTCAACCTCAAAGCTATCGTGCGGCGTCAAGTCTTATTCCAACTGATCTAGGGGATCAACTAACCCTACATTCTACGCTCTGAGACTCGCCCGCCTAGAGCCGAATTCCGGCGCGCCGGAGGTCATCCAATAGGCTGTCAGTGAACTGTCCGCGCCTGGCGTACTTACGCGAGATGTGCTCTCCCCAGCCATACTTGTCGTATCCCACTTGATCCTCGCCAACTTCGGGCTTCTGAATCTTGCTGTTCATGCGGGAATAGTAGCCTTCGCGAATCAGACCTGCGTCCATCACGGACAGCGCCTCATCCACATCGCTCGGAGTGAGGTCGAAGTACTCGTCCTTGTGCAGCACAAACTTGGTCGGAATGCGCGGCCGCGGAGACGGCTGTTCAGCCGGATAGCCCAGCACCATCCCCACCACCGGGTAGACCCGCTCCGGCAGGCGGAAGATTTCGCGCAGCTCGGTGTCCAAGTTGGGCGCGGAGCCGAGGAAGACGGTGCCCAGCCCCAGGCTTTCCGCCGCCAGCACCATGTTCTGACCGAAGTAGGCCACATCCTGAATCCCCAGGAAGAGCATCATGGCATCGCTGGCTGTGTTCTGCCGGCCCTTGGAGGCGATGAACTTCTCTAGCTTGCGGAAGTCCAAACAGAAGAGCATGAACACCGGACCCCGCATGATCAGGGGACCAAACAGCTTGGAAACCTGCTCGCGCTTGACCTGGTCCTTGGTGTAGATGCAGGCGTACATCTGGCCTGTGAAGGGAGCCTGCTGCCCGGCGCGGGCAATTTGCTCAATCAGTTCATCCGGCACATCCTGATCAGTGAACCTACGAATAGAAGCATGTGACATCAGCGCGTTGATCACTTCGTTCACCAGAATCTTACCTCCCTCAATTAATGACTGAAACAACCCTAGGCACTGGCTTGCCCCACTTATGCTGGCTTGATTCCAGCACGGGCGGCAGGTGCAGGCTGCCCCAAAGCAGTAGATCACTTCGCGCAGCACGCTGCCGATACCTCTCGCTAGTCGAAAAATCTCCCCTGATCAGCAAACCAGGCCGCAATTCTGCGGCCTGGCCCATTAGTCCACCTTGAAGCGGTTAACCGATTGCTTGAGCGCCCCTGCAATGGACTGTAATTGCTGCAGATTGACCTCCACCGTCTCCATAATTGCCAATTGCTCCTCAGTAGCGGCTGCGGCCTGCAGACTGCCGCTGCTTGATTCACCGGAAATGCGAGTCAGGACTTGTACTCGTTCCACCACCAACTGGCAGTCCTGCTCAATCCGTTTGACCGCATCCAACACCTGCTCCACCCGCTGCAGCACGATCTGATTGGAATCAAACAGCCGCCGGATGCGCTCGCCCACCTCACTGCTGGTCTGCACGGTCACCCTCGCCTGCTCTACGCCTGACCGAATGGCCGTAGTTGTCTCCGCAATCTCAGACTGCATCGACTGCACCAACTGCCCAATTTCGCCGCTGGCTTGATTGACGGCGGTAGCCAATGTCTTCACTTGCTCCGCCACAACCGCAAACCCCTTACCCTGCTCGCCCGCCCTGGCCGCCTCGATGGCTGCATTCAGCGCCAGCAGGTTCGTTTGGCTGGCTATCTGAGAGATCGTCTGACTGAAACTCTTGATCTCTTGGGATTTCTCACCCAATCCTGCCACCATCACTGCGGTCTGCCCGATGGCCTCGTTCACTCGTTGCACCTGATCGATGGAGTCCTGGAACGACTCCAAAGCTACGCGAGAGTCAAGCAACGCGGAGTTGGCTGCTTGTTCCACGGCCTGTGCCTGATCAGTGGCACGGGAGACTTCGGTGAAGACGCTGGCGACGTTGACAGAAACCGATTCCATACTCTGCACCTGTTCCTTTGCCCCTGCCGCCACCTGTCCGGCTACATCGGCAACAGCCGACGCAGACTCTCGGGTAGAGCGCGCGCTCTGGCCCAAATCCGCCACCAAGGAAAGAACGTCCTCTGTCTGGGCGCGGATGCTGCGGGTGATGGCGACCAGGCTCTCAACCATCGACTGCAAAGCCACCTGCAGCGATCTAGTTTCAGCATCGCCCCTCACCAAAGAAAGCCTCACCGTCAGATCGCCGGTGCGCAACCGATCAGCTTGCCGCTGCAGTTGCTGCATCGAGCGCACCAAGAGCGAAGCCATGACCCAACCAAGCAAAGAGGCCAGGAGCACAGTCAGGACGGTCTGCTGCAACAGTGTCCGCTGCACAGCCTGCAGTTGTTCCGCCACCCCGGTGGCGTCAAAATCTGCGCCGAGCATGCCCACAACTTGGCCCTCTGCATCCAGAATCGGCACGTAGGCGGAGAGCAATGCTCCCCATTCACTTTCCAAGTCCAGTTCATAGCTGGTAGCACCGTTAAAGCTCGCTTGCCACTTCGGTGTCATGTCGGCCGGGTCTTCTTGTTCAGCGAAGGCTGACTGATCATCCAGGCTGCCGTCAACGACATAAGAGTAATTCCCAGCTGCGTCCTGCCGCATGGTATAGAGGTACTTGAGGCCGACACTCTGACAAACTTGGTTTAACTGCTTGAGGAGCTCCTGAAAGTAGTCATCGTCGCCGTCGGCTATGGTGCGGAATCGCACGGGGTCAATGCCGTTGACCGTGGAGCGCAGGATGCTCATGGCCGTGTTGCCCACTGTATCAGTGATTGCCGTGCTGGCATTGCGATAGGCGGAGAACCCCATACCGATCGCGGAGAGCAGCACGAGCAGCAGGAGGACGGACACCAGCCGGACCTTGAGAGAGACGTTCAGCTTGGACTGCACAGATTCAACTCCTATTGCCAGAATCGCCTTGTGCAAGCAGTATTCGACAAAGGCCCCCCGTTTCCTGCAAGCGCGCATGCGAGCACCACCGTCAAACTGGAAAAACACGAGTGCACGACAGGGCGGTTACTCGCCTGTGGTGCACTCTGCGGATGCTATGACTTCAGGCCAGCTCTGCGACCAGCTGCTGCAACTCATCCCAGCCGATCACCGCCACCCCCAAACTCTGCGCCTTATCCAGCTTGCTGCCGGCCTTTTCACCGGCAAGCAAATAGTCTGTCTTCTTGCTGACCGAGCCGCTCACCTTGCCGCCGTGCCGCTCGATCAGTTGGGCGGCTTCTTCACGGCTGGCGCCAGGAAGAGTGCCGGTGATCACGATGGTCTTGCCCTGCAAAGCGCCGCCGACGGCAAGCTGCCCGCGATAAACCATGTTCAGCCCCGCAGATTGCAGCTTGGCAATCAACTGCTGATTAGCTACGGCAGTAAAATAGTTCTCAATGCTCTCAGCGATTTTGCTACCCACCTCAGGAACTGATTGCAGTTGATCCCGTTCGGCAGCCTGCAGCTGATCCATGCTGCCAAAACTCCGGGCCAGACTGGCTGCGCTCTTTGCCCCAACATAGCGAATGCCCAAGGCGAAGATCAGACGCTCCAGCGAGTTCTGTTTGCTCTGTTCGATAGCCTGTAGCAAGTTGTCGGCGGTCCTCTCCCCCACCCGCTCCTGTTGCAGCAGGTCCTCCCGCTTGAGAAAGTAGAGATCGGCCACATCTTGCACCAGCCCGGCGTCGAGCAAGGTAGCGAGCATGGCTGGACCCAGCCCGTCGATATCCATGGCGTCGCGGGAGACAAAGTGAATCAGGCTCTCCCTGATCACAGCTGGACAACTGGTGTTGGGGCAGCGCCAAGCCACCTCGCCTGGATAGCGCACAGCCGAGCTACCGCATTCCGGGCAGGTATCCGGCATGACAAACGGCTGTTCTGCGCCTGAACGCAACTCCACCACCGGCCCCACTACCTCAGGGATCACGTCGCCGGCCTTCTGCACAATCACTGTGTCGCCAATGCGGATGTCCTTCTCCGCGATCAAGTCAGCATTATGCAGGGTGGCCCGACTGACCACCGAGCCGGCCACGGTCACCGGCTGCAGAATGGCCGTGGGGTTGAGGGTGCCCGTACGCCCGAGCCCGATCTCGATATCCAGCAACTTGGTGCGCACCTGCTCCGCCGGGAACTTGTAGGCTATGGCCCAACGAGGGCTCTTGGCCGTGTAACCGAGGCGGTCATGCCAGGCCCGTTCATTTACCTTGATCACCAGGCCGTCTATCTCATAGGGCAGCTGGTGCCGCCGCTCGTGCCAGGATGCGCAGTACTCGATCACCTGCTCGATGTCGGTGAGCACCACCCGCACTTCATTGACCTTGAGTCCAAGCTTCTGCAGCAGGTTGAGGCTGTCGTCCTGAGTCTCTGGCAGATTGCCGTCCAACGCGGCCAGGGTATAGAGAAAGATGCGCAGACCACGGCTGGCAGTCACTTGTGGATCAAGTTGCCGCAGCGAACCGGCGGCGGCGTTGCGCGGATTGGCAAACAGAGCCTGTCCGGCCTCTGCCCGCTCCTGGTTTAGCCGCACGAATTCGGCCTTGGGCAGATAGACTTCGCCGCGCACGGTCAAGCTGCGCTCAACCTGCAAACGCAGCGGAATCTCCAGCAGCGTGCGCAGATTGCTGGTAATGTCCTCCCCCGTCACCCCGTCTCCCCGGGTAGCTCCTCGCAGGAGGCGACCGTCCTGGTACTCCAGGGAAACGGCCAGGCCGTCTATCTTCAGCTCCACGACATAGGTCAAGGGCGCACCCGCGGCCAGCTCCACCGCCTTGCGCTGCCATTCCCGCAAGTCATCCGCGTTGTAGGCATTGGCCAGGCTGAACATCGGCACACTGTGGGTGACGCTGTCAAAGCCGGCCGCGGGAGCCCCGCCCACGCGTTGGGTAGGCGAATCCGGCGTGATCAAATCGGGGTAATCGGCCTCAATCTGCAGCAACTCGCGCAGTAGCCGGTCATACTCGGCGTCGGTGATTGTCGGTCGATCCAGCACATGATAAAGGTAGTTGTGATGATGCAATGCCTGATGCAGTTCACTCCGGCGCGCGAGCGCAGCCTGCTTGTCCATTGCCATGCTTCCTCACTCCCAATCCCGCCTTGGTTTATGCCCTCTGTAAGGCAGTATACTGCATTGAAAGGGTCTTCAATCCTACCTGATCGAAAGCCACCGTCACCAACAGATCGCTGCCGCTACTGCGGGAAGCGATCACTGTGCCCGCCCCAAACTTCTGGTGGGCCACTCGCTCACCATCAGCGAAACGCAGACCGGCGACCGGCTTCGGCGGCAAGGGCTCCGGACTGAAGCTGCTGCTACTGGCGGCAGTGAAGGGGCGTTCCGGCTGATGCTGCCCCCCGATCACCCGCCCAAAGCTCAACTCCTGCTTCACCTCGTCCGGAATCTCGCGCAAGAAGCGCGACGGCTGATTATAGTTCTGCTTACCAAAGAGCATGCGTTGCCAGGAATAGCTGAGATACAGCCGCTCCTTGGCCCGGGTGATGCCGACATAGCAGAGGCGTCTTTCCTCCTCCAGCTCAGATTCATCCACGAGGGCACGGAAATGCGGAAAGACGCCTTCTTCCATGCCGGTGAGGAAGACCACTTTGTACTCCAACCCTTTGGCCGTGTGCAGCGTGAGCAAACTGACGGCATCGCCGTCTGCCTTGGTATCTGCGTCGGATACGAGCTCTACGTTGGACAGGAACAGGCCGAGTTCGTGCTCGGGATGCTCCCGATCAAACTCCTTGGCCACAGAGACGAACTCCTGCAGGTTCTCGATGCGTGCCTGGTTTTCAGTCGTCTTCTCGGTCTGCAGATCGGCCAGGTAACCCGACTTCTCCAGTACCGCCTCCACAATTTCCGCCACAGACAGATACTCAGCCATCTGCCGCCAGAGCACCAGGTCCAAAGCAAATGATTGCAGCTTACCAGCTGCTGCCTTGCCCAAGCCTGAGATCTCCGGAGCGTGAGCCGCGGCTTCCGCCAACGTCTGGCCGGCGGCGTCGGCGTGATGCTGCAGGCGCTGCAGGGTAGTGGCCCCGATGCCACGCTTTGGCACGTTGATCACCCGGCTGAAGCTAACTCCGTCTGCCGGGTTGGCCAGTAGGCGCAGGTAAGCGACCACGTCTTTGATCTCTTTACGCTTATAGAACTCTACCCCCCGGTACATCACATAGGGCAGATCCCGCTTCAGGAAGGCTTCTTCCACCACGCGAGACTGCGCATTGGTGCGATAGAGTACGGCCATGTCAGCCAAGCGGTAGCCCTGACGCTGCAGGTTGGCGATCTCATTGGCCACCAGCGCAGCTTCCTCATGCTCGTCATTGGCTACCAGGATCTGCACCGGTTCGCCGTCTGGGTTAGCCGTCCACAGCCGCTTCAGCTTACGATTGACGTTGTTTCCGACGACCGCGTTGGCAGCATCGAGGATGCTCTGGGTGGAACGGTAATTCTGCTCCAACTTGATCACGGTGGCGTCGGGGAAGTCCTGCTCGAACTCCAGAATGTTACGCAGATCTGCCCCGCGGAAAGCATAGATGGATTGATCATCGTCGCCAACCACCAGCAGGTTGCGATGCTTGCCGGCCAGTAGCTTCACCAAGGTGTATTGCGCGTGGTTCGTGTCCTGGTATTCATCCACCAAGACGTAGCGGAACTGCTCCTGATAACCGTCCAGTACGTCGCGATTCTTCTGCAGCAACTCCACCGTGAGACGCAGCAGGTCGTCGAAATCGACCGCATTGTTCTGCAACAGCTTGCGCTGATAGAGGCGGTAGGCTGATGCCACCTTTTCCTCGACATAGTCACTGGCTTGACGTTCGAAAGTCTCCGGCGACTTCAGCTCGTTCTTGGCTCGACTGATCAGGGCCAGCACCATGGACGGCTTAAGCCTTTCGATGGAGAGATCCAGTTCCTTCAGGCATTCCTTAATTAGCGTCGTCTGCTCCGAGGTGTCGTAGATCACGAAATTGCGGCCGAGCCCCACCCGCTCCCCGTCGCGGCGCAGGATGCGCACGCAGGCCGAGTGAAACGTGCTGACCCACATGCCGCGGCTGTTGGCGACCAGTTCGCCCAAGCGCTCCTGCATCTCTTGAGCGGCCTTGTTGGTGAAAGTGATGGCCAGAATACTGAAGGGAGCTACGCCACACTCGCGAATCAGATGAGCGATGCGGTAGGTGAGCACTCTGGTCTTGCCGCTACCGGCACCGGCCAGAATGAGCAGCGGCCCTTCTCCATGTGTGACCGCCTGCCGTTGTACTGGGTTTAGGCTATCTAAAGACTGCATAATTGCCTCCTTGCGCACAGAGATGATGCGTTTTCCGATTGCGTGTATCAGCTTATGGTTCTGGACCAGAAGAGGCAAATCCTCTCCGAAGCACTGAGCAGGCGAACAAATTTTCGCAATTGGGACAGAGGGACGGCAGCCCGTGTGAAAACTCGACCGCATGGAGGTTAACCACTGGACATGAAGCCACTCCGGGGCAGGGTCCTTTTCCTTTTTCGACGGAAAGGAGACTGGCGCGGTTATGCCAGCGCCAGTCTCCTCAGGATCTCCTTTACCCCCAGGAT
>JAEZJZ010000016.1 GCA_023436245.1 Bacillota bacterium | reverse complement strand
ACCCCGCTTACTCGTAGGGGTCGCATGAATGCGACCCGTGTTGTGCCACATCGTAACCTATAGAGAGTATTTGCGTACCCAAACGCGAGAGAGACGATACCCATCGTCTCTCTCGCGCTATACTTGGGAGGCTATTGCAACAGCCCCTTTGCTTCCTATTTGGTCTTGCCCATCGTCTGCAGGTTGGTCATTTCGCCGTAGAGCTGCTCCGCATGTCCAAACTGCTCTGGGTCGTAGAAGCGACAGAGACCAGATCCGAAGGCTTTGGCCACCTCCAAGCAGAAGCGCGTGGCTGCATCCAGGTCCGGCAGATGCGACGCCCCAGTGGCGCAGCCGGGAACCGGGATTTCGGCGGTGATGGCCACCCCAACCACCGGAGCCATCGTGGCCGTGGCCGGCTGGAGAATGCTGTTCACATGCTGCAGTTCATTGCCATAGGGAGTGATGTCATAGGTGGACAGCGGCAGCACGTTGGCCAGGCGGCCGGTCGCGATCTGCAACAGGTCGATCAGGTCCTCGCTCACCGGCAGAATGTAACCTGCCTTCACCGTCGGGGTGATGGTCACGCCCTTGAAGTTGACGATGCGGTTGCCCTTGGTGGTGTCGACCGAGAGAATGGCGTCCATCTCGGGATGAATCTCCATGCGGTTCATCGTCTGCATGTCCACCGGCGCGCCCATGAACGGCACCGGCTCGTGCGGAATGGTTGGTGCAGTGGGGCAGATGTGCGTGCCGATGATCAGGTCGCCCGGCAGCGTATCCCCTTGCTGCTGCATCTTGGCCGCTTTCAGTGCGCTGGCCAGCGCCACGATTGCCCCGTCTCCGTCCGAGACAAGGCCGATGCGGGTTGGGCGAGCGCCAATGCCCCCCAATCGCCCGATGATTCCGAGTGTGGGTGCGCTGCCGCCGCTGGACTTGCCGTGAGCGCCCGGAATGCTCACCTGCACGAAATCGGTATAGCCCTTGGCGCCCTGCATGCGCGTTACCTTGACTTGCTGCAGTCCGGCTGACTCCAGCATCGATGCCACCTGCTGACCATCGACCTTGGCCGAATCCAGCAGTTCGTATACTTCCATTACCTGCTTAAAGCTCATGCTTGTGAACCCTCCTCCTTTTGTTCGGCAGGTTGCCGTGTGGATTAGAACCCAGGGCCGGTCTTCGGCCGGGTCAGCTCCGCTTCCGGCAACATTAACTCTGCACCATACTTTCAGTACTTTCAGTATGGCGTCCATCGGCCACCCTATATCCTTCTGCGCCACTCCCGCGCTTCCTGCCCGGAAGGGCTATTATCTCATCCGTGCAAACGGCATAATAGAACTGGCAAGATCATGCATGGGAGGAGAAGGCATGCCCCTGGAAGACATCATCGCCCCTAACCTGCGCATCCTGTTCGTTGGCTATAACCCAAGTTTGCGCTCGGCGGAAGTGGGGCACCATTTTGCCGGTCGCAACAACGGCTTCTGGCGAATTCTGCATGAATCCGGCTTGACCAAGCAACGCCTCTTTGCCGAACAGGATGATCGTCTGCGGGAGCTCGGCATGGGACTAACCAATCTGGTGGCGCGTCCAACCAGGGCAGCCGCAGAATTGACGGCTGCGGATTATCAGCAGGGGAGAGGCGAACTGTTGGAGAAACTAGAGCAGTATCAACCCCGGTCCATCTGCTATGTTGGCATTGGGCTCTACAAAATCTTCGCCCGCCGGCCGAGGTGCGATTTTGGCTGGCAGCCGCAATCAGTGGTGGAGGGCATTGCCGATTTCGTTGCGCCCTCTACCAGTGGACTGAATCGCATGCCCTATCAGGAGCAGTTGACGATTTACCGTCACCTGGCGGAATGGCTTGCTGCCGACGCGGCAACGACTAACGGTCAGAACAGCACAGTCAGGAGGGATGCCCCATCCAGCCAATAGCCGACTTACATACTCATACCATCGTCAGTGGACATGCTTACAGCACGCTGCAAGAGAACCTGCGGGCAGCCAGAGATCGCGGCCTGCTCTATCTAGCCACCACCGAGCACGGCCCAGCCATGCCCGGCGCGCCTCGTCCCATCTACTTCGGAAACTTCCGCGCCCTCCCGGACAGCATTGACGGTGTCCGTTTGCTGAAGGGTGTGGAAGCCAACATCTTGAACACCCAGGGCGAACTGGACGTGCCGGAGCGCAATCTGCGGCGGCTGGAGTACGTGGCCGTAGGTCTGCATGCTGATTGCATGCAGCCAGGATCAGTCGAGGAGAACACTCAGGCAGTGCTGGCGGCACTGCAGAACCCCTGGGTGAATACCCTGGTGCACCCTGGCAATCCGCGTTTTCCGATCGATTGCCGCCGGGTGGTGCAGGCAGCCGTCGATTGCGGTGTGCTGATAGAGATCAACAACTCCTCGCTGCTCGGCAGCCGCAAGGGGAGCGAGCCGACCTGCAGTGAAATAGCTAAGCTGGCGGCTGCGCTTCGTTGTCCGGTGGTCCTGGGCAGCGATGCCCATTGGTCGGGCGATGTCGGGCGACTGGACGTCGCATTGGCGTTGGCTCTGAGTGCGGGCGTGCCCGAGTCCGCAATCATCAACCTCCACCCACACCAAATCGAGACATTGGTACTCCGGAACGCGGAGCGGCGTCAGAGGGCACCGCGGGTGACGGTGCGATGACCGAATGGCGCCTTTTTGCCGATTGGCACACCCATACCACCTACAGCGACGGCAAGGGCAGTATTGCCATGAACGCGCGGGCAGCAGCCGAGCGCGGGTTGTCGGAAGTGGCAATCACTGACCATGCCCCGAATAACCTGGGTGTGGGCATGAAACGACCCGAGTTCACCTTGGCGGAAATGCGGTCGGCGATTGAACGCTGCAATCAGGCCCAGCCAGCGACCAAAGTGCTGCTCGGGGTGGAGGCCAATCTGATCAGCCACGACGGCGACCTCGATCTGCCGCCGAAGCTGCAGAAACAGCTCGACTTGCTGGCCGTCAGCTTGCATCCTCTGGTGAAGCCGAGCAACTGGTGGGATGGGGCGCGCATGTTCCTGCCCAACCTGCTTGAGCGGGCCACCGGGTTCCGCAGCCGTCGCCTGCGCAATCTGAACACCAAGGCACTGGTATCAGCCGTCTATCGGCATGATGTCAGCTTCGTGGCGCACCCGGGGCTCTGGATCGACATCGACACTCGCGAACTAGCCGAGGCCTGCGTTCGGCGCAACACGGCGCTTGAGATCAACTGCAACCATGCCGACCGACTTGCCGGCTATGTGCAAGCAGCCATGCCCAGCGGAGTGGACTTCGTGATCAACACCGACGCCCACGTGCCGTCAGCGGTCGGGCGCCAAGAGGCAGGCATCGCGTTGGCTAGAAGGTTGCAGCTTGACCCGGAACGCATCAGAAATGCCAAGATTCTGCGGAAGTGAGGGGTAGAGAATGAACCGAGGCGTGAGATTTGTGGTCGTGACCGGCATGTCCGGTGCCGGCAAGACGCAGGCGCTGCGTCATCTGGAGGACCTCGGCTTCTTTTGTGTGGACAATCTGCCGCCGGCTCTGCTGCCCAAATTTGCTGAGCTCTGCAGCGAATCCGCCGGGAAGTTCTCCAAGGTTGCCGTGGTGATGGATATTCGTGGCGGCGAGTGGTTCGACAGCGTGTCCGAAGCACTGCTCTTTCTGAAATCAAACAACTATCGCTATGAGATCCTCTTCCTGGAGGCGGAGGAAGAAGCCCTAATCCGCCGCTACAAAGAGGTGCGCCGCCGGCATCCGCTCTCCGGCGACGGCAGTATCCTGGACGGTATCCGCCATGAGCACGAGCGACTGGCTCAGCTCAGGCAGCGGGCTGACCAGATCATCAACACCACAGACCTGACGCCCCAACAGCTGAAGAACGAGATTCACGCCTTCTTCATCGGCGAAGGTACGCAGGAAAGCTTGATCATTCGCGTGATCTCCTTTGGCTTCAAGCACGGATTGCCGCTGGATGCGGACCTCGTCTTCGATGTGCGCTTCCTGCCCAATCCGCATTACCTGCCGGAAATGCGACACATGGTTGGCACCGAGGAGTTGGTCAGGGACTACGTGCTGAAGTGGCCGGAGGCTCAACAGTTCCTCACTCATCTCGGTGATCTGATGGAGTTCCTGATTCCCTTGTACATCAAGGAGGGAAAGACTCATCTGGTGATCGGCATCGGCTGCACCGGCGGTCAGCATCGCTCGGTGGTCATCGCCGAGCGTTTGCGGGAGATGCTGCAAGTACATCATCGTGTCTACCACGAGCACCGGGACATTCCGGTCGGGAGGTAGCTGCCATGCGCCGAACACTGAAGTGGCTCTATCCCGGCATTGGCGTCAAACGCTGGCTGGCAGTGGTCAGCTTTGGCCTGCTGTTGTTCTTCCTGGGGGCCGAGGTGCTCTGGGGCTGGCAGTTGCTCAGCTTTGTCGAGTTGAGATTGCTGCATTTCATCGGCCTGTTCACGGGGCAGTCTTACGGTCGGGCCATCGGCGTTGGCACTTTGCTGCTGCTCATCGGGCTCTCACTGGCCGGGATTGGTGTGCGCGGTGCCGTGCGTGCGCTGGTGCGGGTTTTCCTGCCGGCGCAGGAGGAGCAACTGGTCGATATCCTGGTGGAGCAGAACGTGCTGGCCCGGGCGCCGCGGGTGGTGGTGATCGGCGGCGGCACTGGCATGCCGGTGCTGTTGCGGGGGCTGAAGGACCTGACCAGCAACTTGACGGCCATCGTCACCGTGGCTGATGACGGCGGGAGCTCCGGTCGCCTCCGGGATGAACTCGGCATTTTGCCGCCCGGGGACATCCGCAACTGCCTGATCGCGCTGGCCACGACTGAGCCCCTGTTGGAACGGCTGTTTCAGCACCGGTTCGGCCCTGGGACTGAGTTGCAGGGACATTCCTTCGGCAATCTGTTCATCGCGGCCATGTCTGAGATTACTGGTGACTTCGAAGCGGCGGTGAAGGAGTCCAGCAAAGTACTGGCGGTGAGGGGCAGGGTGTTGCCGGTGACGCTGCAGGACATTGTGCTCTGCGCCGAGATGGCGGACGGCAGCACCATCTGCGGCGAGACCAGCATTGCTGCCTCCGATTTGGCCATCAAGCGGGTGTTCATTCAGCCGGCAGAGGTCGATCCGCTGCCGGAGGCGTTGGCCGTCATCGGTGAGGCTGATGCGATTGTGCTGGGGCCGGGCAGTCTGTTCACCAGCGTCATTCCCAACCTGTTGGTGCCGGGGGTGGTGGAGGCGATAGCTGCTTCCCAGGCGGCAAAGATCTATGTTTGCAACGTGATGACGCAGCCGGGTGAGACAAATGGCTTCACCGCTGCCGATCACCTGCAGGCGATCATCGACCACTCTCGCCCGGGGCTGATCGACCACATTTTGATCAACTCGCAGTCTGTCGATCAAGATCTGCTAGCCCGCTACCAGGCTGACGGCGCGGATGTGGTCACTTGGGACACGGCCGAGTTGGCTGCTCTCGGCGTGAAGACAGAGACGGCGGAACTGGTGGAACAGGATGACTTTGTGCGTCACGACTCGCGCCGCTTGGCTCAGGCAGTCTTCGGACTGGCTCTGCGCAGCGCAGTCCGCCAGGAGGGACGCAAGCTGCGTCAACGCTATGTCAAGCGGATGAAGGAAGTAGAGCTGTAGACTTCATCCAAATGGATATACCGCAACTGGGGGCGGGGGGGGGGGGGGGGGGGGGGCGCCGCCGCGGGC
>JAEZJZ010000107.1 GCA_023436245.1 Bacillota bacterium | reverse complement strand
ACAACCTTTCCTCCTGTCCTCTTGCTGTCTCTCAACTACAAGAGTAACAGGGTGATGTGCTAAGGTGGTCAACTTTTCGGTTAGCGTTTTCCTTCAAAGTGGTCAACTATTACGTTAGCAAACACATATCGCTGTAGGGGACGGAAAGAGGGCCTTCTTGGCTCCGACAACTGTTTACCAAGAAGGGAAAGTAAACCGTACGATTGATGGTATCCAGGTGGAGTTGGTACCGGCGATTGGCGAAACGGATGATCAGATTCTCATTTGGCTTCCAGACAGCAAGATGCTTTGTTGCGGGGATAATTACTATGCGTGCCTTCCGAACCTGTACTCCATCGGCGGCGGACAATACCGGGACGTCAGTGGGTGGATTGACTCACTGAACATGATGTTAGTTTACCCCGCCGAGTATGTTCTGCCGGGTCACACAAAGGCACTGATCGGTCGGGAGCAGGTGCAGGAGGTGTTGTCCAACTATCGGGACGCACTCGAGTGCATCCTGACTGAAACCCTGAAGGGCATGAACAGGGGCTTGTCAGTAGATGCACTGGCGACTGCCGTGAAGCTGCCCGCAGAGCTTGCAGAACTACCCTATTTGGGTGAGTTCTATGGAACCGTTGGGTGGGCCGTGCGCAGCATCTACAACGCCTATCTTGGATGGTTCGATGGCAATCCAACCAATCTGAACAGGATGGCGCCAAGAGAACATGCCGTCAGGATGCTTGACCTGATCGGAAGCTCGGAGAAGGCGCTGGCAGAAGTCAGAAGAGCTCTGGATCATCAAGAGCCACAGTGGGCGGTTGAGGTTTGCGATCTGCTGATCAGCGCTGAGCGGCAGACAAGAGAGGCCAAGCAGTTGAAGGCCGAGGGTCTGATGGCACTTTCCAATTTGGAAACAAGTGCGAACGGACGGCACTACTATATTGCGTATGCCAAAAGGCTGCTGGAAGACTAGGGAATCGCTCACGGGGCAGCAGTGGATGAGTAGGTGGGATTTGCGCTGCCTTCCGCTGCCGAATCGCAGTGACGGCATTCTCTGTTTCGAGGCCACCCAGGAGACTTGTTGGTTAGCGTTGGCCTTCTAGGTCGACCTGTGCGGAGGCTCACCTAGAAGAACTGTGAACTGGCCATTGTGGCGTCATGTTACACCTCCAATCGGATGGACTGATTCAGTGACAGCAAAGGCCCCACCGAAACCTGTTCGGTGGGGCCGCATTCTATATACCGTTGTACCGCTTCGCCGAGGCAGATCTCCATCTTCTCCGGCTTCCGGTCGCGGTCGAGGGTGATGCGCTTGACCAGCAACTGCAGCAGCGTCTTGGTCTGTGCCGGGCTGGCTTTTGCCAGGAAGCGCTGCAGGTTGGACAGCAAGTAGCGCACTTGCGCGTAGTCGACGGAAGTCGCCGTGCTGGCCGACAGATCGCGTGACAGCTCGTCAACTCTCCTGGTGAGCTTGGCGGCTTCTCCCTTCAGCTCGCTTAGTCGCTGGACGAGCGCGTCGGCGCCGAGCCCGTCCGCCTCGTACAGCCGGAAGTACTTCTCCTGCTTAGCTCTGTTCTCTTCCAGCAACTTGCGCGCGGCCTCGAGTTCCTGCTGCAATGGCCCGCTGCTGGCCTGGAGCTTCGAGTTCGCTCTGGAAACGACTTGCCGCAGCAGCTTGGGCCGGCGCACCAGCTCGGCCAGCTTGCTGAAGACGAAGGCTTCCGCTTCACCAGCGCGGATGCTGTTGGAATAGCAGACTGCCGATCCCTTGTTGCGGAAGTTGCCGCAGTAGTAGTAGCGTGTCACCACTTTCTTGCGCGTAGGCCGTGTTGCGGGCCGCCACCATCCCCGAGCCGCACTCAGGACACCGGAGCAGGCCGGTCAGCGGGTAGTCGTCAGACGAACGGGGAGTGCGGCCGGCTTTGCTGTCGTACGGCACCTGCACGCGGTTCTACAACTCGCCGGAGATGATCGCCTCGTGTTGCCCTTCGGCGAGGCACATGACCATGAACGCTTCGCAGTCAGGCTGATTCTCGCCGAGAAACTGGCGGAACAGGTGGACCGCGTCGCTAGGCATCCTAATCTCCCGCTCGCGGCACAGCACTGATCCTTCTCTGACCGTCTTCAGGGAAACGATGGAGACTCTCTTTGCTTGTGTCATCTTGTCGGGGTAAAGCCCCGTTCACCCCCCTCAAAATGAGCGCCTGCCCGTTCCTGTCGGGTAGGCGCTTAGCTTGTTTGGTTACTGGAGTTGTTTCGGTGGTCAGGTTACACTCCGCGGCTAGCCACCTTTCTGCCTCCGGGGCGAGTAGCCCGGAGCGGAGAAACACCGTCGGGGAGTATTCGTCATTCTGGATCACCCTGTACGCGATTGAGCCGTCCGGCAGACTCATGCGGCGGACCGCCTCTGGGCGGGACCCAAACAGACCGCCACTGTCCTTTGAGAGTCCGATCTGCGCGAGATCGTCCAGATCATCGCCGGGCTCGACCAGAACGATCGGGCCGTCGGTTGTCAGGTCGAGTCGGGTTGGGTGCATCCGTACGATTCTGCCAGCGTCTCGAACTCTGACTGCAGCAGTCGCAGCAGCGCAGGGGAAAGATCGTCTCTGGCGGACAGCGTCGCGATGTCCTCCAAGGTGGTGATGGTTATCATGGTCAACCTCCCTGGGCCAACTGGGGTAATACTAGCGTCTCTTGGTAGGCAGCGGGCGGAGAAACCTGACCGACCGCAATGCCCGCACGAGATGGCTACGCCGCACGAAGCCCACTCGCTGAGTCTGGTCTAGAGGAACATTGGACCCATTCCCTCGTCAGGGATTCGGCGAGTGTCAGATCGAGCACGCCCTGCTTGAGCAGCTGGTCAATGTCTCTTCTCTGGGTGATTATTCTCATCTGTCTACGCCTCCTCAATGTTATGGGGGTCAAGAACGACCTGGCGGTCAGGCCAAGTCGGGAGTCTTTGGCAAGGATGCATGGTTTGTCTTCTTGCTCAGAGGAAGGACTCTGCAAGATTCTGTGGAATCGTGTTACAGGTAACCAGAGATGGTAGGCTGGCGGCCGAGCGCGGCTGTCCGCGTCGAGAAGAGAGGTGGCAGGAGTGGCGAACAAAGAAGCCGCAGCTCGCACAACAAGTTGCTGGAACAAGCGGGCTGGCGGTTCTTTCCCGAAAGAGGCAAACAGGCCAACATTCGGCTTAACAGCCGCCGTGACCAAGCTTTTGGAGATATAGGGCAAAGCAAATTACTAGAGGTGAAGTACATGAGAAAAACACTTCAGGATGTGGCAAGTTACCTGAAGGAAATTGTGGTGCCCGAAACACACGAAGCATATGCAATCAATCCTGCATATACAAGTGTTTCAACTGAAGAGAGCATACGGGAAGGCGTTTTGGCGTTCAGAGCCTTCTTGGTTCGGCTTTACGATGTCTTATCCGCCGAAGGCGATGTCTATGATAGTAGCAAGAAAGTTGCCCATGAATATGAAAACCGCACCACGCTTTCGGTGTATTATCCGTTCCTGCACAATGTAAGCACTATGCTGATGAACATAGGTTATCATGGCATGCTAGCTGAAAACGCGCAATCTCTCGCCTGTGGAAGTACCGTACTCAATAGAAAGCTGCCTGTTACCAAGAGCCTAGAATGCCTGCGGTTTCTGGCGGATTGCGGTATTCGCATTGACGGGATAGACATAAGCAAAAAAAGGCAAGACTTATCAGAAATCAAAACCATAGAGATTACATATCCGGATAACCCCACCATGCTGATAGGACTGAAGGTCATGGCAATCGCCGAAATGGACCATGGCACCCTCGTCAACCAGGATGTATTTTTGCGCTGTGATTACCGGGTGTTGAGAAAGGATGAAACCGACGTGCTTTCCATCGTGCAGGATACGATAAAGCCTTTGTCCTCTGATGTCCAGGATTTCATTCTGCGGCTGCATCAGCGTTATCTGGACAGAGGACTTGCCTGCGTTGTGGAAGTGAAAGGTTTTCATATCTATATGAAGTATTGTTATAGACGGAAAGATATATGGGGAATTAACGCTTCTCTCAACAACGGCTATCATATCAATGTTAAATCGACAAAGACGCACGAGTACACTGACACCATCAGAACGTTTTCTCCAGTTTTGCAGGAACTGATTGCAAAGGGATATGGTTGCGGCCGAAAAAGAGAAATCGGCCATTGTGATGGCGGTTGCCGCGGACTTTCCATATCGTTGGACGATTCTGTCTTAGATATACAAGATGACATTGAAGCATGGTTTGATCAAGAATTGTCATGCTTGCAGAAGAAATAGACATTTCATTTATTGTTTGATCTGAGCATCTGCCTGGGCGCGACTTGGGTCTATGGCGGTCTGGCTGGTACCCTAGAGTATCTGTCCAGCGTCACTCGCTCGCAAGGCCTGATCATGGTGGGCTAACCTTATTGGCGCAGCCAGCCAACGACCGAGTACCTAGAAGCTGCCAAGATGCCGGCAGAGGCGTTTGGTACTCACGCAGGGAACATCGAGGCGGCACTAGCGGCGGGGCTGATACCGTTACACAGCGCGGTTAGCAACCAAGATGATTGGGACCGCTACGAGTGGTCTCGGATACGGGCTGGAGAACGCTATGCGCTGCAGCGTCCTGAGGATCCCGATGTAGCGGAACTGAAGCAAAGAGTCGCGGGAATACGAGATAGCTTCATCCGCTTAGGTGGACGTGACCTGCTGGGCTGGGCAGTCTATCTGTCCATGAAGCCTTGAAGGAGCTTCTTCGCCTGTTGACATACCCGTACACAAGTTCACAACCAGAATAGAGCGACTCATGACATTTTGGATTAGGCTCGAGGTGGCTCGAGGAGTCCCCCTCCCCCCGAGGGGAAGGGGGGGTAATACCTTCTGGCTAGCTTGGCCTATCAGCCGTGATATGGAGAAGCTGTCATAAGTAACGGCGGAGAGTTTCCCTCATGTCGGAAGCAAAAGCAGCCCAGAAACGTTCTGGACTGCTTTTTGCTTCATGCGATGTCCTGGCCGGGTTGCGTGACAACGCCGATTACAGGATCGATGCGGTGCCCTGGATATGGAAAGATCGAGCGTGATGGCTAGCGCAGCAGTCTTGCGCTCATGTCTTGTCCCGGCTCCTCTAGGTACCGCACTTTCCTTCCTAGAGACAAAGCGAACTGAAGCTCACTCAACGTTGACTCCCCAATATAGCCTCCGACATTGAGGATCAGTACCTCGTCTGCCATCTTAATCTTGTGCCGGTGAAGTTCTGCTAACGCCTGAGTGATGGCAGTCCGCTCTTCAGGGGACAATCCTGTGAACAAATCATCGTCCGAACTGGTGTATGAGCCAATAGAGAGCACAATTCTCCCAGCCAGTGTCTCTCTAAGGGTTGCCTCTTCAAACGCTTTGCCGAACCGAGTGGAGCCACACAAACACACGACGGCTGGTTGAATAGACATCTTCATACCCCCTGCGAAATTCATGCCGGAAACTTCGCCGCACCCTTCTGAGGATAGTCGACAGTATCATGCACGGGGCTCAATCAACGCGTTAAATGACCTCGCCCAGGGCGCGGAGAGAAGATAGCGCCTTGCGCCCGCAATGAAGGGCGCCCCCATACTCATTCTAACTCTCCGGATGCCCTGACTCATTGACGCACCCATCTTATCCCGAGTAGTCGTTCGAAGCAAGCGCGGCAGCAAAAACGTGGCCCCCAAGTGTCTCTCTGAAGCGTTCTACTGTCACAAAGCTCTGCTGGGCCACCGCGCCGGGCGCTACTCAAACGACCAATACCTTTCCCCCGGTATGCAAAGGCCCCGCCGAAATGACATGCTCCCCCCCTCAGTCAGCAGGTGATTTGCCATTTCACCTGTCAACTTTGGGGGGAGCATATCAAAATCTGTTCCCTGGCAAAGGAAGTAATGTTGGTTACAAGAGTTCTCGCCCTTGCTGGTGTATCTCGGCATAGATAGCATGGGTTAGGAGACCACATAGGATTTCTCGTGGATGTTGTTTAGGGAGCAAATATCGCCAATGGAGGGCTGGGAAATGAACCTTACGGTAAACGAAATTTATCATGGCTTTCGTCTGGTGGAGGCGAAGAGAGTAGAGGAGATTAATGCGGTGCTCCATTCGTTTGTGCACGAGAAGAGTGGTGCGAGGCTCTTGAGCCTGGAGAATGAGGACGACAACAATGTCTTCTCCATTACCTTTCGGACTCCCCCGAGCAGCAGCAACGGGGCACCCCATATCCTGGAGCACTGCGTGTTGAACAGCTCGCGGAAGTATCCGGTGAAGGATCTGTTCGCAGAGCTGAAAAAGGGATCGCTCTGCACCTATCTCAATGCGGGCACTGCAGATGATCGGACCTCTTTCTCCATCGCCAGCAAGAACGCCAAGGACTTCATGAACCTGATGGATGCGTATCTCGATTGCACTCTATATCCTGGCATTTATGACAGCGACGAATACTTCAGGCAGCAAGGCTGGCACTATGTGCTTGATAGCGTAGAGGGCGAGCTCCAGTACAACGGAGTCGTCTACAATGAGATGAAGGGCGTCTATTCATGGCCAGAAGAAGTGCTGTTGCTGAAGACTAAAGAGTGCTTGTATCCAGACACATGCTACAGATACGATGCCGGTGGCGACCCAGAGCATATCCCCAGTCTCACCAACCAGGAACTGCTGGACTTTCATCGCCGGCATTACCATCCCTCAAACAGCTTCATCTACCTATACGGCAACGGCTGTCTGCTGGAGAGACTGGCAGCGATCAACGGATATCTGCAGGGCTTTGATCAGGTAGAGGTCAGTGGCGGAGCTCAGTATCAGCAGCCGTTCTCCGAGCCAAGGGAGTTGACTGCGGCTTACTCCATAGCCGCAGACGCAGCAGAGCAAGACCAGGCATTCCTCTGCCTCAGCTTTGCCGTGGGTGACCTCAGGGACGGTGAGTTGAAGCTCGCCATGGAAATCTTGAGCTACGCCCTGCTTGGTACGCCAGAAGCGCCCTTACGCAAGGCAGTTGCCGCTGCCAGTTTAGGGGCCGAGGTTTCGTCGATGTTCTTTCCCTATGTGTATCAGCCATTTCTTAGTATCACGGTGTCGAACTCCTCTGAAGAGAACAAGGCGCGCTTCAGAGAGGTCGTGTTCGGTTGCCTGGATCAGCTGGTTGCTCGTGGCATGGACAAGGATTTGCTGCGGGCGGCCATCAACAAGGCAGAGTTTAGATTGCGCGAGAGTGTTCCGGATAAGGGCATGACATATCTGCGCAGTGTGCTGCAGAGCTTTGTCTATGGTGGTGAACCGGATGCTCACCTAGCGTACGAGGGGTACCTGGCAAGAATGAGGGCCTCTCTGGACTCGGGCTACTTTGAGAGGCTGATCGAGAAATATCTGCTGCAGAACAGTCACCACGGCTTGGTTGTGCTCAACCCTCAGAAGGGGCAGTTGGACGCGAAGAACCAGCAAATCAGAAAGAAGCTGGCAAGTCACAAAGACAGCCTCTCGCAGGACGAGGTGGCTGAACTCGTGAATCGGTACAGGCAACTCAAAGAGATTCAGCGAGCGCCCATATTACAGGCGGCGCTGGACAGGGTCCCTAGGGTTTCTGTTGGCGATGTGGATAGAACCGTCCAGTATCCCCAACTGATAGAAGACGACATTGCAGGCACCAGGAGTCTCAGATACAGCCAGGACACCAGCGGCATTTCCTATGTCACTCTCCTGTTCGATGCAGACTGTGTTGACCAGCAGTTGATCCCCTATGTGGGGCTGCTCTCTCGTGTCCTCGGAAAAGTCGACGGCCCCAGGCGGACGAGCGAGACGCTGGCCGGCCAGCTAGACCTGTATGCGGGTGGAATCAGCTTGGGGGTTGACACATTTGTCGACAGCAAAGCGCCACATAAGTACTACCCTAAGCTACGAGTATCCTCCAAAGTGCTGCACCAAAACTCGCCTGTGCTCTTCGGGCTGATGGAGGAGATCCTTTCGCCCTGTCTTGACGACCCGAAGAAACTCAAGGGCGTCATCAAAAGCATCAGGAGTCAGTATGAGTCAGTTTTGGTACAGCAGGGACAGCACACCACAGCTAACCGGCTGCACTCCTACATTTCCGCGGTGGGAAGATACAACGAGCTGGTGTCTGGGCTGGATTTCTACTATTTCATCCGCGAACTCGACAACAGCTTCGACACTCGTGCTAGCGAGGTCATCCAGAATCTGCAGGCGGTAGCGGGGCAAGTGTTGAGTAGGCAGAACATGTGCCTGTCCTTCACAGGCAGCGAAATGTCCTATGCCGCTTTGCGCCCGGATGTCTCTGGTTTCATCAGGGGCCTAAGGGACAGCGTCAGCCCCACAAGGTACAGTTACGCATTCGACACCAATCAGAGAAATGAAGGCCTGATGACCCAATCAGGCGTTCAATACGTGGCAAAGGGCTACGATTATTCTCAGCTTGGGCACAAGTACTCCGGCAGCCTGAAGGTGTTATCTACCGTTCTCGCCAGGGACTACCTGTGGCGCAACATCCGGCTGAAAGGCGGGGCGTATGGGTGTTCCGTTGCACAAGACAGGCATGGCAAGCTGCTCTTTGTATCCCATCGTGACCCCAAGCTAGCAGAGACCCTAGTCGTATACGACGCTATCCCCGCGTTCCTGCGGGACTTCAGCCCAAGCCCCAGAGAGCTGGAACGGTACATCGTCAGTACTGTTGGCGAGCTTGACGCCCCTGTCACTGCTGCTGCCGCAGGCGAAAAGGCGCTTGGCTACTATCTCGGTAACATAACCGAAGAAGACTTACAGCGAGAAAGGGTTGAAGTGCTGAGCACCTCCGCTGCCGAAGTCAGGGGATTAGCCGACCTTGTTGCATCGGTCTTAGAACACGGGGCTATCTGTGTACTGGGGAATGAGGGGACTCTGCAAGCGCACAAACACCTGTTCAATTCGCTTACCAAGGTTTGAGCAATTGCTGATGACTATGGGTTTAGGCGCTCTCTCGGTGGCCCCTCGCGCGCGGTCCGGTATTGAAAGGCCAGCGGGTGTAGTCATGTCAAGCATCCAGGGCTATAATCAAAGGGGCAGGATCTGCCCTGGATGACCAGACATGAAGGGAGCGCACTATGCAATGAAGAGGGTCCTAGTTGCAGCCATGCACCACGAGTCCAACTCCTTCAACCCGATCACAGCAGATGAGGAGGATTTCCGAGTCATATATGGAGCGGACATTTTCGCCAACCTGCGGGAAAATGATTCGGTTACAGGCATCATCAGAACCTTGCAAGAAGCCGGATACGAAGTAGTTCCCACGGTATCTGCTCGAGCCGTTCCGAATGGCGAGGTTGACTATGCCTTCTACTCCAGAATCAAGGCTGAGATTCTGGAAAGGGCAAGAGCTGCACAGCAGCAGGCTCCAATAGACGCGATCACGCTCTCACTGCATGGGTCGATGCGAGTCAGGGAGCAAGGAGAAGCAGAGGGTTATTTCCTGGAGGAACTAAAACAGATGTTCCCTGGCATTCCCATCTTCGCTTCCCTGGATATGCACACCACCATGACCCAGAGAATGCATGACAACTGTGATGGCTTTATTGGCTACAAGTGTGCTCCTCATACAGATTGCTTCGAAACCGGCCAACATGCAGCGAGGATGACAATAGCCGCCTTGGAGAACAACGCGGTGGCGCGATCAGCCTGGGTCCGGGTTCCGATCATGATAGCCGGAGAACAATCAGCGACCGCAGTGGAGCCGATGATCGAGCTCGTCGGTGCACTGAGAACGGTGGAGCAGAAAGCCGGGATCATGGCTGCTTCGTACCTGATGGGGTTCCCCTGGGCGGACAATGAGGACAGCGCGGTAGCTGTCTATGTAGTGGCTGATGGAGACTTGGCGTTGGCCGAAAGAGAAGCAGTTGACCTGGCTCGGCTCATTTGGGCGAAGAAGGATGAGTTCGAGTTCCTCACCGAAGCCTATCACGAGCAGGAGGCGCTGGATGTTGCCTTTGCGGCCGTGCAGGGAGGGCCGTTGCCGATCTACCTGTCGGATTCAGGGGACAATCCGACCGCTGGATCATCCTCTGACTGTACTGATTTCCTGAGGTTGATCATGGCTGATCCGAGAACCAAAACCCTCAGCAAGCCGGTGATCTACGGTGGCATCTATGATCCAGTTGCCGCCAAGCAATGCGAAGGCAGGGTGGGGGAAGAGGTCACGCTCACGTTTGGCGCCAAGTTTGATACGGTTACTTCACGTCCCATCACAGCGACCGGGGTGGTGAAGGCCTACATTAAGGACTGGTCCGGTGGAATGGTGAAGAGTGATCTGGCCCTATTCCATAGTTGCGGCGTGGACATCGTTTTGGCAGAAGCCCATGTTGGTTACACAACTCCCGATATGTTTGTTGATCTGGGAGTGGATCCGAAGGATGTCGAAATAGTGGTCTGCAAGCTGGGATATCTGACGGAGCAGCATGAGCTAGTGGCCAAACGGAGCATCCTAGTGCTGACCAAGGGCAGCACCAATGAAGACTTACGGACGCTCGATTATCGGAAGGTGAAGAGGCCGATATTTCCTCTGGACGAGGACTTTGCGTACGATGCTGTACGCAGTTTGATAGCAAAACGAGGCTGACCCGGAGTTCATGCGCCTCGCGGTCACGATCGCCAGGAACCCTCCTGGCTGTTGCACCGAGGGGCTCAACATAGAGGACGGCTACTGGCCAGAAATGCCAGTGCCGTCCTCTTGCATGTACAGTTCACGGTGGCGACCACGGAGGGCATTGCAGTCACTTCGCGGCTTGCCGCTGGGCAGAAAGGTAGGAGAAAACCAGCATTGCCGAGGCCAGCATCAGCATCACGTAGTTGGCAGTTGCACCCGGAGGGGTGTGCGAGAAGGTAACTGGTCTCATGCGACCAACCAGCAGGCGAGAAAGCGCCTCCAGAATCAAGAGGCAATACATGAACGGGATCAGCGAGCGGTAGCGAAATGCCACCAGCAGTTGAACAAAAGCGTAGATCAACTGAGACCCTCCCCAGAGGGCGAAGGCAAAAATGATGTCTGAGGCACCCGCCACAGACAGATCCATGCCGGCGATGCTGCCAGCTCCGCCGTCTGGAGCCAACAGGTGGATGCAGCTTCTGACGACGCTGACAATGCTAATCAGCGCAAAAACACCAGCCGGCAGCGTAGAGCCTCGCGCTCGGTTATCGGCCGGCGTGGGTAGGAGCCAATCGAGGAACTTCATACCCATCATCTCCTTGATTGTTGGTCGCCGTACGCAAGGCCGATTTGCCCTGTCTCACGCTATCTGAGACAAGCCACAGCGGTCCTTGTCTATACGATAGCACATCATCTGAGAGGAAGGTGGCTCACCTGTTATGACTGGGGTAGAGAAAACAGCCATTCGGAAACTTTCTGGATGGCAATCGCCGGCATGGCAGGCGTAAGGTGGACGTCCCCTGTGCCGTTGGTGATTGACCGTTGGGCAGGGAGAGACCGCACGGTCGACAAGCGTTGACTCGACACGCCGGCCTTCTTCCTGCACTGAAGGATTGCTCATGGCTCGCATGGAATAAGGAGTCTGAGAAGCAATGCTGGGTGGACTGAAGAACGCGTAGATGCGATCAGGTCCGGGCTAGCGAACATGAAGGAGTGATGATGTGGGCAGAGTTACAGGTCTGGGCGGTGTCTTTCTGAACATCAGCGGTGATACAAGGAAACTGCTGAACTGGTATCATGAGGTCTTGGGCCTTGAGATCACGGAGTACGGCATCAACTTCCTTGTTCCCAATAAGTTCACTCTCTTGACTTTTCAGGACAACGAGTCAGGAAGTACAGTGCTCAACTTCACGGTCGACGATCTGGAAAGTCTGATGAAGGTGCTGGAGGCCAAGGATGTTAAGGTCATCCAGGCGATGCAGGTCTACGAATACGGCAAGTTTGCGCGGATAGAGGATATTCTCGGAAATGTCGTGGAGTTGTGGGAGCCCTTTGAGGACAGCTATAGGCGAATGGTTGAGCAGGAAATCGAGGATTTCCATAGAACTCGGACGGAGAAGTGACGAACACTCCTCAATGACCTCACTTCATCACGACGTCCTAGCTCCCTTTGCACTCTGGCGGCACTATTGCGAGATAAACCCGTGGAGTAGCTGTTGTCGAGAGAGTCCAATACGCCAGAGAGGTGTAAGTCGGCACGATGGTAACAAGAGATGCGGTGATTAGCATTTGCCAATCACCGCATCTCTTGTTCTATAAGGAGCAGCATGCTGCGAAATCGGCGGAACATGATGTACGTTGCCAGCGCTACAATGGCCCACCTACAACTCGCCTATGCATTAACAGACCGATAGAATGCGGGATCTGCTCTTAGGGAACAGGGCTTCCAGCAGCAATCTTGCCTGGTTGACTGCGCTCACTTCCGGGTAGTTGTTGTGCAGTTCGGACAACGAACGGTAACCAAACAGCAGCTTGATGAAATCATCCTGCGGCATCCTGGCATCCGTGCGGACGTCGAAGGGCAGATCGCGGATGTCAACTATGCGGCCATCTTGGAAGGCGATGATTAGTCCTTGCTGATAGAAACTTATCGCCAGCTCCCCGCTATATCCGCGGCCTACTGATGCAGCTAATCTCTGCTCCAGCACGGGGCTGATCACCCGCAGAAACCGGGGCAGGTCCGGCACGCGCAGGTACCAGGCATAGGACGGCTCGGTACGAGTGAGCAGTTCTGGCAGAACCTGATGCAACGGTTGGCCTTCACCGACGATACTCAGTGTCTTCAGGCGTTCTCCCTTGGCCTCGGCCAGCGTCTGCCCTGTCCGGAGCAGGTAGCGCAGGAGGCTAGGGCCGAGGCGCAGCCAGGAGACGTGGGGCAAGGCTTCTGCCATGAAGGTGACAAACTCCCCATCTGTCACCCGGGGCATGTGCAACATCCAGCCGACAGCTTCGCCCTGCGCGTCTTCGATTATTCGGTGCAGAATGCGCTCCTCTGGATTCCCGCGTTCCAGCATTTCGTAAGTCCAGAGCTTTTCTTCCCTCACACAGCTAATCAGGCTGTCCTTGCGGTTCAAGTCGTAGACTCTGCGAATAGTGCCGGCGTCCGCCGCAGTCGCTGCACGTATGTGGAAAGGTTCAGTCTCTACCGGATTCGTCTCCGGTATGTCCCGGGCAGCGATCAGCAGGCTACCGCCGTACGGCAGTGCGATCGTGTAACCAAACTGACGATAGAACCATGGCCGCCCTACGATGGCCTGTACCAGGTGTCCTTGTTGCTCACTGTGTGCGTGGACCAGGCCAAACAGCTCCCGCACCAAACCACGGCGCCGGTACTCTGGGTCTGTGCCGACCAGATCCGGGCGGGCGACGGCAAAATCCATGCCATCGTAGGCCCAAGTCTGCGGGATCAAGCAGGTGGTGGACACTATTCGTCCCTGTATGAGGTCCTCAACTACGAAAAAGTCGCTGATCTTGGTTGTAGGATGACTGCCATTGGCGAGGGTCTCAGTCCAGTGACCGTCGTCGTGGAGCCTGTGATTAAGGTCGATGATGGCCTGCAGATCGGCCTCCACCGCCTGACGGGCGATCAATCCATCCTTCAGTTCTTTGTAGAGCATATGACTAACACCCTCCAAATCGCGTCTTTACTTGATCATATGGCTCGGCCACTATCGCGGAGGCGCACGTGGCGAGACCGGCCGTACATAGATTAGCTGCTGGCACTGTCGTATCGTTGCATGCCTTTGTTCCAGAGCCAAACTGCTAGCAGCAAGAAGCAGACAGTAGTGCCAAGGCTGTATGCCCACTCGGTCAAGCCAAAAGGGCCAAACAGCGCCTGCGCCGGCATGTTGGCCATTAAGCCGTAGGGCAGGACCACGAACAAGAGCACTTTCCAGATGCCAGCAATCGCCGGGGCAGGCAGCTTGAAAGAGAACTCCACTAACGTGTTCTCCACTTGGCTCAAGGCGTTGACTCTGGTCAGCCAGAACGACGCCGTGCGCAGACAGAGCATGAGAGCGTACATCAGGACGTACATCAGCAAGAAGACAACCAGAAACTGCAGCATGCCTGCCAGCGTGATCGCCCCCAACTGGCTGGCGCCGTAGCCGACAACACCCAAGCCCAGCAGAAACAGTGCCAACGAGCCAAGGTTGATGCTGCCAAGGGTGACGTAGAGCAAGGTGTTCACCGGCTTGACGATGGCCAGATCCAGGTTGCCGGTGCGAATCTGGTTCGGCAGGCGGATGATACCAAAGAAGTAGGTGGCCATATACAGCCCGTCCAGGGCAGTGAAGGTGCCGATGAACACGGTCAGATGATGGGCGTTCCAGTCGCCGATGTTGCCATTCGCAGCTATCACCCGGAAGAACAGCAACTGGACCAGGAAAAGGGTGCTGTCCGCGAAGAAGGCGCCCCAGAAGCTAGCCCGGTACATCATGGCAGAGGACAGCTGCAGCTTGGCCAGCGTTAGTATGACGCGCAGAGTGTGTGTACAGCGCCTGATCACAGTCCCACCCCTTCAAAAGCCCTTGGAGCCCTTTTCTCCAACACCAAGGCCAGCATCGTCAGGGCGATAGTCCAGGCGGTCAACACGCCGAGCGCAGTGGAGAGCGGGACTTCTGACTTGCCCATCAGGGTGATCACCGGGTAGTAGACGGTATAGGAGAAGGGGCTATACAGCGGCAACTTCGGGCCAAAGACCAGGCTGAGCGGAATCAGCGATCCGGCCAGGAAGATCTTCACCACATTGTTGATGGCGTAGAGAAACCCGACATCGGTGAAGCGGAATGTGGCCAGAGCGATGATGTAGGCGATCACCATGCTGAGCAATGATCCCAACAACACCACTGGTATCGCCTGCAGCACATCGACCAAGTGCAGTGCCTGGAAGTAGCTGCCGCAGGTGAGCATGGCGATGGACAGAACAGTCGTCGACATCAGCGTTGGCAGCAGCGCCCGTCCAAAGCTGGCCGCGATGAAGAAAGCCAGCGGAGACATCGGCTTGACCAGATACTTGGAGAAGCCGCCTGACTTGATTTCGGCCGAGAAGTCATGCAGCAATCCATCGCTTTGGGTCAGCGGTACCAGGATGCCGGAGAGCAGGTAATAGGTAGTCATCTGGTGTAAGGTAAAGCCATTGAACGTCTCTGCCTGCCCGAAGACGGCACGCCAGAGCAGGTAGGAAAGCGCGACCGAGAACACGCTGAAGACGGCGGTCAGCCAGGTGTCTGCCCGATAGGCCATTGCGCTCTTTACTTCTGTACTCAGGAAAATGAGGTACTTTCTCATGCGCCTTTGTACACCTTTTCCACCAGCAGGGTGACATCGTCATCCAGCACCTTGATATCCGCCACATCCCCGAGGTCTAGCAGTATCTTCAGGCAGGGCTCCACGTTGGCTTTGGAAGTGCGGATTGAGATGCGATAGTCGCTCTGCTCCAGGACCTCTGCCTGCGGTAGCATCGGCAGTTCCTTGGCGGCTGAGAAGGTGATGGTGATCGTACTGAACGAGCTGTGCTCAGCGAGCAGGCTCTGCAGATCCCCGTCATAGAGCTTGCGCCCGCTGCGCATGACCACGCAGCGCTTGGTCAGATCGAGCAGATCATCAGTGTAGTGCGACGTGAGCAGCACGGTCAGACCGCGTTCCCGCCCAGCGGACTTGAGCATTTCTCGAATCTGCCGCTGGGCTACCGCATCCAGTCCGATGGTCGGTTCGTCCAGGAACAACACCCTTGGCATGTGCAGCAGCGACGCGATCAGCTCAAACTTCATCCGCTCGCCCAGCGACAGCTTCCTGACAGGCACGGACAGATAGTCCTGCACCTCAAACAGGCGCGTGAAGTAGGCCACATTCTCGCGGTATTGCTTGTCCGGTATCTCATAGATGGCCTGGTTCAGCAGCAGAGAGTCGCTGGCGGGAAGATCCCACCACAGCTGCGACTTCTGCCCCATCACCACGGCAAAGCTGCGCTTGAAGGCCGCCTCCCGGTTTGCCGGAATGTAGCCGCCGACGCGTACCTCGCCCCGGGTAGGGTTGATGATCCCGGTGAGCATCTTCACCAGTGTGGTTTTGCCCGCCCCGTTCGGTCCCATCAAGCCTACGAACTCACCCTCATCCACAGACAAGGAGAAGTCGGACAATGCCTGCCTGGTCTTGGACTCGCGCCTGAACAAAGAGCGAAGAGAGCCTCGAAAGCCCTCCGGCTTTTCGAAATAGGTATACTCCTTGGTCAGGTCGTGTGTCTCGATCATCTTCACCCAATCACCTTCCGCGTTGCAGTTTTGTCAATTTGATTCTGCATGTTGGCGGTGTTGAGTCCTAGGCAATGATCATTTCCTAATCAGGCTTTACTCCGGCCCAAACCGCGGTACCAGAGCCGTTAGCTCAAGGGTTCGCTCCTTGCTCCGTGCAGTTGGCAGCGGCCCAGCTCACCCGGATGGCTGCACGCGTGGCCTGCTCCAAGATGTCAGCCCGTACGGTGGCGAAACTGTCTGATGGCGTGTGGTAGAAGGGGTGATCGGTAGCGATATTCCCCCAGAACAGACTGATCGCCGGTATCCCTGCCGGTGTGAAGCTCATGCTGTCCACGCGCCCGGAAGCGCCGCCATATTGATAAGAGGTCAGTCCGCTGGCCTCGATTTCCTGGGCGGATCTTGCACTGAAGGCACCGTTCAACTCAGTCTTGCCCTCATCCAGGATAGTCAGTTGGTTGCCTTGCTGCCCAGCCAGCATCTCTAGGTTCAGCACTACGCATTGGTCAGCGATGCCAGCCTCCTGCAACTGATTGAGCAGCGCCTTGCTGCCTAGAAGCCCAAGTTCTTCAGCGGAGAAACAGACGAACACGATGCTCCGTTCGGGCTGCAGTCCGCTCCTCTTGATCGCATTCGCCGCAGACAACAGGGCTACGGTGCCCGAGGCATTGTCATCAGCGCCCGGATATTGCTGCCGCAAATCCCCCTGGATGTGGTCATAGTGGGCGGTCAGCAGCAGGAACTGCTCTGATGATTTACCCGGCAGCACGGCGATGATGTTTTCCGCCAGGGCTTCCTGTCCGCTGACGCTGAATGCGTGATGATAGCCACTCAGACCGGCGGCCGTCCAAGGCTCAAGCTTAAGCTCTCGCAGAACGTCCGCAATGAGCAGCCCCGCTTCGTCCTCATCAGCCGTGCAGGCAACGCGGCCACCCAAGACGGGAGCCGTCAGCTTCTCCAGCCACGCGAGCTCCTGTTCAGGCTGAAACTGATCGAGGATCGCCTGCACGTCTGGTTCGGAAATCTCTCTCGCCCAGTCAATTTCCACCTTGGGTGACTGCTCTCCACATCCCGTCAGCATCGCTAGCAGAAGCAGCAGGCAACTGAGCCCAACTCCCCATCTCTTCATGGTTGATCCGCCCTTTCCGCAAGATTGGCATCACATCCTACCAAACTGCGCGCCCTAAGGCCATGGACTATGCCGTTCCTGCTAGCAGAAATCTGCGAACATACCTTCTTGGTTGGCTCAGTTTCCACTTGGTTCATCTCGGCCACTGAACGCCCTTGCCTGCCGCGTGTGCCATTGCGAAAGAATGGGCAGCTGGCCCGCTGCATGGGACTGGACGTGGCCAATTATTTCCACGCATGATAACATGGGGTCAGCAAGCTGATAGAAGACGGGGTGAAGCGCCATGAAGATGCCGGGAACGATCGCCGAGGAGATGTTTGCCCCTTGTGGTCTGAATTGTCTGCTCTGCTACAAGCACCTGGCAACGAAGAATGCTTGTCCTGGGTGCCGGCAGGAGGGAGCGGGCAAGCCGGCTCACTGCCTGCACTGCAGCCGAAAGGACTGCGCGCAGGCTAGGGGGTTGACGCATTGCTTTCAATGTGACCAGTTTCCCTGCAAGCTGATCAAGAACCTCGAAAGGACCTACATTAAACGCTATGGCGTCAGCCTGATCGAGAATGGCAGAGCGGCCCGGGCTGATGGCTTGGCGCAGTTCATGCAACATGAGAAGGGTCGTTGGTCATGCACGAGCTGCCACGGGATAGTCTGTATGCATGACCGCGAGTGCAGCGACTGCCGGCAACCGCTGGAACGGTCGGGACGGGAATAAAACACAGACTCTGCGCGCTGTGGGCAGGATTTCCAACCAGATAAGTAGAATATGGTGGAATTGGGTCGTCTGGGATGATTGCAGATGCCCCCAGTTCCGAAGCCGCTGCTTCATCTGTGAGGGATACTGATGCGCTATATTTTTATGGTTTTGATTACGCTTCTTGCCGTGCTTTGCGCCGCTTGTCAGCCTGTGCCTGTGATGGTGGATATGCCTCCAGAGCCAAGCCTTGAGGTTGTGGCAGCAGAAACCTATCTGGCTGAACAGCAGGGGATCTTTGATCAGGCCGCTCAGGAATGCATTGAGCGCCACTTGGCCACCTACAGGCGGCGGGGTGGTAGAGGCACCGTCGGCATCTACTTCTTGGAGTTGGCCAGCGGCTTTTCAGCTGGGCACGAGGCGAACAAGACACTGCATTTGGAGACGGGAGAGGACATTGGGTACTTCAACACTGCTTCTGTGGCCAAACTGCCGATGGCTTTTGTGGCATACGCTCTTGCTGACCAGGGTCGTCTGGACTTGGATACGCCGCACTTTGACGAAGTCACCAATCGCACCTGGGACCTTCGTCCAATGATCCACCGTATGATCACTCACTCCATCAACGACTATCACAACATTCTGCTGCGCTTGATCGGCCCACAATTGGCTACGGAGACGCTCACGGCGTGCGGTATGCCCTACACGCGCCTGTCCCGCGAGCTGCAGCCCGCGGTGGGGGCTTCTGATGTCAATTGCCTGAAACGATATGGCACGCTGCTGGCGCCTCGCACCACTCCGGCAGAGCTGGGCCGGCTGCTAAGCGAGCTCTACTTTGGTCAGGCGCTGGCGCCGCAAAGCAACAGCGAAATGCTGGATGCATTGCAGAACACTCAGTTCAACTCCCGGATTCCGGCCGGAGTAGGCGAAGGAGTGCAGGTGGCCCACAAGACAGGCACCTCGCCCGAGGAACGGATCTACAACGATGCCGCACTGGTGCTGCTGCCGGAAAATCCGTTTGTTCTGGTCATCTTGAGCAGAGGGGCTTCCAGCCATGTGACACGCACCATGCGTGAGCTGACATCCGAACTCTATGCATACGCCAGACAGCGAGTGGAAGCCGGGACCGTGTTGGGCATAGAACAGGCACTGAGCAGCCTAAATGAGGCTTTGGAGGACACCATACCGACGCAACTGCAGCCGGATGCTTCAACATTGCTGCGAGCCGAGCAACCTTAGCAGGGGTATCTAGAATCCTGCCGAAGAAGACTCTGAAAGAGAGGGGGAAGAGTGATGACGGAACCGAGAGAAGGCTTTGTGAGCCTAGAGGAAACAACCGAGCAAGTGCGGCTGATGGCGCGTCGCCTGGCCGTGCTCTATCACCACGCGGCTGAGGTGTTAGCCGAGAGGTTTGGCGAGGCCGAGACAGAGGAACTGCTCAGGGAAATCGTCTGGCGCTACGGCACTGAAAGCGGGGAAAGCACGCGGCGACAGGTTGAGCAAATGGGTATGCCAGTGACGACGGACAACTTTGGGCTGGGTTCGGATTTGCCCAAGTACGGCTGGGAGTCAGAGCTCAGGGTGGGCGAGGATGGCGTGACGCGAGCTTGCGTCACCTACTGCCCGTTTGCCAAGGTGTGGCAGGAGAAGGGTTCTGAACGATGGGGCCAGATCTATTGTTTGGTAGATGAAGCCAAGTACCGGGCCTACAACGGGTCGCTTTGCCGCCACGCCAAGCATGTCTTGCGCGGGGACGACGGATGTTTGTTTGACTACCAGGAAGATCCAGGCTATAAAGGCAGGTAATGATTCAGGGGCGGCCCCCACATCGTCGGGGCCGTCCCTGATGCTAATCTGTAGTCGCTGTTCCTGCTTCCGCCACCTCCGGGCATTCTCAGACTATAGATCGTGGGGCTGGTTGCTCCTCGAGGCCAATCCCTAACCAACCAACTCCGCTATTCTGTCCTCCAACATCGTCACCCACTGATTGTTCGGGTTGACGCCAATCAGAGCACACGCGGCGACCAGCCCTTTCAGTTCTCCGGTCAGGCTCGTTCCATCGGCAGACTGGAGCGCGGCGACTGCACGGCGCCTGATCAGAGCCTGTTTCTCAGCGTGAATGCCGGACACTCCGCAAAACTCCGCCATTCGTTCCAGTTCGTTGCGCTGATCGCCCACCAGCGTCAGGTAGTCTAGATAGTAATCCCGGTTGTATGGGTTCAGTGTCAACATCTCGCAGCAGGCAGCCGCCAACCGATACTTGCTGACCTGGCCAGCCTGAATGGACGCGTGCAAGGCCTGTGCTTCCGCAATTTCCTGGGCGTCGGACGCCCTTAAATCAGCTCGACCGCACCGCTGTAGCAGGTCCAGCAGAGCCTGATGCATGCTGAAGACATTGCTGAAGAAGGCCTGCTTGAGGCGCGCTACCACCGGCATGCTGGTGAATAGACGTACCCTCTGCGCCAAGCCAGCGGGCGTGAACTGTTCCTGACTATCTTCCGCAGCCAACAGATTGGCGGATTGGCAGTTGGCGGCCATGGCCTCGGGCCGTAGGCAGGATGCCTGACTCAGGTGAGGGACTCCGGCTGCCTGCCCGATTTCCAGCACGCAATCATCCCAATTGAAATAGCTATCAAGCCAGCAGGGGGCCACCCGTGATGGCGACGCCTCCCAGGCAGCTTCGCGGGCGACCCGCTCCAACTTCTGCAGAGCCTCCTGTAGCCGTTGCCAGCCCAGTTGGTAAACGCCCAGCAACAGGTCCGAGCGACGCTTATCCATTGCCGTATAGTCTCGCATGAAAGCCTCAGTAGTTGCCTGGGCCACGGCTTGCCAGCTCAGCCGCATCCGGTTGTAGTTGACTCTTCCCTGTTCAAACTGAATTCTGCAGCCATCCAGGCAAAACTCCACAGTCATTGATCACACTCCATCTGCATGTTCACGGGTGGATTGTTCACTCTCCGATGCGCGTTCCGGGCCAGAAGCAACCCATTCCCCTTGGGAAATCTTATTTCGTTCCTTGCAACATAATTCCCAGGATTCTGGAAATCTTGTCCCGATACTTGTTGATGGGGCTTGTGGAGGAGAGGCTCTCTGAGAACCGGTTCTCGGGGATTCCATGCTGACGGCAGAAGGCACTCTGCGTAATCCCAAGATCCAAGAGCCGTTTCTTCACCGCCACCCCAAATGGCGACAACCTCCTGTGGATCACTTCGACTACCCCCTCTGGTTCGGTTCACTGCATGGAAGAGCGGATGATTTTCGTGATACAATGGATTAAGGAAATTCTTCCTAAATACTAGTATACGCCTTAATATTACGCGTTAGCAAGTGAATGTACCTAAATTACGCCAGTAACCCGACCCAGCCTGGGAATGTTGCATCTTTGTGCAATGGGGGGATCCGTGTGCAGACTATCGGTGAACGAATCAGATATCTGCGGGAAGCGCGTGGGCTGTCTCAGCAAGATCTGGCTGTGCTGGCTAGCTTGCAGCGAGGCAACATTAGTCACTATGAACGAAGTAAAGTCAAGCCGTCGGCCGAGGCCATTGTGCAGTTGGCTGCCGTATTGGGAGTAACTAGCGACTGGCTGCTGACTGGTCGGCAAGCGATTTCTGCCGAAGCCGGTGATGCCGGCAGTTCTGGCCGCCTGGCAGATCCGCGCCAGTTGCTCGGTTTGGCTGAGCATGCATTGGGCGCAACGGCGGCACCCGGCCCGCTGCTTGATGGGGATTTGGGGGAGAGCGAGCGGGCAGAACTGCTACTGTTCTCAGAGTTTCTGAGATATCGTCAGCAGAAGACCGCTGCGCATACTTCTCCCGAACAGAATGACAGCAGTAAGATGGGGCGAAAGGGGTGTAGCGAGCTAATCCGCGAGGCAGGCAGTGTCTACCTGCCTGTGTTCAGCTGGGCGGTGGACGCTTCCCCCGTGTTGCCCGATGCGGTGTGGGCAGGGTTCGTTCCCTTGGATATCGCTCATTCCACCAACCAGTGCTTCGCCCTGCGGGTGGAGTCAGACGATCTACTGTCTATTGGGATAGCAGCCGGGGATTTGCTGGTGGTGAGCTATCGCGAACAGCCGGCACCCGGGGAACTGGCACTGCTGCGAGTGGGTAACGAGACCACAATCGGAGAGTGGCACGCAGATGGCCGGGTCTCCGTCCGCGAGAAACACGGGCGGGCTGAGCATGCTGCGGGCGAGGCCCAGATCCCGGTCTTGATTGGTCGAATCATCCGAGTGGAGAAGACGGGTGACACCACTCATGATGGAAGATAGCACCTTTTATTTTGGGCCTTGATCTGGAATTTTTTCCACCCAGGCATTCTGGCCAAGCGTGCTGGCTCGGCTTAGGGGGTGATCATTTGAAGATCGCATCCTGCTGGTGGCTGATGCCTATGACGCCATGACATCAGATCGGCCCTACCGCCGGGCCATGCCGCAGACAGAAGCGCTGGCTGAGATTCGCCGTGGGTCTGGCGCGCAATTTGACCCGCAGGTAGTGGAAGCTTTCTTGCGGGTTCTAGATGAAGAAGATAGTAGATCAGCAGAGATAATGCACGCCGGCAACTGGTGGTTGCCGGCGTGTGCCATACTGATCGCTTTCAGCCTTCGGTGACTGATGCCGATTGCTGGCACTGGAAGAGGAAGACAAGTGTTGGATGGAGAATGAAACTAATGGCAATAGGGTGATGACTATACTGATAAGGGAGGCGGCGCGGTATGTGGTGGATGGTTGCTCTCGCCCCGTTGCTGCTCATCCTGATCGTCGTCTGGATTCCGGTGCAGCTCTCTGCATCCGCCTCAGTTGATGACACCAAGATAGTTCTGCAGGCGGGGGTGCGCTGGGCGTTCTGGCAGCTTTGGCGGTGGCCCGTAGCTCTGGCCGCCGATGGGGGCAGCCAAGAGGCGACGCTCGAACCGCAGCCGGCGGTAAGGACGAAGCAGACACCCGCAGCAACGCGGGCCGGACGTGCTAAACGCTCTGGTCGTCACCTGCCATCGCTTGACTTCACCGAACTATGGCCATTGCTCAAGAAGTATTGGAGACAGACACTGGGATTGTTGCTTCATAGTGTTGTCGGCGATCTTCGGTTGGAGTTGGCTGATGCTGCCCTTACTGGCTGGCTGTTTGCGGCTGCCGGGGCAACCGGTTGGCCACCAACATCATTGCGGTTACAGCTCAGTTTTGGTCAGACAAATCGTTTGGTCGGTGAACTGCGCATGCTGGTGCGCATCTATCCAGCCGAAGTGATCGGCCTCATGCTGCGCCTGGCATGCGAACCGCCAATCAGGCGTCGTATTCTGCAGCGGATCAGAGGAACAAGCCGATAGTTGCTCCGCAACAATCGCTTTATTGCGCTCGCAACACACAGTGTTGCTAAGAGGTACAAGCCGATAGTTGCTACGCAACCATCGCTTTATTGCGCTCGCAACACGGAGTGTTGCTAAGAGGTACAAGCCGATAGCCGCTACGCAACAATCGCTTTTATTGCGCTCGCAACACAAAGTGTTGCTAAGAAAGGGGATAAGCAAAGTGGAGGATCTGAAACATCTCGGAGAACAGTTGGAGAATCTCATTTCCAGCAGGACGGTGATCGGTGAGCCCATCGCCGTCGGTGAGGTAACTCTTGTCCCGGTGATCAAGGCCAACTTCGGCTTTGGCATGGGCGGAGGCAACAGCGATGGCGTCAAGCGCGGTGGCGTCTCCGGCGGCGGCGGCGGAGCCAATATCCTGCCCATCGCCATGATTGTGGTCAAGGGCAGTGAAGTCTCTCTGCTGCCACTGGATAAGCAAGAGACCGGTACGCTGGGGCCGCTGCTGGAAAAGCTGCCGCAGTTGTATGAAAAGGTAGTGTCCATGAGAAAGGGTAAGTCAGAGGGCCAGGCCGAATCTGAAACAGAATAGCTGAAACGACTCCGCGGTGGCGGAGTCGTTTTTTTTAGCAACTCGTAGAGTTGCGATCTCAATAAAGTGATTCTTGCTTGTCAAGAATCGGTTTGTACCTTAGCGGTTTGTGGAACTGTTAGCAGAGTTGTGATCTTACCCCGTTTTGAACGAACCAGCCCACTCTAGCGCCCGCAGGTCTCAGGACAGGTGCCGCGCTGTGTGGTATCATGCCAGAGAGGGGGGAGAGAATGAAACGGAATTTGATCATCAGCCTGTTGGCACTGTTGCTCGTCGTTCTGCTCCCTGTGGGGCACGGCCAGGCAGACACGGAGGATCCCGAGTTCATCTACTTTCGTGGGGTAGTCATGCGCGTGGATCAGGATGAGTCAGGCAGTCCTCTGGAGGAGGCCGGTTACGAATCGCAGGCCTATTTCGTGGACGTGCGCGTGACCAGCGGACCTCACAAAGGTCAGACCATGAATGTCTATCACCTCACATCCGGTACGGAGGCATACGATATTTTCGTTGAGCCGGGCGACAAGGTGTTGCTGCAGGCCACTGCGGATGAGAACGGTGAGCTGGTTGACATCTACATCACCAGTCATGTACGGGATACCGGCCTCTACTTTGCAGTTGGCCTGTTTGTCCTGCTGGTGCTGCTGCTCGGCGGGAAGTCCGGACTGAAATCACTTCTAGGGCTGGCGTTCACTGCCGGGCTGATCGTCTTCGTCTATCTGCCGCTGCTCTTGCAAGGCAAGCCGCCGGTGCAGTTGGCTGTCGCCGTCTCAGCCATTGCCGTTGTGGTGACCATGCTCATCGTTGCCGGCGTCAGCAAGAAGACGCTGGCCGGAATTTTGGGCACCGTTGGCGGCGTGGTGGTTGCCGGCGTCTTGGCAGTGCTGTTTGGCCGATTCAGCCATCTCACCGGATTCGCAGACCATGAAGCCCAAATGCTGCTCTACATCCCGCAGGGCATCAACTTCGATTACCAGGGGTTGCTGTTTGGCGGCATGGTGATTGGCGCTTTGGGCGCCGTCATGGATGTGGGCATGTCCATTGCCTCCACATTGTTCGAAATGCGTCAGCTACGCCCGGATCTCAGTCCCTGGCAATTGTTTCGCTCTGGCATGAACATCGGCCGGGACATCATGGGCACGATGACCAACACACTAATTCTCGCTTACACCGGTAGCAGCACCTCGATGTTGCTGCTCTTTCTGGCCTACGACATGCCGCTCGAGCAGATCATGAACCTTGACTTGATCGCAACGGAGATGATCAGGGCGCTCACCGGCAGCATTGGCCTGGTTTCGGCCATTCCACTGACGGCAGCAGCTGCCGCCTGGCTCTGCCGCTTGCCAGCAGCACAGGTAAGGCCAGCAGAACCGTTGCCAGAAGACACTCCACCGCTATCCTGACCCTCACGGGCGGCCTTCGCTTGGGCCGCCTTTCGCCTTGTCCCGCCGTCTTCCTATGGTATAATAGGGGAAATTTCGACCTCGAATAACGCTTAATAAGGAGATGAACGTGATGCTGACTACCGTCCCCCGGGGCACGCAGGATGTGCTGCCTGGCTTGGTGGAGAAGTTTCAATACATTGAGGAGACCTTCCGGCGCCTCTGCTATTTGTACAATTTCCACGAGATTCGCACCCCCATGTTCGAACATAGCGAGTTGTTCAACCGCGCGGTGGGAGACCAAACCGATATCGTGCAGAAAGAGACGTATACCTTTCTCGATCGCAGCGAGCGCAGCCTCACCTTGCGCGCAGAAGGTACGGCGCCGGTGGTGCGTGCGTTCATTGAGCACGGCATCTACGCACAGGCTCAGCCGACGAAATACTATTACATCGGTCAAATCTTCCGCTATGAAAAGCCGCAGGCTGGTCGTCTGCGCCAGCATCAGCAATGCGGTGTCGAGCTATTTGGCACTCATGACCCCTTGGCCGATGTGGAAGTGATCAGCATCGCTGACAACTTCTATCGTGAACTGGGGCTTCGGAACTTCACACTGCACCTCAACTCCATCGGTTGCCCTGCCTGCCGACCAACTTACCGTGCCAACCTGACGGCTTTCTTGGGCGAGCGATTGGACAAACTCTGTCCCGATTGCCGCAGCCGCTACGAACGCAATCCTTTGCGTGTGCTCGACTGTAAGAACGAGTCTTGTCAGGCGGAACTGGTTGGCGCTCCGGCTCCAGCCGATGCGCTCTGCCCAGATTGCGCCTCGCACTATCAGACAGTGAAGGCCGGATTGGCGGCTTTGGGCATCGATTTCAAGGAAGACGCGCGCCTGGTGCGGGGGCTGGACTACTACACCAACACCGTCTTTGAGTTCCGCAGTGACCTGATTGGCGCCCAGAGCGCTATCGGCGGCGGCGGTCGTTATGACGGGCTGGTCGAATCGGTGGGCGGGCCGGCCACCCCGGGTGTCGGCTTCGGCATCGGCACCGAGCGGATCATCCTGGCGCAGGAGGCGGAAGGCGTCACGCCGCCGGTGGCAGCGAAGCTGGATGTCTACATTGCATCCCTCGGCGGAGTGGCCGATCTGGCCGCCATCAAGCTGCTGGCGGCCCTGCGCGCAGCCGGTCTGGCCGCGGAGAAGGATCTGCTCGGTCGCAGCTTGAAGGCGCAGATGAAACAAGCCGGACGGACCGGCGCCCGCTTTGTGGTGGTGCTGGGCGAGGATGAACTGGCGCGTGGCGTGGCTGCTTTGCGCGACATGCAGAGCGGCGAACAGCGCGAAGTCGCGCTTGGCGACCTGGTTGCCCAAATCAAATAGAGTTTTGACACGAGTAGGGGACGCCGGCGCGCATGCAGATGCGCCGCTGGCGTCCCCTTTGTCCTATGTTGCTCAGCTAGCCGTGTTCTTTTGCCTCAATAGAACGGCAGAGTGAAGGATTGGAGTTGCCAGCCCCTGACTCGCGCAGAACGGCCTAATCAGTTGTGACGTATCTTTTCCTCCAGAGCTCTTCATACTGTTTGGCGTGCTCGATCAGGTGCTCGGCTTCCTCTAGCGGTACTTCCCGCGCCACTTTGCCGGGCACGCCGACCACCAGCGAGCGGGGGGGGATCACCTTGCGTTCCGGCACCAGTGCGCCTGCTCCGATGATGCTACCTGCCCCAATAATCGCGCCATCCAGCACGATCGCGCCCATGCCGATCAGCACCCCGTCCTCAATCGTGCAGCCATGCAGAATCGCTCCGTGACCGACCGTGACATGGTTGCCCATGCGCAGTGGAAAGTTGTCGGCCACATGCAACAGGCATCCGTCCTGCACGTTGCTGTGCTCGCCGATCGCAATCGGCGCCACGTCTCCGCGAATCACCGCGCTAAACCAGACGCTGGAACCCGAGCCGAGGCTCACATCCCCGATCACTGTGGCGTTTTCGGCTACGAACACATCCTGTCCAAATTTTGGTGCTTTAATCATCCTCATCCTCCCCAGCAACTCGCAGAGTTGCGATCTCAATAGAGCGATTCTTGCCTAGCCTTAGTTTGCCACTTTTGAAATGAACATGCTAGAATAGAGCAGATTATTGGACAGGGGGTGTTCCAATGGAGCTTTGGGCCAAAGAATACCACAGTAAGGATATGGCCATCAGTTACCGCATCAAACAGACCTTACATACCGAGCGATCGAAATACCAGGACATTGCCTTGGTGGACACCTATCAGTACGGGCGCATGCTGCTCTTGGACAGCGTGGTGCAGACGACCGAGCAGGATGAGTTTGTCTATCACGAGATGATCACGCATGTCCCGCTCTGCGCCCATCCCGACCCCAAGCGAGTGTTGGTGGTCGGCGGGGGCGACGGGGGAGCGATCCGTGAGATTCTGAAACATCCGACGGTGGAAGAGGCCGTGCTGGTGGAGATAGATGAGCGGGTGGTTGAACTCTCCAAACAGTATCTGCCGTCCATTGCCTGCGCTCTGGATGATCCGCGCGTGACCGTTCGCATTGCCGACGGTATCGAATACGTGAAGCAGGCTAAGGACGAGTTCGACCTGATCATAGTCGATTCCACCGACCCAATTGGGCCGGCGGTGGGGCTGTTTGCCCAGGAATTCTACCGCAACTTGCATCGCGCGCTGAAGGCGGATGGGATGTTTGTGGCCCAGACCGAATCTCCTTGGGTCAACCGCGAGCTGATTCCCGGTCTGCACGAAGGGCTGCGCCAGGTGTTCCCCATCGTGCGCCTCTATCTCTCGTCCATTCCAACCTACCAGAGCGGTCTGTTCAGCTTCACTGTCTGCTCCAAGCAGCATGATCCGACCACGCGCCGGGAGGATGCTCCGGTCTTTGAAACCAAGTACTACTCTCCCGGCATCCATCAGGCTGCCTTTGTCTTGCCACCATTTGTGACGAATTTGATTCGGATGAGGTGACGCAGATGCCCCGCATTAAACCAGAATTAGCTTCTCTGCTGCTGCAGAACCAGGGCTTCAATGGTTCCTGTGAGGATTATGCCTCTGCAGAGGCAGTGATTCTCGGCTTGCCCATGGATTACACCGTCAGTTTCCGCCCGGGCACTAGGCTCGGCCCCGAGCGTATCCGCGAGGTCTCCTATGGACTAGAGCTATATAGTTGGCATCAGGACCGCACCCTGGCAGACCGTCGCTACTTCGATGCTGGGGACGTCAACCTGCCGTTTGGCAACGTGCAGGCCAGCCTGGAGGCGATCAAGAACGCTGTCTCGGTGATTGTGCAGGACGGAAAGATGCCCATCTGTTTGGGGGGAGAGCACCTGGTCAGTTGGGGCGTCTTCCAGGCAGTCTATGCCAAGCATCCGGACTTGGTCGTGGTGCACTTCGATGCCCATGCCGATCTGCGCACCGAGTTCTTCGGCGAGGCCCACTCCCATGCCACCGTGATCGGCAACGTAGCCCGCTGCCTGGGCAAGAAGCGGGTGTATCAGTTCGGCATTCGCTCGGGCGAGAAGTCGGAGCTGCAGTTCGCCGAAGAGTACACCCATCTCTTCTCCGAGCGCATTTTCCCAGGGCTGGAGCAGGTTCTGCCCGAGCTGCAGGGAAAGCCGGTCTACGTCACTTTGGATATCGATGTGCTCGACCCAGCCTTTGCTCCCGGCACAGGCACGCCTGAGCCATGCGGCTGCACCAGTGCCGAGATTATGCGGGCCATTCATCTGCTTGGCCAGTGCAACGTGGTCGCCTTTGATCTGGTGGAGGTTGCTCCAGCTCTCGACAGTTCCGAGATCACCCAGCTGCTCGCGGCGAAGTTGGTGCGCGAGGCAATTCTGTCGTTCATCAAAGAGTAGGCAGTTCAGTTGTCTCTTGGGCAGTCCCGCGGGCATGGCTCCCTATGACGCTGGGCGTACCGCCCGTAGGGGTCGCATGCATGCGACCCGCCTGCATTCGGTTTGTCCCAGCACCCCTGGACAAGGGCTCGCATGCCGAGCCTCCGCGGGGCACAATTTGAGCGGCCACGCCTGCCTCTTTACAACCCTCACAAACTTTGTTACGTTATTCACGTAACAAACTCCTGATCTGTTGGGGTGACCTGTCAGAGAGGGATGATTTACGAAGACCTAAGCACGAGGGTAAGCCTGAGGGCGCGGGGATTGGTAGCGAAACTACCGGGCAGCAGTCTATTCGCCCACCCCAAGGTCGGGGTGGGTTTTGTCATCTTCGGCCAGAAAGGAGGACGAAGACGTGGAATCGCGCATAGCAGTGATCGGCATTGTGGTCAGTCAACGGGAGAATGCGGCGAACCGGGTGAATGCGGTACTCTCGGAGTACGGCGAGATCATCGTGGGACGCATGGGCATCCCATACAAAGAAAGGGGCCTATCTGTGATTTCGCTGATCGTCGATGGCGACAACGACTCCATCGGAGCACTCACCGGCAAGCTGGGCAACATCCCGCACGTGAAAGTGAAGTCTGCCATCGCGCTCTGATTCCCTAACTTCGTCAGACCTCTCGTGCCAGGGAAGAGGGGGCTAATCAGATGACCTCATTTATCAACCAAGAGCTCATTGAACGTTGGCTGGCCTCAGGCCAGCGGGCCGACCGCGGCCGGGTGCAGGAGATTCTGCAGAAAGCGGATGTCGCTCATGGGCTTGACCCGGAAGAAGTGGCAACGCTGCTCTTTGTCACGGATAACGAGTTGCTGGAGCAGCTGTTCGCCACTGCCAGGCGCGTGAAGGAGCGCATCTACGGCAAGCGGGTGGTGCTGTTTGCGCCGCTCTACCTCTCCAACGAGTGCAGCAACAACTGTCTCTACTGCGGTTTTCGCCGTGACAACTCGCTGCTGCAGCGCCGCACTTTGAACCAGGCCGAGATTCGGCAGCAGGTGGAGATTCTGCTGGCCATGGGGCACAAACGCCTGCTGCTGGAGAGCGGCGAGGATTTGACCAAGACTCCGATCGAGTATGTGCTGCAGGCGATCGACACGGTTTATGGCACCTCCTTGGGGCTGGAACGCATTCGCCGGGTGAATGTCAACGTGGCGGCCACCACTGTCGAGCACTATCGCCTGCTCAAGCAAGCCGGCATCGGTACCTATCAGCTGTTCCAGGAGACATATCACCGCCCCACCTATCGGGTGATGCATCCGATGGGCGCCAAAGCGAACTATGACTATCACCTCACAGCCATCGACCGGGCCATGCAGGGCGGCATCGATGATGTCGGCATCGGTGCCTTGTTTGGGCTCTACGACCATCGCTTCGAGGTGATGGGGCTGATGCAGCACATCGCCCATCTGCAGGCGCAGTTTGGAGTGGGCCCTCACACCATCTCTGTGCCCCGCCTACGCCTGGCCTCCGGTCAACAGTTGCCGCAGATTTATCCCACCACCGACCTGGAGTTCAAGCGCATGGTGGCGGTGCTGCGATTGGCCGTCCCCTACACTGGAATCATTCTCTCTACCCGCGAGCCCGCCGATCTGCGTGATCAGTTGCTAAATCTCGGCATCTCGCAGATGAGCGCCGCTTCTTCCACCAGCCCGGGAGGCTATCGCCAGGACGGCCACGACGCGGAGCAGTTTGAGGGTGCGGACCATCGCAGCCTCTTGCAGATGGTGCGCACTATCACTGCCAAGGGCTACCTGCCGAGCTTCTGCACTGGCTGCTACCGCCTCGGCCGCACTGGCGAGCATTTCATGGAGTTGGCCAAAGAGGGGCAAATTCAGACCTTCTGTCAACCAAATGCGATTATCACCCTGGCAGAGTATCTGGCTGACCATGCGGACGAAGCCATGAGAGCCGAGCTCAAGCCTCGGTTTGAGCAGTGGCTGGCGGCGGTTGCTGACCCCGCGCTGCAACAGACGACCCGTGAGCGCCTAGCTGCCATCGCTGCCGGGCAGCGCGACCTCTATCTCTAGGTGGCCGGATGATCAGAACAGAGTTTCGAACGGCACTCTTGCGAGTGACCGCCGGCGAGCGACCGACGCGCGAACAACTGGTCGCGTTGTTGCAGTCTGACGACGAGGAGTTCTCGCTCCTGGCGGCGGCAGCCGATCGGGTTCGCCGGACTCAGGTTGGCGACGCCATCTGGCTGCGCGGGTTGATTGAGTTTTCCAACATCTGTCGGCGACGTTGTCTCTATTGCGGCTTGCGGGCAGAGAACCAGACGGCAGAGCGCTTCCGCATGAGCGAGGAAGAGATCCTGCACGCCGTGCGGCAGGTGGCGGCGCGGGGGTTAGGCACAGTGGTGCTGCAGTCCGGCGAAGACGCTTGGTGGAACTGCGAGCGGCTAACGGCCTTGGTCGAAAGCATCAAGCGCGAGCACCGAGAGCTTGCCGTCACGTTGAGCATCGGAGAGCGGTCGCGCGCGGAATATGCGCGGCTGCGTACCGCTGGTGCGGATCGTTTCCTGATGCGCTTTGAGACCAGCAACCCGCAGCTGTATGCCCGGATGCACCCTGATTCCAGCCTGGACGAACGGTTGCAGTGCCTGAGCTGGCTGACTGAGCTTGGTTACGAAGTGGGCAGTGGCTCCTTAGTGGGGTTGCCCGGGCAGACGCTGCTTGATTTGGCCAGCGATCTACTGCTGATGCAGCAACTGCAGCTGGACATGATCGGCATCGGCCCCTTCATTCCTCACCCGTGTACACCCTTGGCCGATGCTGCGGGCGGCACTGCCGGAATGACGCTGCGCATGATGGCGATCACGCGCCTGCTTTGCCCCAAGGTGAACATGCCGGTGACGACTGCGTTGGCCGCTCTGGATCCGCGGGGACGCGAGCGGGGCTGGCAAGCCGGCGCCAACGTGGTCATGCCTAGCGCTACGCCTGTTCCCTACAAGCAGCAGTATGAACTCTACCCCGACAAGCCTTGCCTGGATGACCAGCTGACACAGTGCCTCACTTGTCTGCAAGGCCGTATTGAGAGTATAGATCGCCACCTTGGCTCCGGGCGCGGCAACTCACCGGCCTGGGAGGCGAAGCAGCATGCTGAAGACACCGCGCAGTAGTCGCCTGCAGATCGCTCTGGTCGGTCGGCGCAATGCCGGCAAGTCCAGCCTGCTGAACGCAATCACCGGCCAGGAGTTGGCTGTGGTTTCCGAGGTTCCTGGCACGACCACCGACCCGGTATTCAAGGCGATGGAACTCCTGCCGTTCGGGCCGGTGGTGTTGATCGATACCCCCGGCCTGGATGATGAAGGGGATTTGGGGGAGAAGCGGGTCGCTGCCTCCAGGCGGATTCTCCGCCAGGCAGACCTTGTGGTGATTGTGGTGGACGCTACCCAGGGGCTATCCCAGTGGGAGCGACAGGTAGCTGAGGTGGCTCGGGCGCAGAATCTCCCTGTCCTGGTCGTGCAGAACAAGGCTGACCTGCTGGCTGGAGTTAGTCCGTCAGCCGAGGGAGATCTATCGCAGATCCTGGTTAGCGCCCAGACAATGAGCGGCATCAATGAGCTCAAGACCAAGCTGGTGGAGATGGCGCCGCAGAGTTTCTGGGAAGAGAGACCGCTTGTTGGGGACCTGCTGCAACCGGGCGAACAGGCAATGCTGATTGTGCCGATCGACAAGGCGGCGCCGAATGGGCGACTGATTCTGCCACAGGTGCAGGTGATTCGCGATTTGCTGGATCATGGCCAAAGCGCCATCGTGGCCCGAGTTGATGAGGCGGAGGCGGCCTTGGCCAATCTCAGGACGCCTCCCAGACTGGTCATCACTGATTCCCAAGTGTTCGCGCAAGCCGCCGCGATCACGCCTCGTGAGATCGGTCTGACCAGCTTCTCCATGCTCTTCGCCAGGCAGAAGGGTGACCTGGCTACTCTGGTTGCCGGCGCTAGGGCGGTACAGTCGTTGCAGGCTGGTGACCGTGTGCTGATCGCCGAGACTTGCACCCACACCACGCAACACGAGGACATCGGACAGGTGAAGATTCCGCATTGGCTCAATCAGCGGGTTGGCGGCGAACTGAAATTTGAGTGGGTTGCAGGCACTGCGTTTCCGGACGACCTGAGCCAGTTTAGGCTGGTCGTGCATTGTGGGGGTTGCATGCTCAACCGCCGCGCCATGCTCGCTCGTCTACAGGATGTCACTGCTGTCGGCGTGCCTATCGTCAACTACGGCGTACTGATTGCCTACCTGAAGGGCATTTTGCCCCGCGCGCTGGAGCCGTTCGGCCTATCGCTGCAGGGCTGATACCGTCGGGGGGGGGGGGGGCGGCGGGCGGGGCCGGCG
>JAEZJZ010000049.1 GCA_023436245.1 Bacillota bacterium | reverse complement strand
CAAGCAGATCGATTCGATTGCCCCTGCTTGCGGGACCCTGACGGGTCCCATCACCTCTCGTAACCCATGCTGGGGTGGTCAACTTTTGGATTAGCGCGGTGGTCAACTTTTCGATTGACATTCACAGGGGGGTGCCGCTGCTTGTCTATGAGGGCTTTTCAGGGGGCATGTTGGAGCTGCAGCAGGCGCTCTCGGAGTTACCTGGGATCATCAAGGTAGGGAAGTTTGCACAGTTTCCCAAGACGACCCTGGGCGCGCTGAACGGGGACAGGGTCAGGCTCTCGCGCGAAGACTTGGGCAAGCTGCGCGAGATCGCGAGTAAATACAACGCGGAGATTGCGCGGGAAGGGCGGACGCTGCCGGTTAGGCAGTTGAGTATCGTAGTCTTCGAGACGCGCAGCCTCGAACGGCGGGCGAAGACGTACACCGTGAGTCTGGATGCGAACCGGCTGGATGCCGAGGTTTCGGGAGAGAATCGCCGCTATGTGCAGGAGCAACTGGCAGCTTTCGCTCCGGAACGTCTGGACGAATTCTTCGCCAACCTTACCCCCTGTGGATATCGCAAGACGCACTATCGTGAGCTGCACCTGGAATCCACGCTGGTTGTTGACCTGCCATTGCCGCACCCGGGCTACATCGATGCCTTCGCCGCGGAAATAGACCGGGGGTTGCCGGGCAATTATTGCTGGTTTGGTGAGCATAGTCGTCACGCCACCGTTCGGGCATTGTACAGGGAGGAGAACTGAGTACAGGTGGTAGTCGTTGCGGCCTAGCAGGTCCCCACATGCCTGCAGAGAGCGATTTCGGCTGGAAGCCGATCAACCCTCAGGTATCTGCAGGAAACAGCCGCCAAGGCGCAGAAATACCCAAGCAGGCTGCATTCTAGCCGAAGGAGGTGGTGGTGCCATGGATCCAGCGACCAGAACCAGGGATTTGGAAACGGATGCTCTAGAAGTGTTGCAGATACTCTACGCTGAGCTGAGCGAAGACTGGCGCTATCGTGATGGAACCCTGTGGAACACACCGACGCTGATGTTGGCCATGATGGGCTCCTTTGCCACGGTCCTGCTGGATGTAGACCGGCTCCCAGCGTGGATCTCGGTCTTTGTGTCCAGCGTTATTACCTTGGTCATCTTCCTGATCCTATTGAAGAACGTTCGCGACCGGTATTTCGCATCCGGCACTGCGCACCTCTTGGGTGAAATAGAGCGGATCATGGATGAATGCTTGCTCCAGAACAGGAGTCTCAACGCTGATAGGCTGGTGCAGGCCATGAATGACATGAAGGGACGCGGCGGCGCGCTCAGAAAGGTGAAGCCTCAGGATGGTGAATCAGGGGGCGGCATGGCTGAGGGCGGCTTCTTCGGGAAAATTGCGACGATCAGCAGCACCGGTATCTTGTTGCGCTTGAATGTGTTGATTCTGATCGTGTCAGTTGCCAACACTGTCTATTTGGTACTGGCCAACTTGGATGTAGCAGTGGCATCAGAACTGCACAAGCTGCTGGCCACATTGTCGCCGCTGACCATCGCGCTCATTCCGTTGCTTGTCTTCTTGTCTGTAGCTGGCATATGCGTGCCCGGGCTGGTTGCCTCCAGAAGGCGGGCCAGGAAGTTGGGGACAGCGAAATGGTAGGTGGGGTAATGTTGTCAGTAGAGTTGCAGGCATTGCGCAGCGTGATTCAGGAACTGCACTTCCAAATATACCGGGCAGTCAGGGAAAGCCTCAGGGCGAGCAGCGTCACCAACCCCCGAGGTGCAAAGGCCGGCGCCGGCGATGTCTCCTATGCGATTGACGTGATCGCTGAGGATATCATCGTTGAGTTCTTCAGTCAACGGAATATCGGCAACGGTGTGATTGTGGTCAGCGAAGGCATTGGCAGAAGGGTCTTCCCCGAGGGGCTAGTAGAGGACAGGGCCGATTATGTGCTGATCATTGACCCGATAGATGGCACGCGTGAGATTATGTACAACAAGCGCAGCGCCTGGATCCTGACGGGAGTGGCACGGAATAGCGGTAATGGAGTGACGCTGGCAGACATCGAGTTCGCCATCCAAACCGAGATACCAACGCTCAAGCAGGACAGGGCCTCGGTCGTCTACGCTAGCGTGGGGCAAGGCTCCTTTGAAGAGGTCTGGGATATCGATAACGGCCGCTTGTTGACGGAGCCCACAAGACTGTCATCCAGCTCTGCCGACAATCTCAGGCATGGCTACATCATGTTCGTCAATCCGTATACCAGTACCAGAAGCAAGAACGCCGCGATCGTTGATCAGCTGATCGAGCAGGCCGTTGGCCCAGCCCAGGATAACGAAGTACTGGTCTTCACCGACCAGTATGGGTCAACCGCCGGTCAGGTGTATATGCTGGCGACAGCCAAGTATCGCTTGGTGGCCGACTTGCGGCCAGCGATTGCCCTGCACCAGCGGGCTGCCGGCATCGGCGGCGGATTGTGTTGTCACCCCTATGACTTGTGCACGTATCTGGTAGCGGTAGAGGCCGGCTCTGCCATCACTGACCTAGCAGGCGGAAGCCTCCGGTACCCCCTGGATACCACCACAGACTGTGGTTGGGTTGGCTACGCCAACCCCTTGCTGAGAGAGGCGGTTGAGCCGGTGCTGCTCGACGCGATTGCGCAGCAGCTCAATCAGAGCAAGTGAGCCGGAGAAGGATAGATGCTTCGCTTGCGCTCAGTATGCCAAACCCCAGGCCACCGGGACGGATCCAGCGCCCGGCGTAAGCGCAGATCGCAGTTGTCGCTGTTTGATGGTGCAGGAGTGTGGCCAAGGCGGTGAGCGGCGATGACGCCCGAGGGCGCGCGCATTGCGCGACGGTTTGGGGCGCCGGCATCTTGTTTATCAAATGCATCAAGGGAGCAAGCAAGACCCCCATGGAGGAACGCAGCAAGAACCTCCATGTCTCCAAGCAGTCTCAGAAGACAGCGCAGGGAAATGGAGACCCGCATCAGTACCGCTGAAGGAATACTGCTGCGCCAAAACCGTTCCATGCAGGTGGAAGGGGCCTTCGGTGTGCTCAAGCGGGATATGGAGTTCCGGGGTTTTCTCTTGCGCGGGCTGGAGAAGGTGCAAACCGAGTTCCTGTTGCTGGCCATGGCCTACAACACAAACAAACTCTACAACAAGATCCAGAAGAAGCGTTGCGGAGACCATCTGCATTTCCCGGAGGTGGCGTAACCAAAGCAACAGTCCTTTTTACAGGGGAAGAGCCTTCCCTTGTTTTGGTGTTCTCCAAAACGGTTTAGGGCGGAGGAGAACGTCATCGCAGAACGCATATCCTCTCCCCACAATCATTAAGAAGGGCGTGTCGCGCCACGTTTGTCAAGAACGTTTTGCGACACGCCCAATCGTTAAGCCCCTGGCTCCTTATTTTGCTTTCGACCCATTGACCCCAATGGGGATCTCCTCGAGAGGGGTCCTCACATAAGGTACTAGTCTGCCGAATGCTCTTTCGAAGGCTGCAACGAACTCCTTGGCGGTATAGACCTTGTACGTTTCGATGTCAGTGAACCTGGCTTCGTTGGCTGCCATGGCATACTCTTGACCGTCAGCCCTGATATACAGCATTGTGGTACGGTAGAGGGGCAGGTAAGCTGCTTTGATATCTGTTACGTTCTTGAGCCCATTGTCCGCAAGCAACTCGCTTATCTTGCTGAGGTTGCTCAATAGCGCACACTCTTCAAGCTGCGCACTCCCATATGAGACCACGCTCCACGTCCCATCCTTATCAGCTGCTAGCTTGGCTGTACCCGTTGTCAGTTTTCCGGAAACAAGCGGAACATTCCACCTATAATCGGTCGAAATGCACTCACCTAAGCTGCCCTTCTCTTCAAATTGCTTGATGATATCGACATCAACCATTGAGTAGATGCGGAAGGCCTGCTCATGGGCGTAGCTAATGCCCTCGTTCTCCAGGGTCCTTCGAATACACTCAAGTTCCCCCTCGGCAGTTGTCCGGAGTTTGTCATTGTTAAGTCCAGGCCGAATCTCGGTCAGAACATCAGAGGTCGACCAAAGAGTGGTGTCATCTGCGGCCACGGCCCGGGCATCGGGCCCAAACCAGGTTGTGGCCAGCAACGGTACAACGGCTAGAAGCAGCAGAGCGACCGTAATCCCGGTCTTCTTTGACGTTTTCATACTCGCACCTCCCTAGTACCCAGTATACGCAGTCATCAAGTAATATCCGTTGCCCCAGTTGCACAAGTTGCTGTAACTCATCCATTCTGCAGTACCGGTATAGGGGTCAATTACCTTCAACTGGTTAGAAGTATTGTGACCGCACACTAGCAGAGCGTGGGCAGCTACAGGATCACCATACTCATCAAACCACACTACCACTGGTATGACGGGGTTACCTACATTGTTTATGTAAGATGCGAGAGTGCTTAGGGAGAATGTGACAACTTCTCCATAATAGTCTGCATAGAAGTAGGTAACGTATTCTGCACCCTGAGCAATCTGCGCGATATTTGCCCCCAAATTGACTTGGGAACCCAAAACGTACTGCGCAACGTCGTATTGGGTTCTGGCCGATCCCTGTATCTCATAGTCCCCAGCCATCTGGTCGCAGGCCGCCCAGCACCAATTACTCATGGCTTGTCTCACAGGAGAAACGAATAATTCGCCTGCATAGATGCTAATTGGGGCAACTACAGTCATGATACAGGCTAGCAGAGTAGCGATGATCTTCTTCGTTCTCAACACTTTCTTAACCTCCTTTCAAGTACGAAAACCGTAGCATAGCCACTAAACACAAGCTCTCTACTATTCGCTCTCTTCATAAATCATCTCCTTTCAGCCGCCAATATTGGTGGCAGAATCTAGGTTTCTCTTACCTAGACACCTATAGGACGATTCTGCAACACCTTTTCTTGCAGACAGTGGATATTCTTCTTCGAAACAAAGTTGATCTCAAAAAATGGCCTGCGGTCAGCAATCGCCCTGCGCCAGCGGGCTGCCGGCATAGGCGGCGGATTGTGCTGTCACCCATATGACTTGTGCACGTATCTGGTGGCGGTTGAGGCCGGCTGTGCCATCTCCGACTTGGCGGGTGGAAGCTTGCGGTACCCGCTGGACACCACCACAGATTGTGGCTGGATCGGCTACGCCAATCCGTTGGTGCGGTCGGCAGTTGAGCCGGTACTGGCCGACGCGGTTGCTCGATACCTCAATCCGACTAAGTGAGTGTTTGCCGCGGAGACTGCATGAACAGGAGTATGATTTGGGCCAGCCGATGGGCTGGCTTTTTGTCTGCATTGATTGTGAAATGTTTCTGACGCAATGAAAGGTCAAGAAGCTGACGTTGTTGCCTGTCCAGAGTCTGCTGGATATAATGACCGTATCTTAGGAAAGGAAAGACGCCTCCGTAAAGCGTGAACCTGTTGACGCAGGCTC
>JAEZJZ010000048.1 GCA_023436245.1 Bacillota bacterium | reverse complement strand
CAAGCAGATCGATTCGATTGCCCCTGCTTGCGGGACCCTGACGGGTCCCATCACCTCTCGTAACCCATGCTGGGGTGGTCAACTTTTGGATTAGCGCGGTGGTCAACTTTTCGATTGACATTCACAGTGAAGGACAACTGCAGAGTGGTGACTGCTGCCAACTGCTTCACCTCCCTTCCGCTGCTTCAGCAGGCAACTGAATTATGGCTCGTTGACCAGTTCGCCTTCGTCGACGCGGCGCACGCTGTGCACGGTGTACTGCTGCAGTGCACCGATGGCCAGGGCCACGTCATAGACGTCGCTGTCCAGAGCGGCAACGTTCACCCCAGCGTAGGAGCGCGTGCGCAACACCGGCTGCCCCTCCGTATCAGTGCCGGTTTGCACAAGCACCTGCAGGCGGCTTCCCAGTGCTTCCTTCACGACTGCCATCATCTCACCCCCTTGCATCCCCGACTCAGGTAACCAGCTTACGCGTTACCTGAGTTGATCATAGGCCGAGCGGGCACGGCGGGCGAATGGCGAGTTGCGGTGAGTCTGCACCCTCTGGGCTGTCCTCCGGCAGATACCCCTGCCTTGTGCGAAGAGACATCCGCGCCTCTGAATCAGGCTGTTCACAGTTTTTCTCCTCCCACTGAGAGTTCATTGTGTGAACAGCCGCTTCCCCGAGTTGCGGCGCAGTGACACACTTCGCCTGGCAGTGAAAAACGACCCAGCCGAATGGCTGAGTCGCTCGATGCCTTGAACCTGTCAGTGCCTGTCGCCCACTTTTCTGGCGGGAGCCCCTGCCCAAATCTCATTGTCCCCGGTGGAGGTGAGCAAGACGGCGTTTGCCCCGATCACGGCATTCTCTCCGACCACCAAGGTACCAGACTTGCAGAGGATCTTGGCCCCGGCGCTGATTACGGCGCCTTTCTTCACCCTTAATCCCTCAAAGGCCGAATCGTTGATTGGCTTGTACGCGTCAGATCGCCCCAGCGTCACCTGCTGAAACAGCGTCACGTCGTCCTCGATCACCGTCTTGCTGTGCACAACCAAGCCATTCGACCAGTGAGCAAATGTCACTCGTTTGCCAACCACCACCGATCGCGGTATCTCCACGCCCAGCAGCTTCAACAGATAGTAGGCCAAATGCCCCAAAACAGGAATCGGCCTCAGTGCCACCAGATGATTGATCACGTTCATGCGCCAGCCCTCCAGAAACTGCTATCCAGCCGAATATTGCGTATAGCTTAGATTCTGCAGCCGATGCGGGTTTCCTCCCTGGCAAATGAACACAGCTAGGCCCGCCAAGCATAAGCCTGGCGGGCCAGTGAGGCACCAGAGAGAGCCCGTTGGATGAGACGAAGGGCCAGACCCTTCGTCTCATCAATGTCATTCCGGGCGCAGCGAGGAATCCGGGTCCTTCGCATGCGCGCCGGAAGACCCTGCGGCTCGCTATTTCCGGTACTCCGCGGGAACTTGGTTCTTGTGATATTCCTTGATCTTCTCCTGGAACTGCCCATCCGAGAGAATATCGATTGCGGTCATAGCCAGACCCTTGGCGCCCTTGATGCAGATTTCGTCCGCACGCGGGGAGTTGGAATGCTCGGTGTATTCGGCGTTATGCGAGTTCACGCCAGCCGGGGCAATCCACAGGTAGTCATGAATCGCTGGAAGCTTGATTGAGACATTGCCGACATCGGACGAGCCGTACATGCCGGTGGGATTGGCATACTCCATCTCTTCCCCGAGCAGCGCCATGTTGTCCTTGAAGGCTTCACACATCGGCAGGTTGGGATAACGTTCCGCATACATACGATGCACATCGATCTCCACCTTGGCGCCGGTGAGCTGTGCCGCACTGTTAGCAGCCACCTTAACCTTCTCGGCCAACGCCTGCAGATCAAGCAGGGTACGCGCCCGCAAGCTGAACGAACAAGCGGCCTCTCCTGGAATGATGTTGGCGGCTAATCCGCCGTTGGTGATGATGCCGTTGACGTTGTCCTGCATCTGGAAGGTCGGGCGCAGCATGTCGATGTGATTGAATGTGCTGATTACGGCGTTCAGTGCATTGATGCCGGCGCTCGGCGCGGAAGAATGCGCGGACTTGCCGATGAACTTAATGTCGATGCTGGTGGCCGCGCGACCGCCCCGGTTGATCAGCGAGCGACCGGAAGAAGGATGCATCATCAAGGCGAAGTCCACGTTGTCGAAAATGCCTTCCTCCAACAAAATGACCTTGCCTCCGTCGGCTTCCTCGCCCGGGGTCCCGATAATCGAGATGGTGCCAGCGAACTCGTCCATGACAGCGCTGGCGCCAAGGAAAGCACCGACAGCACAGGTGGCGATCACGTTATGGCCACAGGCATGCCCGATGCCAGGCAACGAATCATACTCCGCCAAGAAGGCGATATGCGGCCCCGGACCCTTCCCTTGCTTGCTAGCAATGAAGGCCGTGTCCAGCCCGCCAATGCCCATCTGCACCTCAAAGCCCTGGCCACGCAGTACCTCGGCGATGAAGGTCGCAGACTTATACTCAGTCAGCGATATCTCCGGATTGGCATGAATGTTGTGAGAGAGGGTCAGCAACTCCGCCTGCAAAGCGTCGATCGCCCGCATTGCCCTTTCTTTTGACTGGTTCATCTTAATTCCCCCTTCGAAACTTACCCTTACAGTAAGTATTCTGCATACAAGCCGCTAGACCTGCAGAAAAGGGGCACCAAGACGCAAGAGCGCAGACAGCTGTGGCAAAAAGGTCCGTCAGCCCGTGTGAAAACTCGAGCGCATGGAGGTTAACCACTGGACATGAAGCCACTCCGGGGCAGGGTCCTTTTCCTTTTTCGACGGAAAGGAGACTGGCGCGGTTATGCC